>NZ_JBSHGZ010000008.1:0-233779 GCF_053618075.1 Embleya sp. NPDC055664
CGCGCGGGTCGCGTCGACCCGCGCGGCACCCGGGACCGAGTCCCGCTCAGGCGTGCGTGCCGCCGTCGATGCGCAGCGACGTGCCGGTGACGAACTTGCCGTCGTCGGAGGCGAGCGCGGCGATCATGCCGGCGATCACGTCCGGGTGGGCCATGCCGTCGCCGATGATCGGCATCAGCTTGCCGAACAGCTCCCAGTCGGCGTCCTCCGGAACCTGGTTCGGGGTGTCGTCGACGATGCCGCTGGAGATGCTGCCGGGCGCGACGTTGACCGCGCGCAGCCCCTGGCGGCTGTACTCCAGGGCGATCGCGTGGGTGAACGCGTCGATCGCGCCCTTGCTGGCCGCGTAGGCCGCCATGTAGGGGTGCGCGAAGCTCGCCGAGGTCGAGCTGAAGTTGATCACCACACCGTTGCCGGTTTCGAGCAGCGCGGGCAGCGCGGCGCGGGTCATCAGGAACGTGCCGGTCAGGTTGATCGTGATGATCTGGTTCCACTTGTCCAGCGGGAAGGTGTGGGTGTGCCCCGCCCGCAGGATGCCCGCGGCGTTGACCAGCACGTCCAGACCGCCGAACCGCTCGACGGTCTCGGCCACGCCGGTGCCGACCGCGGCCTCGTCCGACACGTCCAGCACGCCGGTGGTCAGCCTGGCGTCGAGGCCCTTCTCCGCCGCCATCGCGCGGGTCTTGTCCAGCCCGTCGGCGTTGACGTCGACCGCGTGCACGGAACCCGCCTCGCTCAGCAGCCGCAGCACCGTGGCCTGGCCGATGCCCGAGCCGCCGCCGGTGACGATGATGCGCCGATCCTGGAACCGCTCCACAGTGTTTCCTCCTTGGCCGGGATGCAGGGGTCCCATCACAGGCGGTTCCCGATGCGGGAGCAAGCCTCCTGAACGGTTGGCCGGGAGTGAAATGAAACATGTTCCTGTCGCTCGACAGGAACGACGAACGGCCGATCGGATTAATTCGCCCGGATTGCGTGAGGAACCGACCGGGAAGGGGTCACACCTGTGTGAGGGGAGCCCCCACCTCTCACGAACGCGGCGAAAGACGAGGTTCCAGTCATGGCAGACGCACCCGCCCGCCCGGCGACCCAGAGCAGCACGAGCCCGGAGCGCGTCGCGCGCCCGTCGACCGGAGCCTCCGGCGCCTCGCACATGACGGAGGTGACCGCGCTGGCCACCGACCGCGGCCGTACCTCGATCGCGGACGGCGTGGTGGCGAAGGTCGCCGGGCTTGCGGCGCGCGAGATCCCGGGGGTGTACGCCCTGGGCAGCGGAGTCTCCCGGGCCTTCGCCGCGATGCGCAAGGCGGTCCCGGGCGGTCGTCCCGACGTCGCGCGCGGGGTCAGTGTCGAGGTCGGCGAGAAGCAGTGTGCGGTCGACCTGAGCCTGGTCGTCGAATACGGCGCGCCGATCGCCGAGGTCGCCGCGGCGGTGCGCGACCACGTGATCGAGTCGATCGAGCGGATGACCGGCCTGGAGGTGGTCGAGGTGGACATCTCCGTGGACGACATCCACATCGAACAGGACGACGACGAGGGCTCCACACGCAACCTGGCCTGAGCCGGAAACGCGGCGAGGGCGGGCCGGGGATCGCCCCGGTCCCGCCCTCGCCGCCTCGACGCGGCGCGGTCAGCGCCGCCGACCGCGCATGCTCAGCCCGACGGCGCCCACCATGACCATCACGACCGAGGCCGCGAACACCGACCACGACATCGTGTTCAGCGAGTCGGTGAACACGCCGTAGACGGCCTCGATGCCGTCCCGGTTCAGCGTGTTGCGGGCGGCCAGCTCGTCGGCGACCGGACCGCTCGCGGTGGCGACCAGGATCAGCAGCAGGCCGCTGGTGACGAACAACCCGACGCCGGTCATCACCAGCGCGCGGAACCGGTTGACCGCGACCGCCAGGCCGATCACAAGAAGTACGAGGGTCAGGATCGGCAACCACCGACCCGCGTCGTCCACCGCCCGGAGCGCGTCCCGACCCTGCTTCGCGTCGGAGGCGTGCGGCAGTTGCGCGAGGTCGATCGCGATGGTGGTCGGCAGACCCGCCTTGGAGACCGGGATCCCGGCCTTGTTCAACTGGCCCACGATCGCGTCCAGCGGGCTCTTGAGGTTGACCACGACGTCGTCGCCCTTGGTCTGGACGTTCTTGCTGTCCCGGCCCAGGAGCGAGGACAACACCACGTCGTGCGCCGTGGAGACGCCGTCCTTCCAGACCGCCTTGAACGTCGGCTTGGCGATCTCCTCGGTCACCGCCGTCTGCACCACTTGGCGCGGCACCTGATTGCGGACCCCGGGCGGCAGTTGCCGCATCACCTCGTCGGTCATCAGCCGCGCGACCTCGCTGCGGATCGCCGACTCGTCGATCAGCTCGACCGCGTTGTCGGTGAACCCCTGGTCGGAGACCACCTCCCAGCGCAACCACAGCGCCGACAGGGCCGGGATCGACAACAGCACGGCCAGCACCAGGCTGATCCCGGCGACGGTGCCGCGCAGTGCGCCGAACGCGGGTCGGGCGGGTTGCGGTCGCGGCGGCGCGCCGTGGCCGCCGGGCGCGCCCGGGCCGCCGGGGCGGTACGCACCACCCGGGTCGTACGGCGGTGGCGCCGGTGTGGCCGCGTAGGGCGGGGGCGGGGGCGGGTAGCCGCCACCCTGGCCCGGATACGAGCCCGGGGACGAGTGCATCGCGCTTCCTCCGTCGTAGTCGGCGGACCGCCGTGCGGTTCGGCCCGGTTCCGGAAGGGTCTCACTCGCTTCCCGCTGCCACTGCCGCATGTCCGCTCTTGTGCCTGTTCGGTGACACCGCGGGTCCCGACCGGGTCGATACCGGTGATCCGCGGAGCCGGGCATAGCCTGCGGGGATGGACAGTGTGGACAACGCACCGCAAGCCGGCCGCCGGCGACCCCGGGTGGGCCATATCCAGTACCTGAACTGCCTGCCCATCTACTGGGGCCTGGCCCGCACGGGCACGCTGGTGGATCTGGAGCTCACCAAGGACACTCCGGACAACCTCAACGACGCCTTGGTGCGCGGCGACCTCGACATCGCGCCGATCAGCGTCGTCGAATACCTGCGGCACGCGGACGACCTCGTGGTGCTCCCGGACATCGCGGTGGCCGCCGACGGGCCCGTGATGTCGGTCATGCTGATCAGCCAGGTGCCGATCGAGGAACTGGACGGCTCCCGGGTCGCGCTGGGCTCGCAGAGCCGCACGGGGGTCCGGCTGGCCCGGCTGCTCCTGGAGGAGAGGTACGGCGTACGGCCGAAGTTCTTCACCTCGGCGCCCGACCTGGGCCTGATGATGCAGGAGGCGGACGCCGCCGTGGTGATCGGCGACGTCGCGTTGCGCGCGACGCTCTACGACGCGCCGCGCCTGGGCCTGAAGGTCTACGACCTGGCCGAGGAGTGGAAGCAGTGGACCGGGCTGCCGTTCGTATTCGCGGTGTGGGCCGCGCGCCGCGACTTCCTGGCCGCGCATCCCGCCGAGGTGCGCGAGGTGCACCGGGCCTTCCTGGAGTCGCGCGACCTGTGCATGCGCGAGGTGGACAAGGTCTGCGAGCACGTGGCCCGGTGGGAGGCGTTCGACGCGGCCACGCTGGAGCGCTACTACACCGAAGCGCTCGACTACTCGCTGGGCGCGCGCCACCTGGCCGGGCTCGCCGAGTTCGCCCGCCGTACCTCGCACGACACCGGGTATCCGGCGGACGTCCGGGTGCGGCTGCTCGACGCCCCGCAGGCTTCGTGAGCGCGCCGGATAGGCTCGTTCGCGAGTCGCAGTCGTTCCACTCGTATTCGTTCCATGCGGAGGCTTCCCCGTGATCAGCGATCTCCAGCCGGTCCTGGACCGGGCCGCCGACGGTGGGCGGATCACGCCCGAAGAGGCACTCGCGCTGTACGTCCACGCGCCGCTGCACGCGCTGGGTCGAGCCGCCGACGCCGCCCGCCGCAAGCGCTACGCGGACACCGTCGACATCGCGACGTACATCATCGAGCGCAACATCAACTACACGAACGTGTGCGTCACCGCGTGCAAGTTCTGTGCCTTCTACGCCCCGCCCAAGAGCGAGAAGGGCTGGGTCCGGGAGATCGACGACATCCTGCGCCGGTGCGCGGAGACGGTCGAACTCGGCGGCACCCAGATCATGTTCCAGGGCGGGCACCACCCCGACTTCGGCGTCGAGTACTACGAGCGCTCGTTCGCAGCGATCAAGGCCGAGTTCCCGCAGCTGGTGATCCACTCGCTCGGCGCGTCCGAGGTCGCGCACATGGCCAAGGTGTCCGGGGTGGGCATCGAGGAGGCCATCTCGCGGATCCACGCGGCGGGGCTCGACTCGTTCGCGGGCGCCGGCGCCGAACTGCTCCCGGAGCGCCCGCGCACCGCGATCGCCCCGCTCAAGGAGTCGGGCGAGCGCTGGCTGGAGATCATGGAGACCGCGCACGGCCTGGGCGTCGAGTCCACCTCGACGATGCTGATGGGCACCGGCGAGACCAACGCCGAGCGGATCGAGCACCTGCGGATGATCCGCGACGTGCAGGACCGCACCGGCGGCTTCCGGGCCTTCATCCCGTACACCTACCAGCCGGAGAACAATCACCTGAAGGGACGCACCCAGGCCACCCTGCTCGAATACCTGCGCCTGATCGCGGTCGCCCGGCTGTTCCTGCACAACGTCGCGCACATCCAGGGCTCGTGGCTGACCACGGGCAAGGAGGCCGGCCAGCTGACCCTGCACTACGGCGCGGACGACCTGGGCTCGGTCATGCTGGAGGAGAACGTGGTCTCCTCCGCCGGCGCCAAGCACCGCTCGAACCGGATGGAGCTGCTGCACCTGATCCGCGCCGCCGGGCGTGTCCCCGCGCAGCGCGACACCACGTACAACCACCTGATCGTGCACGACGACCCGGCGAACGACCCGGTCGACGACAAGGTGATCTCCCACCTGTCCTCCACCGCCATCCCCGGCGGCACCGCCCGCCCCGAGCCGCCTCGCACACAGCTGAAGGTGGTCGACGCGCGCTGAACCCGGCTTGGCAGGATGGGCGCATGTCGTTGACGTTGCATGTTGCGCCCGTTGTCCTGTCGATGGTCGACGCGGAGCCCATTCGCGACGGTGCCGTGCTCGTGGAGGACGAGCGCGTCGTCGCGGTGGGGCCGCGGGCCGAGTTGGTCGCGGAGGGGGCGCGGGAGCGGGTCTGGCGCGGAGTGCTCACCCCGGGGCTGGTGAACGCGCACGCGCACCTCCAGTACACCGACTTCGGCGATCTCGCGTTGTCCGGGCTGGCGTTCCCGGACTGGATCCGGGTGCTGATCGAGCGGCGGGCCGACTTCTCCGAGGTGATGTGGCAGGAGAGTGCCCGCCGCGGGGTGCACCACATGTTGCGCTCGGGGACCACGGCGGCGGCGGATGTGGTCACCGATCCGTGCGTACTGGTGCCGGTGGGCCGGTCGGGCCTGCGCGGGATCAGCTATGTCGAGGTGATCGCGGACGACGCGATGTGGGCGGGCGGGCGCCGCGAGGCATTCCTCGACACACTGCGCGGGGCGAGCGGCGGGCGCACGTTGGGCGTGTCGCCGCACACCCCCTTCACGGTCGGGACGGCCGTGTTCGCGGAGTGCGTGAAGATCGCCCGCGAGCGCGGACTGCGGCTGCACCCGCACCTTGCGGAGACCTCGCACGAGGTGGAGTTCGTCCGGCACGGCACCGGCCGGTTCGCGGAGGCGAACCGCGCGACGGGGATGGCCCTGGAGCTGCTCGACGGCGGCAGCGGCGGCAGCCCCGCGACCTACCTGGACGGCTTCGCCGGGCTCGGGCCGGATGTGCACGTCGCGCACGGCGTGCACTTGGGGGCACAGGACCGGGCGCTGCTGCGCGGGCACGGTACGGCCGTCGCCCTGTGCGTGCGCTCCAACGCGATCCTGGCGGCGGGCGAGGCGCCGGTGGCGGACTACCTGCGTGAGGGCTCGCCGCTGGCTCTGGGCACCGACTCGCTGGCCTCCTCGCCGTCCCTGGACATGTGGGAGGAGGCGGCGGCGGCCCGCGAGGTCGCGGTGCGCCAGGGATACCGCGCGGACGACCTGGACCGGCGCCTGGTCGAGGCGGTCACGGTCGGCGGCGCGGCGGCGATGGGCGGCCTGGACGGGGCGGGCACGCTGCGCCCGGGCGGCCTCGCCGACCTCGCGGTGTTCGACGTGCCGACGGAGGGCGACCCGTACGCGGCCCTGCTCGCCCACGGCACCGGCTCGTGCGTGGCCACCGTGCTCGGCGGCCGGCTCGTGCACCGCCGCTGACGGCGGCCCGAGCGGCGGCGCGGGATCGTTCGGGGCGCGATCAGGCATGACCGGCCGAACCCGGGGCAGGCGCCCGGTCGACAAGACAGGGTTTCCCGACCACTTCCGACGCGGGCGCCGCCCGTGCGGAACGAGGAGGCACACCATGTCCGTTGGTACGCGAATCCGGTCCCTCGTCCATGCCGTGACCCCGCACCGCAGGCGCCGCCGCACCGGTCGCGGTCGCGGCGGCGGCGTCGGTGTCGGCGTGCGCATCGGCCGGCTCGGCGGCGGGGTCAAGGTCGGCCGGCGCCGTGCCGGTGGCCGTGCCGCGCGTCGCTGAACGCCGCACGCCGACACGAGTCCACCGGGCGGGTCGCACGCTCCACGCGACCCGCCCGGTGCGTTGCCCGCCCCCTGACCCGGGCACGGCCCCGGCCGCGAGATGATGGCCGGGTGACCCGAGCCTCCCTGGACAAACAACCGCGTGAAGTCGCGTCGATGTTCGACGCGGTCGCGGCGCGCTACGACCTGACCAACACCGTGCTGTCGATGGGCCAGGACCGGTCCTGGCGCAAAGCCGTCGCGCGGGCCGTGGACGCGCGCCCGGGTGAGCGCGTACTCGACTTGGCGGCCGGCACCGGCACCTCCTCGCTGCCCTTCCGGGACGCGGGCGCGGACGTGGTCCCGTGCGACTTCTCCGTGGGCATGCTGCGCGAGGGCAAGCGCCGCCACCCCGAACTGCCGTTCACCGCGGGCGACGCGACCCGGCTGCCGTTCCGGGACGCCACGTTCGACGCGGTGACCATCTCCTTCGGGCTGCGCAACGTCAACGACACAGAGGGTGCGCTGCGCGAGATGTTGCGGGTGACCCGGCCGGGCGGGCGCCTGGTGGTCTGCGAGTTCAGCCGGCCCACGTGGCCCGCGTTCGAGACGGTCTACGTGGAGTACCTGATGCGCGCGCTGCCGTCGGTGGCCACCGCCGTGAGCAGCAACCCGGACGCGTACGTCTATCTGGCCGAGTCCATCCGCGCCTGGCCCGACCAGGCCGGACTGGCCGCGATCGTGCGCCGGGCCGGCTGGGAGCGGGCGGCGTGGCGCAACCTCACCGGCGGCGTGGTCGCGCTGCACCGGGGCTTTCGACCCGCCACCGGATGACCACGGGCCGGTCCCCGGCCCGCTGCTCATAGACTTGTCCGGCCGGAACCGTCCCGGTTTCGGCACTGCCGCAGAGACTTCCAGGGGAGTCGTCCGTGACCGACGCAGCGCCCGTCACAACCACCAAGCGCGCCGACTCGACGCATGAGGCCGACGTCATCGTGGTCGGGGCCGGTCCGGCCGGATCGACCACGGCGTATCACCTGGCCAAGTCCGGCGTGAGCGTGATCCTGCTGGAGAAGACCGCGTTCCCGCGGGAGAAGGTCTGCGGCGACGGGCTCACCCCGCGCGCGGTCAAGCAGTTGATCGCGATGGGCGTGGACACCTCGGTCGAGGCCGGGTGGCTGCCCAACAAGGGCCTGCGCATCCTCGGCGGCGGCATGCGGCTCGAACTGGACTGGCCGGACCTGGCCAGCTTCCCGGCGCACGGGCTGGTCCGCAAGCGGGCCGACTTCGACGAGATCCTGGCCCGCCAGGCGGCGGCCGCGGGCGCGAAGCTGTACGAGCGCGCCAACGTCACCGGCCCGATCCTGGACGAGCGCACCGGCCGCATCGTCGGGGTCAACGCGCGGATGAACGGCTCGAAGGAGGAGACCGTCTTCCGCGCGCCGATCGTGGTCGCCGCCGACGGCAACTCGACCCGGCTCTCCCTCGCGATGGGCCTGCACCGGCGCGAGGACCGCCCGATGGGCGTCGCGGTCCGCACCTACTTCACCTCCCCGCGCAGCGACGACGACTACCTGGAGTCGTGGCTGGAATTGTGGGACCGCCGCGACGGCCAGGAGAAGCTGCTGCCCGGCTACGGCTGGGTGTTCGGCATGGGCGACGGCACCTCGAACGTGGGCCTGGGCCTGCTCAACACCTCGGCGGCGTTCAAGGACATCGACTACCGCGACCTGCTCAAGGGCTGGGTCTCGGGCATGCCCGAGGACTGGGGCTACACCGACGAGAACCAGCAGGGCCCGATCCGCGGCGCGGCGCTGCCGATGGGCTTCAACCGCCAACCGCACTACACCAAGGGCCTGTTGCTGGTCGGCGACGCGGGCGGGATGGTCAACCCGTTCAACGGCGAGGGCATCGCGTACGCGATGGAGTCCGGCGAGATCGCGGCCCAGGTGATCACCCAGGCGGTGGCCCGCCTCACCCCCGAGGGCCGCGAGCGCGCGCTGCACGACTACCCGCGCATCCTCAAGCAGACCTACGGCGGCTACTACACGCTCGGCCGGGTCTTCGTGAAGCTGATCGGCGACCCGAGGGTGATGAACTTCGCCACCAAGCACGGTTTGCCGCACCCGATGCTGATGAAGTTCGTGCTGAAGATGTTGGCCAACCTGACCGACCCCAGGGGCGGCGACGCGATGGACCGCATCATCAACGGCATGGCCCGGATCGCCCCGGCCGCGTAGCTGGGCGAGGCCCCGCCGGCCCGAGGTCGGGCGGGCGGGGCTCACCGTTGCACTCAGGCGCGCAACGAGGCGGTGAGCGCGGTCCACGAGGCCGCGCCGATGATCAGGTGGCCGACGCCGGGGTCCTTGGAGTCGCGGACGGGGACGATCCCCGGGAGATTGTCGACCACCTCGACGCAGGCACCTCCGTCATCATTGCTGTGACTCGACTTGCGCCAAGCAACGGTGTGCAGGTCGGGGGTTGTCATTCCTCGTACTCCTTGATCACCGCACGAATCAGAATGGCCGACTCCCTGGGGGACAGGGCGTAGGCGCTCACCCGATCGTAGGCCCGGCGTCGTGCAAGTACGGCGTCCGGATCCTCAAGGATCTGACCGCTGGCGTTGCCTTCCACGTAGATGAGCGACGTACTGTCTTGCAGCTCGATGACGATCTGCGTCGCGTCGCTCAGGCTCTGTTCGCCGCGGCGGAACGGCAAGACCTGAAGAGTGCCGTGGCCGTTGTCCATCATCGGCAGGAGTGCGACAAGTTGAGCAGCCATCACAGCCGGTCCACCAACCCATCGTCGTAGGACCGATTCGTCGAGGATCACCGCGAAGTGTGGGCGTGGAGATCGGTCGAATATCGCGCGCCTGCCGATTCGAGCATCCACCAGGGCCTCGATCGCTTCGTCGGTTGCTCCTCGGTGGGCTTCCCGAAAGACCGTTCGCGCGTATTCCGGGGTTTGCAGAAGACCGGGAATCCGGAAGCCTGCCCACTCACGCAACGCTTCGGCTCTGCGCTCCAGACCCATGTACTCCAAGTACTGATCAGGGAAACGCACATTGCGTAGCATCTCGAACAGCGAGGTGAACAGGCCATTTGTGCCGAACGCCGCGTCGAGCTTGGGGCACAGTTCTTCGGGCACAGGGCTGTTGCCCGTCTCGAATCTCGACATGGACGACTTGCTGTAGCCCACGATGTCGGCCAGTTCCGTCACCGACAGCCCTGCTCGTGAACGATGTTCCCTGATTTGCGCAGCCAGGCGCTGCCGAGGCGACCCCTCGGTCGGGTTGCTTGGATGTTCCTGGAATCGCACTTATGTTCCCCCGATTTGTTCCAATTGAGCTCGCAACGGGAGGTCACTCCAAAGGTTAGGGACGCCGGCCGATGCTGTCAGGGAGTGGCCGAAAAACGACTGACGGCAACGAAAGGCAAGAGGCGTGCCCATGACCGTGACGAGACAACAACCGCTCACCGAAGCCGAGTTGCGGCTTCGGATGGCGGGCGGCGAGGTGCGGGTGCGGGATGCCCGGAGTCGGTATGTGGGAACGCTTTACCGCGTGGCCGGCGGCTACGTCGTGGCGCTCACCGCCAACTCCCAGACGACCTACACAATTCCGCTCGCGCACCTCGAAGTGGTGGACGACGAAGCCGGTTCGCCCATGCCCACCAAGCCCGAGCCGGCGAAGCCGGAGGCGGCTCGGCCCGGCCGGATCGTGGCGGCCCAACCCCTCGTGGACGAGCCGTGTCGAACCAAGGCGCAACACCTGTTCCGCGACGCGTCGATCATGTGGCGCATGCCGCCCGACGACACGCACCCCAGCCGACCGCCCACCCCCTGATCGGCCGCACCGCCCCCACTGGCCTGGCCGGCGGTGCGGCCCCGTCACCCGACGCCTCCCGAGGCGGCCGGGCGAAGCCGACCGGCGCGGAGCGCTCCCCGCGCCGGTCGGCCACGAAGCGATGCGTTCCCCATCCACCCCGCCCATGAAAGGGGCTCCCCGCCATGCCCGACGTCGCCGAGATCGGCCAAAAGGTCAAGCACCGGGACGCCCGTCTGCGACCGACCCACCCGCCCGGCGTGATCGAGCACATCGACGCGGCCACCGCCCGGGTGCGCGTCCAGCCCTTCGACCCGGCCCGCCCCGCGTGGACCGCCGACATCGCCGCCGTGGAGCCGGACGACGCCATCTGGTACCCGACCGACGGAGCGCCACCCGCCAAATCCGTCCCGTTCCCGATCCCTCCCGGCGCCCGAGCCCCACGCGTCTACGGCTGCTACCGCCGCTGACCCCGGGCCGTGTGAGCCCCGATTCCCTCGTGTGTCGCGAGTACAGGGCCGCCTCGCGCGTGCTCAGGTTCCGTAGATGCGGACCACGGTGACCAAGAGGACGTCATTCGATACCTGGTATCCGACCACCACCGATCCGCACGTCACCTCTCGCCGGTCTTTGTGCCAGGTCTGCGATGAGCCGCACCCGTACGGGTCCAGACATACGCGGGCCATGCCCCTGTCCAGGTCGCCGCGCTGCGACGTCGTGAGTTGGCTACGTACCGTCTCGCAGTCGTGCGAGTACCTCAGCCTGTACGACACTCGGATCCTCCCCCATGATGACGCGGTCGCCCGCCTCCCTGGTGATCGCCTCCACGCGGTCGTGCTCGCGCTCGGTGGCCTCGTCGATTTCCGGTCGCGTTCGGCGCGACCAGCGGTTCATGATCAGGAGCATGTCCCGCGCGGGCGTGTCCTCGACCACCCTGGTGAACTCGTCGCGCTGATCGGCCGGAAGGGCTTCGCGGATGCTCGCGATCGTGGCCGGCGTCTCGATCCGTTCGCCGTCGACCACGGTCCAAAAGGTCCGTCCGTCGGGCTCCGGCCCGTCTTCGGGTTGCTCGTCCATGGACTTCCTTCGGTGTGTCATGACTTGACTACTTACAGTGTGCGTCCGGTCGGGTCGTTCCGTGAAGGGGCAGGTGGAATCGGCCATGCAAGAGAGCGGCGGTCGGGTTCCGGCGACGCGGCGGGCCGGGTGCGGGGTCCGGGCCGCCCCTGGGCATACGGTTGGCGTTTGTCGGGCGAGTGGGTGTTCGAGTCGGAGGGTCGGTTCATGCGTGACATGCGGGACTTCATCGGCGGGCTGCCGAAGTGCGAGTTGCATCTGCACATCGAGGGGACGTTGGAGCCCGAGTTGAAGTTCGCGCTCGCCGAGCGCAACGGGATCGAGTTGCCGTACGCCTCGGTCGAGGAGATGCGGGCGACGTACCGGTTCGACAGTCTCGCCTCCTTCCTGACCGTCTACTACGACGGCATGCGGGTCCTGCTGCACGAGCCGGACTTCTACGACCTGGCGATGGCCTACCTGCGCAAGGCCGCCTCGCAGAACGTGCGTTATGTGGAGATGTTCTTCGACCCCCAGGCGCACACCGGCCGGGGTGTGCCGTTCGACGTGGTGGTGCGCGGGCTCACCCGGGCGATCGGGGACGCGCGGCGCGAACTGGGCATTCGGGCCCAGCTGATCATGTGCTTCCTGCGCGACTTCCAGGCCGAGTACGCGATGGCCACGCTCGTGCAGTCGCTGGCGTACCGCGAGTGGATCGTGGGGATCGGGCTGGATTCGGACGAGCGCGGCAACCCGCCGGCCAAGTTCGCCGCCGTCTACGCGCGGGCACGGGCCGAGGGCTACCGGTTGACGATGCACTGCGACGTCGACCAGGAGAACAGCGTCGAGCACATCCGGCAGGCCATCGAGGACATCGGCGTGGACCGCATCGACCACGGGTCGAACGCGCTGGAGGACCCGAAGCTGGTCGCCGCGATCAAGGAGCGCGGCCTCGGACTGACGGTGTGTCCGGTGTCGAACTCCTTCGTGGTGGACGGGATCAAGGGCGCGGAGATCCGGCGCATGCTGGACGAGGGCATCCTGGTCACGATCAACTCCGACGACCCCGCCTACATGGACGCGTACGTACAGGAGAACCTGGAGCGCACCCAGGCGGACCTCGGCCTTACCGAGGCGGAGGTGGCCCGGTTCGAATACAACGCGTTCGCCATCGCGTGGTTGCCGGAGGACGTCAAGGACGCGTACATCGCCGAGCTGGACGCGTGGGTGGCGGCGGCCGGCTGAGTCCGGGCATGGGCCGAACTCCCGTGACGGGCACGGGAGTTCGGTCTACCGACGGGGTGTGGTCAGGACAGCGGGGCGACCCACGTGTCCGGCGCGGCGCAGGTGGTGAAGCTCGCCGTCTCGAACATCTTCCGCAATACCGGATACGGCACGAGGTTGTTGTCCTGGACGGTGATCAGCGTCTCGCATTCGTTCACCTTGGCGACGAGGATCGCGCCTCCCTTCGGCGGATTCAGGCCCGCGCCCGGCTTGGTGAAGTACCAGGTGTCGTATCCCCCGAGCACCGTAGGCGGGCCGGTCTCGGAGACGATGTCCAGCCGGCCGCTGTCCGATGCCATGAGTTGGATGCGCAGCGCGCCCACCTCGGTCAGGCCCAGCAGGTCGCTCCGCTTCAGCACGGGATTCGCGGCGGCGCCGAAGACGAGGACCGAGTTGGACTCGCTCGGCGTGTAGGTCGACGAGCCGCCGTAGTCGAGCCGGAGCGTGTCCGGCACGTAGTTGAGGCGGTAGGGGGTGGTGACGCCGGTGGGCCGGAGTCGGACCGCGTCGGCCACCCGCAGCAGCTCGGTGCGTTTGTTCGTGCCGGAGACGATCACCCAGGATCCGGAGGCATCGCGCCACGCGACCACCGGCGCTCGCGTGTCCTTCGGCTGCAGGAACCCGATCTTCCCGTTCTCGTCGGGGCCGCCCGGTTTGGGCGCGGTGATGTTCTCCGGGCCCTGATGGTAGGCGGCCGGATCGATCAGGTAGTTCTCGACATAGCGGGCCGGGTGTCCCTGCACGGTGACCGCCTCGCCCGCCTCGATCGCCGCCGTGTCGACGTCCGCCGGTGCGTAGACGCCGACATCGCCGCCGGCGCCGGTGCGGGTGACGTTGTTCGTGCGGATGGTGGCCAGCGCGGTGGTCCCGGAGAAGCCCTGCTCCAGGGGGAAGAAGCCGTCGCTCCGGTCGACGTCGATGGTCACGGCCGGCGGCTTGGCCACGGGGGCGGCCGGCGGCTTGGTCGCCGCGGGGGCGGCCACCCGGCCCGGCCCGTCGTCGTCGAGGCGGTCGAGGAGCCCGGGGCCGACCGCGCCGAGCGCGATCACCGTGACCACGGCCAGCCCGCTCGCGGTCAACCGTCGTCGACGCACGCGTCGGGCGCCGAGGTATGCCCCCTCGATCAGGCCGTCGGGCGGTGGGGCCAGGTGTTCGTGCCGGGCCAGCGCCGCCTTGAGGTCTCGGATGTCGGTCATGCCGGTTCTCCCTGCGGAATCGACGGGATGCGGGTCGTTTCGACGGCCATCTCCACGCGCAGCGTGGCCAGGGCTCGGGACGCGTAGCCCCGGACGGTGCCGGCCCGGCAGTCCAGGGTCTCGGCGATCTCGTCGTCGGTGAGGCCCTCGTAGTAGCGCAGGACCAGGACGGCGCGCTGCCGACGGGGCAGTCGGCCCAGCCGGCGCCACAGGTCCTCGCCGGTGTCCACGTCGCCGGCGGGGTCGGGCACGCCGCCCGCCTCGAAGTGGTCGAGCGCGTCCTGGGTCAGCGCCACCGTGCGCACCGCCCGTCGTCGGCGCAGGGACAGGAACTCGTTGGTGACGATGGTGCGGACGTAGGCGTCGGGCCGATCCAGGCCGCCGATGCGTTTCCACCGCACGAACGCCTTGGTCAGCGCCTCCTGGACGAGGTCGCGGGCCAACTCCCGGTCCCCGCACAACAACGCGGCATAGCGCAACAGGGCCGGCAGCCGCGCCGCCGCGAACTCCTCGAACCGCATCGTGCACGTCTCCTCGATCGGGTCCCGCCGAAGGCCTCTGCCTCTACAAACGCGAAGTCGAGCCGATCTGTTGTGCGACGGCCGGGATCGGTCCCGTCCACTACTGTGCATTGCGTGGTACCGTGCAACGCATAAGAGCTGGAGGTGTCATGGATCCGAGTCAGCTGCTCAAGGGAGTGCTGGACCTCGCGGTACTCGCCGTGCTGCGTGAAGAGGACGGCTACGGCTACGACGTGCTGCGCCGGCTGCGCAAGGCCGGTCTCGACGACGTCGGCGACGCGTCGGTCTACGGCACGCTGCGGCGGCTGTACAACGCCGGACTCCTCACGTCCTACGTGGTGGCGAGCGACGAAGGCCCGAACCGCAAGTACTACGCCCTGAACGAGCCCGGCCGGCAGCGGTTCCGGGAGTCCACCGACACGTGGAACTCGTTCGCCCGGACGATGTCGGAACTGGTGGGGGAGACCCGATGAAGGACACCGCACTGCACCCCGTCGCCGCTGACTACCGCGTCGAGGTGGCCCGCATTCTGGCCGATCTGCCCGCCGTCGAGGCGGAGGAGATCCTGGACGACGTCGAGGTCAACCTGAGCGAGGTGGTCGCCGAGCTCGACGGCGCGGTGACCTCCGACGCGCTCCGCACCCGACTCGGCACCCCGCACGAGTACGCCGCCGAACTGCGCGCGGCGGCCGGGTATCCGCCGCTGACGCCGACCGGCGACGGCGGTCGGTTGCGCGGCGTCGGCAAGGTCGAACTCCTGCTACTGGGACTGCTGTTGGCGCTCGGATCGGCGTTCGTGACGGGTATCGCACTGGGCTCGCACCGGGACGCGCAGGAGCGCTGGTGGATCTTTCCGTGCGTGCTCGCACTGGTTGTGGAGGCGGTGAATGCGCTGTGGCTGCGCGGGCGCGAGCGCGGCCTGCCGGAGGTCGCCGCACTGTCGGTCACCCGCCGCGCGAGGGCCCTCGGGGAGTCCTTGCGCACCGGGCGCTTCGCCGAGCCGGTGCGGTTCCTGGCCGGTCTGCGGTCCGCCTGGTGGGTGGTGCGGGCGCTGGTCGTGTCCCTGCTCGCCTGGGTGATCGTGGGCGGGGTGTGGTGGCCGGTGGCGGTCGGCATCCTGGCCCTGGCCGGGTCGTTGTGGCTGGGCGCGCGCTCGGGAAACGACCGCCGACTGGTCTGGCTGGCGGTGCCGCTCAACGCGATGGTGGTCGGGCTCGGGATCGGCATGGTGAGCGGGGGACAGTTCGAGCCGGGCGAAACCGTGCGGGTGGAGTACGCCGGATCGAATCACCCTATGTACTACGACAGTTCGGACGGCCGCCCGTTGGACAGCAGCAGGCTGATGGGCACGTTGGACGGTAGGCCGCTGCAGAACATCTACCCGTTCGACGCACAGGGAAGGCCACTCAAGGACGTTCTGCTGTTCGACCAGAACGGTAGGCAACTCGGTTTGTACAGCGGGCTCTCGAACTACGCGTGCACGCCCGACGGCCGTCCGATGGTGCCGAACCGGGAGGCACTGCCCTTCCCCCAGCCCCGGGTCGAGCCGAACCTGGACGGGCGGGGGTGCCGGATCGTGGAGGGCACGGCCCCGTTCACGATCGCGATCCCGGTCCGGCCGGGCCAGGTGCCGCCGGCGAGTACGCCGCCGTCGGCGGGGCTGCCGGGCAACCCGCCCGCCACGGTGCCGAGTACGCCGCCGGGCACCGCGCCGGGGGCTGCTCCCGGTAGCGCCCCGGGCACGGCTCCCGGTACCGCGCAGCAGCAGCAACCCCCGGCCGCGTCCCCGGGTGCACCCGCGACGCGCCCCGAGGGCGAGGCGCAGGTCCCGGGCAACCCGCGTGGTGAGTCCGGGAGTTGAAGGGGCCGGGAGGTTGGTCCAAGCTCGTTCGTCGGACGCCGGGATCGCCCGGTGTCCGACGAACGCCGAGCGGGGGACGGGGCATCGGCGTCGGCATCGGGGCGCCATGCGCCCGGCATGCCGCCGACATGAGCCCGGCAAGCGTGTTCATCGGGCGTCGAGTCGATGTTGATCCGGGTGTGGGACAACAGCCGGATGACTTCAGCCCCGGCCGCCGCTCGGCTGCTCATGACGCATCAGTAAGGTCTCTTAACCATGCTGACGTTTCGTGTTCTGGGAGCGCTCGAAGCGTGGGACGGTGACCGGCGGGCCGACCTGCGCGGCCCACGCCATCGGGCCGTTCTCGCTCGGCTCGTCCTGGCGCGCGGGCACGTCGTACCGGTCGACCGGCTGATCGAGGACCTGTGGCACGGCGAGTCGCCGCATCGCGCGCTCGGGTCCGTGCAGACCTTCGTGTCGCACCTGCGCCGTGCGCTCGAACCCGACCGCGCGCCGCGCACCCCGTCGACGGTGCTGGTCACCGCGCCGCCGGGATACGCGTTCCGGGTCGGTACGGACGAGGTCGACGCGTGGCGGTTCGAGGCCCTGGTGCACCGGGCCGGCGGCCTCCTCGCGGCGGGGGCGGCACAGGACGCGCTACGCGAGTTGACCGCGGCGCTCGACCTGTGGCGCGGGCCCGCGTACGCGCAGTTCGCCGACGAGCCGTGGGCCCGGCCCGAGGCGGCCCGGCTGGAGGAGTTGCGTCTGGTCGCGGTGGAGCGTCGGGCCGAGGCCGGTCTCGCCATCGGGCAGGCGTCCGGGATCGTGCCCGGCTTGGAGGCACACGCGGCGGCGCACCCGCTGCGGGAGGAGAGTTGGCGGTTGTTGGCGCTGGCGCTGTACCGGTGTGCCCGCCAAGGCGACGCGCTCGCGGTGTTGCGCCGGGTACGGGCGGCGCTGCGCGAGGAGTTGGGGGTCGAGCCCGGGGCGCGGTTGCAGCGCCTGGAGGCGGACATCCTGGCCCACTCCGCCGAGTTGGACGCGCCGGCGGCGGTGCCGACGCCGGCCGCCGCGTCCGCCGTGTCCGAGGTGCCCGCCGCGCATCGGGAAGTCGCGGAGCCGGTACGGGTTTCCGACGAGCTGGGGGAGGACGGGTTCGTGGCGCGCACGACCACGTTGATCGGTAGGGCCGACGAGACGGCCGACCTGCTGAACGCGGCGAAGCGCGCCGACGGGCGGCTCGCGGTGGCGCTGGTCAGCGGTGATCCGGGCGAGGGCAAGACCGCGTTGACCGAGCATGTCCGGGAGTTGCTGGCCGCCGAGGGGTGGCGGGCGGCGTGGGGGCGCTGCCCCGAATCGGGCGGCGCGCCGGCCGGGTGGCCGTGGACCCAGATGTTGCGCACCCTGGCCGCGGTGAGCCCGCCGGACGAGGACACCGCGCGCGTGTTGGCGCCGCTGCTCGCCGACTCGTACAGCCCGGTGGGCGATCAGGCGGCGGCCAAGCTCATGTTGCACCAGGCGGTGGTGCGCTATCTGGCCCGGGCCACCGCGGAGACGCCGTGGCTGCTGGTGCTGGACGACGTGCACCGCGCCGACGAGGAGACGCTGGCGCTGCTGTGCCACCTGGCCACCGACCGGGACGCGACCGGTCGGGTGTTGCTCGTGGTCACCTATCGGCACAACGAGGTGGGCGACCTGCTCGCCGACGCACTGGCCCGGCTGGCGCGCTGCGGTCCGGAACGTGTCGAACTCACCGGCCTGGCCCCGGAGGCGGTGGGCGACCTGGTCCGCGGCGCGGTCTCGGCGGCGATCGACGAGGACACCGTACGGGCCATCGTGGACCGCACCGCGGGCAACCCGTTCTACGTCCTGGAGACGGCCCGGGTGCTGGCCGCGGAGGGCGCGCACGCGGCGGTGTCCGAGGTGCCGGTCGGGGTTCGGGACGTGATCCGCCGGCATGTGGCCGGCTTGCCCAAGGCCGCGCAGGAGGTGCTCAAGCAGGCGTGTGTGCTCGGCCGGGACATCGACGTCGACGTCCTGCTCGCGCAGAGCGGCACGGACGAGGACACGGTGCTCGACGCGGTCGAGTCGGCGCTGCTGACCGGACTGCTCGTGGAGCCCGACGCGGGCCAACTGCGGTTCACCCACGCGCTGGTGCGGGACACCCTGTACGAGGACCTGTCCCAGCTGCGCCGGGCCCGGATGCACGCGCGCACGGCCGAGGCGATCGAGGCGGTACGGCCCCGGGACGTCTCCGCGCTGGCGCACCACTACCTGGCCTCCGCCTCGCGCGCGACGGCGACGAAGGCCGCCCACTACGCCCGCCTGGCCGCGCTGGACGCGGAGATCCACTTCGCCTACCGGGAGGCCGCCGAGTTGTGGCGCGGCGCACTGGCGGCCTTCGACCGCTCCGGCGCCGCCGACGAGGCCGCCCGTACCGAGCTGGAGGCCGGCGTGACCCGCTCCCTCGCCCAGTCCGGCGACCACGGCCACGACTGACCGCCGGGAGCGGGCGGTGGCTCAGGTCAGCCGCTCGATGATGGTCACGTTGGCCATGCCGCCGCCCTCGCACATGGTCTGGAGGCCGTAGCGGCCGTCGATCCGCTCCAGTTCGTTGAGCAGCGTGGCCAGGAGCTTGGTGCCGCTCGCGCCGAGTGGATGGCCCAGCGCGATGGCGCCGCCGTTGACGTTGACCCGCTCCGGATCCGCGCCGGTGGCCCGCTGCCAGGCGAGTACCACCGATGCGAACGCCTCGTTGATCTCGACCCGGTCGATGTCGTCCAGGCTCAGCCCGGTGCGCTCCAGGGCACGGGCGGTGGCCGGGATCGGGCCGGTGAGCATCAGTACCGGGTCGTCGCCGAGCACGGTGAGGTGGTGGATCCGGGCCCGGGGGCGCAACCCGTGTACCCGCAGGGCACGTTCGGAGACCACCAGGGCGGCCGAGGCACCGTCGGAGACCTGACTGGCCAGCGCGGCGGTGATCCGGCCGCCGGGGCGCAGCGTCGGCAGTGAGCGGATCTTGGCGAGGTCCGGCTCGCGCGGGCCCTCGTCGTGGATGACCTCGCCGTAGGGGACGATCTCGTTGGTGAAGTGGCCCTCGCGCCGGGCCCGCAGCGCGCGTTCGTGCGAGGTGACGGCGAACGCCTCCATGTCCTCGCGGGTCAGGCCCCAGCGCTCGGCGATCAGTTCGGCCGCGCGGAACTGGCTGATCTCCTGGTCGCCGTAGCGCTCGTGCCAGCCTCGCGCGCCCTCGTACGGGGTCGCGAAGCCGTACTCGCGGCCGGCCCGCAGCGAGGCGGACAGCGGTACGGCGCTCATGTTCTGCACGCCGCCGGCGATCACCACGTCGGCGGTGCCGCTGAGCACGGCCTGGGCGGCGAAGTGCACCGCCTGCTGCGAGGAGCCGCACTGGCGGTCGATGGTGGTGCCCGGGACGCTCGTCGGCAGGCCCGCGGAGAGCCACGACGTGCGGGCGATGTTGCCGGCCTGCGGGCCGATCACGTCGAGACAGCCGAAGATCACGTCGTCGACGGCGGCCGGGTCGATGCCGGTGCCGTCGACGAGGCTGCGCAGGATGTGCGCGCCCAGGTCGGCGGGATGTGCCTTGGCCAGGCCCCCGCCGCGCTTGCCCACGGGAGTTCGGATGGCGTCGACGAGGTACGCCTCGTTACTCATGGCAGCCGCCTTTCGACCGTGTGGGTTGGAAAATCCAACTTGCTTCCTCGTCAACGTAGCGTCAGTGAGTTGGGGATGGCAACCTTGTGGGCGTGGTCGTCAACGCTGATTCCTCCGGGTCCTCCGGGTCCTCCGGCTCCTTTGGTTCCTCCGGGTCCTCTGGGTTTTCTGGTTCCTCTGGGTCTTCTGGCTCCTCGAACGCCTCCTCCGCCGACTCCGGTCGGGTGCCCGAGGCGGCGGGTGCTTCCGCGCCGTCCCGCGCCGCTCGGGCGCCGGTCGGCCGGCCCTGCTCGGTCGCTTCGACACTCGGCGTGGTCGGCGAGAAGTGGGCGCTGCTGGCCATCCGCGAAATGGGCTTCGGCAACCACCGCTTCGACGCGATCGCGCGCAACACCGGGGCACCTCGGGACATCCTGACCACCCGGCTGCGCACCCTGGAGGCGGCCGGGGTCCTGGAGCGGCGGCGCTACCAGGACCGGCCGCCGCGCTTCGAGTACCACCTGACCGCCCGGGGTCGCGACCTCGCGCCGGTGCTGCAGACCCTCGCGGCCTGGGGCGACCGGTGGCTGACCGACGAGCCGCCGGTGGACTTCCGGCACGGGGATCACGCGCTCGACCCCGCACTGATGTGTCGGGGCTGCGGCGAGGAGGTGGCGCCGGGCAGCCTGCACGTCCACGTACAGGCACCGGGATGGGACGTGGCGGGGCCGGTGGAGTGAGGGCGGCGCGGGCTGCGGGCCCGGCGGCTTGACCCTGACACCGTGTGAGGCCGTGCACTGGGAGGCGTCATGTTCACCATCGGAGACTTCGCCCGGCACGGCAACGTGTCCGTCCGCATGTTGCGGCACTACGACGCCATCGGCCTGCTGCGCCCCGACCGGGTCGACCCGGTCAGCGGCTACCGCTTCTATCGCGCCGAGCAACTCGCCCGGCTCAACCGGGTGATCGCGCTGAAGGACCTCGGTTTCACCCTCCAGCAGGTCCGGAGCATCCTGGACGAGCAGGTGAGCGCCGGCGAGCTGCGCGGCATGTTGCGGCTGCGCCGGGCCGAGCTCGCCGCGGCGGTGGCGGCGGACGGCCGGCGGTTGGCCCAGGTCGAGGCGAGGCTCCGCACCATCGAGGCGGAGGGCCGGATGGCCGACGACGACGTCGTGCTCAAGCGCGTCCCCGGGGTCCGGGTGGCCGTACTGACCGCGACCACCCCGGTCGACGCCGACGGACCGCGTGACATCGGGCCGATCATCGGGCCGCTGTACGACGAACTGTGCCGCCGGATGGCCGCCGCCGGGGTGGCGCCGACCGGGCCGGGCATCGCCTACTACGAGGTCTCGCCCGACCGGGACGACACGATCGTCATCAACGCCGGCATCACGGTCGCGGCCGACCCGCGCCCCGAACACGACTTCGCGATCGTGGACCTGCCGCCGATCGAGCAGGCCGCCACCTTCGTGCATCGGGGCTCGATGGACGACGTGATGACCGGCGTACAGGCCCTGGCCCGCTGGATCGACGCCAACGGCCACCGCTCCCTCGGCTATCCGCGCGAGGTCAACCTGGAGTGCCCACCGGACCCGAGGCAGTGGGTGACCGAACTCCAGGAGCCGATCGCGCGGGCTTGAGCGCGGGCCGCCGCTCACGTCACCGCCGGGACCGATAGCGCCCGGGGCGCGGTCGGCCGGCGCGGACACCGCCGTGGTTCGCGCGTTCTCCCCGCTCGATCGCCCGCCACAGCGAGGCCCACTGACCCGCCGTCACATCCTTGGGCAGCGCGAGGGGGGAGAGCCGGGCCGCGACGAGCCAGTCGCGCACCTCGGCACCGGGCAACCGGCCCGTGCGATCCAGGATTTCGCGCAGTCCGCGCCCCGGCCCGGTGAACACGTGGCGGACGAACTCCTGGTACGGCTCCCGTGCCCCGACGACCAGCGGCGTACTCCGGCGCGTCATCGACAACAGCCCGCCGTCCACCGACGGCATCGGCCGAAACGCCCGAGCCGGGACGCGCGCGTGCACCTCGAAGTCGAACCACGGCCACCAGGCCGCCGTCAGCATCGAGGCCCCGCCCACACCCGCCCGGCGCCGGGCCACCTCCCACTGCACCAGCAGCACCGCGGATTGCCAATGCCCGGTGTCGAGCAGCCGCCGCAACACCGAAGTCGTCAGGTGGAAGGGCAGGTTGCCCGCCACGGTGAAGGGCCGATCGGGAAACCGGTACCGCAACACGTCGCCCGCCACGATCCGGACGTGCCCGGGCACCCGGCGGGCCAGCCGCCGGGCGCGCCGCGGATCGAGCTCGACCGCGGTGAGCGGTCGGCCGGTGCGGCTCAGCGGGAGGGTGAGGGCACCGTCACCGGGCCCGATCTCCACGACCGGTCCGGACGTACGCCCGACCAGATCCGTGAAGAGGTCGATCACCGCGGGATCGACGAGGAAGTTCTGACCGAGCTCATGGCGTCCGCCATGAGTGGGGTAGGGCACGAGAAGGCTCCGCAAGGCAGTTCGGAGCCGGGCAGCCCGAAACGGCCGCACCGGCAGGGACCCGAAGTGCGGCGGAACCGGAAGAGAAAAAGCCTCGGCCCGCCGCTAGTGGCGGCGAGTCCTCGTGAATGCGGCGGCGAACATGCCGACCACCCTAGCCCGGGTGGGTCGACGGCTCATCCCGATTTTCGGCGCGGTCGATCGCCGCCGGCGGCGGCGGGCCGGGTCACCCGTGTCGCAGCGCGGCCAGAAACTCGGGCCAGGCGTGGTGGGGCAGACGCAGGTGGGCGTGCGTCGGGCGCTTGCTGTCGCGGATCGTGAGGTGGGCGGTGCGCGGGGCCACTTCCACGCAGTCGCCCTGGTGTCCCGAGTGGGTGGACTTGCGCCACGCGTCGGGGGCGACGGGGGCGGCGGGGGCTTTCGGGGTGTCGTTCACAGGGATCGCATCCTTGCCGAGATGAGGGTTCTGGACTCGTCGGTGGAGAGGGCGTTGGCGAACAGGTAGTCGAGGTGGCGGCGATAGCGGCGCAGGTCGCGATCCTCCTCCTTGATCAGCATGCCGCCGTGGTATTCGACGAACAGCACGCTGGGCGCGTGCGGGCCGGAGAAATCGAACATGGTCAGGCCGCCGTTGTAGGCATTCGCGGTGGAACTCGTCGGTATCACGTGGATGTCGATGTTGGGCAATTCACCGAGTTCGAGGAGATGGGCGAGTTGGCGGGTGAGTACGCCGCGACCGCCGATCTCGCATTGCAGGGCGCCGTCGGCGAGCACGGAGCGGAACCTGGCCGGATTCTGCCCGGTGAGCACACGCTGGCGCCGCATCCGGATCTCCACGAGCGCGTCGGCCCGTTCGGGGTCGGGGATCATCGGCCCGGAGCCGATCACGGCCGCCGCGTAGTCGCGGGTCTGGAGCAGGCCCAGGATCATCCCGGCGTTGGCGGCCCGGATCTCCGTGGCCTGCGACTCCAGCGCGATCAGTTCCTCGTAGGCGGCGTCGAGGACGTCCGAGTAGGCAACCCACCAGCGCGGCCCGCGCGTCTCGATCAGGAGCGCTTCGAGGCGTTCGACGTCGGTCGCGCACACCCCGTATATGCCGCAGAGGCGATGCAGATCGTGCCGGGACACCGCGACCTTCGCGGTCTCGATGCGGCTGATCTTGGATTGATCCCAGCCACACGAATCGGCCACCTCCTCGCCGGACAGGCCCGACGCCGTGCGGAGCAGCCGCAGTTCCGTACCCAATCGGCGTCTTGCGTAGCTGCGCATCTGGGTCCTCCCGGGGTGGCTTCGTCCGGGATTGTGCTCCGGGTCTGAATGGAACGCGACCGGATTTGGTCGGCGTCACCCGAAAGAGTTATTTATGTCGAAGTACTTGGTTGCATTTATGCGGCGCGGCGATGCTCGGTGTGGGCCGCTTTCTTCTTTCTTCCCGGTGAGAACGGGTGTCCCAGCGGCGGTCAACATCGGATTGGGGAGAAGACATGCCTGCCACCCGGATTCACGCGCCGGCCGATCGGGCCGGTCATCACATGTTGGCCCCCGTCGCCGAACTCCGCTGTGTCGGTACGGCCGAATTGGTGCGACACGTGCGCAACTTCGTCCACGAGTGCGCGATCGGGGCGGGCGCCTCGGCCGACACGGCGCAGACCACGAAGCTGCTGGCGAGCGAGCTGGTGTCCAACGCGGTCCGGCATACGCCGGATGGCACCGTGGTCCGGGTCGAACTGCTGCACGACGTGCCGTGCGGGCAGTTGGTGGTCGGCGTCGAGGACGGCGGGGCGGCCATCCCGGCGGCCCCGCGCCGACGCCGCCCGTCCTGGGACGCGGAGTCGGGGCGGGGCATCCCGCTGATGACGAGCCTGGCCAACGAATGCGGCGTGACGCCGCTTCCCGGCGGCAAGCGGGTGTGGTTCGCGTTGGCGATGAGTTGACGGAGGGTGTGCGACCGCGCTTCGGGGGTCGGCCGAGGTCACCCCGAGGACGGCGATGCGGGCCCGTGCCGCCCTCGGGGCTCGCCGGGGTGTCAGCGGCGGGTTTCGATTCTCAGGTCGCCGGTGGTCACGGTGCGGATGTGGTCGCCGGCGAGTATGTCGTGCGGGAAGCCGAGTGCGATCGTGCCCACCTCGTCGAGGCGGGCCAGGTGGGCGGCGGCGAAGTCGACCTCCAGGGCACCCAGGTTGTCCGACAGTTGGGCGGCGGTGCGGGCGCCGATGATCGGTGCGGTTACGTGCGGGTGGCGCAGGGTCCAGGCCAGGGCGACCTGGGCGGGTGTGCGGTCCAGCTCGGTGGCGACCTCCTTCACGACGTCGGCGATGGCGAGGTTGCGTTCGGTGAGCGTGCCCAGGGCGAGGTTCCGGCGGGTGCCGTCGCCGACGGCGGTCGGCGACGCGGTCAGGTCGTCGCGGCCGTACTTGCCGGTGAGCACCCCGCCGGCCAGCGGTGAATACGGGACCACCCCCAGCCCCATCTCGCGTGCCATGGGGATCAGGTCACGTTCCCCCGTGCGCTCGATCAGGTTGAATTCGATCTGCAACGCGACCAGTGGCGACCAGCCGCGCAGGTCGGCGATCGCCTGCATGCGCGACACCTGCCAGGCCGGGGCATTGGAGATGCCCACGTAGAGGACCTTGCCCTGGCGGACCAGATCGTCCAGGCCGCGCAGGATCTCGTCGACCGGCGTACGGAAATCCCACACGTGCAGGTAGAGCAGATCGATGTAGTCGGTGTTCAGCTCTCGCAGGCTGGTTTCCACGGACGCGAACAGGTTCTTCCGGTGTGCGCCGTTGGCGTTCGGGTCGCCGGGGCGGCGGAGCGTCGAGTACTTCGTCGCCAGTACCAGGCCATCCCGCCTGTCGCGGATGAATTCGCCCAGCAGGCGGTGGGAACTGCCGTCGGTGTAGGTGTCGGCGGTGTCGATGAAGTTGCCGCCGCGCTCGACGTAGGTGTCGAACAGCCGGCGTGACTCGTCCCGCTCGGATCCCCAGCCCCAATCGGTACCGAAGGTCGCCGCGCCCAGCGCCAGGGGTGAGACTCGCAGTCCGGAGCGACCCATCAGCCGGTAGGTGTCGAGGGTGAGTGTCCTTGTCATCGTGTCCTCCTGTGAGCGTGATCCGGGCGTGAACCGGGAGTGATCCGTTGCCGGGATCAGCCTGTGACCGCCGCGAACAGGGGGTAAGGGAGAGGGCATCCTGGGAACGTCGATCCCATGCTGGTTGTTGGCGCGGACATGACGACCGGCACGGACATGACGACCACCCACACCGTGGACACGACACAGGAGTTGGCCGCGTTCCTGCGCGCCAGGCGGGAACGGTTGGACCCGCACGACCTCGGCCTGCCGGCGCGTCGGCGGCCCCGACGGACCCCCGGGCTGCGCCGCGAGGAGGTCGCCGAACTGGCCGGGGTCAGCGTGGACTACGTCGTACGGCTGGAACAGGGTCGCGGCACGCGGCCCTCGGCCGACGTGGTGGAGGCACTGGCCAGGGCACTGCGGCTGGCCCCGGTCGAACGGGCCTACCTCTTCGACCTGGCCCGCCGACGCCCCGACACGGCCGACGAGCCGGCGAGGGGCGCCGCGCCGTTGTTGGCAGGGTTGGTCGCCGACCTGTCGCCGCTGCCGGCCATGCTGATGAACCACCGCTACGACGTCCTGGCCTGGAATCGGGAGGCGACCAGGCTGCTGATCGATTTCGCCGCCCTCCCGCCGGCGCGGCGCAATGCGATGTGGTTGTGCCTGATGCATCCGGTGGTACGGGAGTTGTACGTCGACCGGGACCGGGTGGTGCGCGAGGGGGTCGCCCACCTGCGCGCGGCGTGGGCCGCACATCCGGAGGACCGCGCGTTGACCGCCCTCATCGCGGAATTGCGCGCGGGGGACGATGAGTTCGCGCGCTTGTGGGCCGAACGGGACATCGGGATCAACGGCCGCGGGCACAAGGTGCTGCGCCACCCCGAGGCCGGCACGCTCACGATGCACTTCGAGGTGCTGGTGCCGTTGCAGGACCCGAGTCAGCGCCTGCTGATCTTCCGGGCGGCGGACGAGGCGAGCAGGACGGCGCTGGACCGGCTGTGCGCGTGAGTCTCGGGCGGCCGGCCCTTGTCGTCAGGACGTGAGGGCCACGGCCTGGAGCACGAACGCGCCGCCCAGGAAGAGGAGCCCGACGGGCCACCGGTAGCGGGGAGGCAGGCTCGCGGTCAGGAACATGCTGACCAGGGCCACGACACCGCTCGGCTTGGCCCACAGGACCAGGTGGTCGTCGCGGGCGGTCGGGTCGGCGGGGCAGGACTGGCCGCAGTTCTCGCCGCCGAGGGCATTGCTCAGGAGCGCGGCGACGTCGACCAGGGCCATGACGACCATCGCGCAGACGACGGCGATCACGTAGAGGCTGACGGCGCTACGGCCGGGCTTACGGGGAGCGTTCGCGTTTGTCGTTTCGTGCATGGGGACGACGCTAGGGAGGGACACGGTGCCCGGGCATGAGCGTGGATACTCAGCGGCGACGTGAGTAGCACTGCCCGAGGCCACGCCCAACCTTGGGCGCAACCCGCAACCCGCAACCCGCAACCCGCAGGCCGCCCCCCGCGCTCAGCCGACTCCCCACCCCTGCCGAACCGATGCCCCGTCGAGCGACGCCGTCAGCCCCGGGCGAGCGCGCTGTGCGGCAACCGCCTGCTGCACACCGACCTGATTGCGGGCCACATGCTCATCCGCCCGGACGGCCGGCTCTCCGTCGTCGACTGGGGCCGGGTGGCGATCGGACCCCGGTGGGCGGAGATCGCCTTCGTGGGCGCCAACCTGCTGCGCGCGAACCACGATCTCCACGAGGTCCGCCACCCGGGCGGTCCTCGCTCGCCGGCGGCGTGGGCGACGTCATCGGGTGATCGGCGGGGCGCCGGTCGCGGCGATGGAGAGGTCCCAGAGGCGCGCGGCCTCGTCGGGGTCGATGGCGTAGGCGCGCACGCCGCCGTCGTCCATCGGCTCGTCGGGAGCGGAGACGCGGGCGATGTCGCAGTCTTCGAGGTAGAGCCCGCCCCGTCCGTCGAGCAGCGCGGATGTCGCGGCCCACACTCCGGTGGCGGCGCCCTGGGAGGCGGTCTTGAAGCCGGCCCCGATCACCTTGCCGTGCTCGTCCACCCAGCCCCGGTCGATCTGCTCCTGCAACGCCATCTCGCGTTGCAGACCGGTGATGATCTTGCCCGGATGCAGCGCGAACGCTCGGACGCCGTCGTCGCGCCCGAGCGCGTCGAGGTGCACGGCGAACAGCGCGTTGGCGGTCTTGGACTGACCGTAGGCCAACCACTTGTCGTAGCCGGTGCGGAAGTGCGGGTCGTGCCGCCGGATGCCGGTCAGGGTGTGTCCGGCGGAGCTGTTGACCACGACACGAGCGCCGTCGGCGGCGACCAGGAGGGGATACAGCTCGCACGCGAGGGCGAAGTGCCCGAGGTGGTTGGCCGCGAACTGCCCTTCCCAGCCGGGCCCGACGCGTCGCTCCGGGGTGGCCATGACCCCGGCGGTGGCCATCAGCAGGTCGAGCCGATCGACGGATTCGCCGATCCACGCGGCGGCGGACCGCACGCTGTCCAGGTCGGTCAGGTCCATGGCGACGACCTCGCAGCCCGATACCCCCTGAAGCGCGGCCTGGGCCACATCGGGACGACGGGCCGGAACGATGACCCTGGCCCCGGCCGCCGCAAGCGTCCGGGCGGTCTCCAGGCCCAGACCGGAGTAGCCCCCGGTCACCACGGCGGTGATGCCGGACAGGTCGCGGTCGGCCACGATGTCCGAGGCGCGGGTGGCGGCGGAGAAGGGTGAGCCGAGGGGTTGCTGAGCGGTGATCGTCATGTTGCCGACGCTACGATCTAGAGTGAGGTCTAGATCAAGTCCGAGAGCGAGGCACGGCATGACCACCGAGCCGACCACGCAGTCGTTCGGCATCGGCGAGGTGGCCGAACGCACCGGCCTGAGCGTGCACGCCCTGCGCTTCTACGAGCGCGAGGGCCTGCTGGTCGGCCCGGTCCTGCGCACGCCGGGCGGCAGACGGCGCTACACCTCGTTCGACATCGACTGGCTCCAGATCTGCGTCAAGCTCCGCGAATCCGGCATGCCACTGGCCGAGCTCGAACGCTTCGCCGAACTGGTCCGCCAGGGCCCGGGCAACGAGGCGGAACGCCTACACCTGCTCGACACCCACCGCCGGCGCGTGGACGCCCAGATCCGCGCGCTGGAGGACTGCCGCTCCGTGATCACCTGGAAGGTCGGCATCTACGCCGACCACTTGGCACGGGGCGAAGCGGGCGGGCTTTGGGACCCGAGGGCCTGAGGGCGAGGTGAGGGCTGGGCGGAGTGCGCTTTGCCGGTGCCGGTGCCGGTGCCGGTGCCGGTGCCGGTGCCGGACGGACGGGGCGGTCGGCCAGCTCCGAGCCGGGGCGGGGTCGGCCCGGCCCGCTCGGCCCGCTCGGCCCGGTTTGGGCCGCAGCGCCCACACACAGATAGCGCGGTCATACCCGGCCGATGCGCCTGCGCTCCACCTTCGGTAGCTGACACGGCAGTTGCCACACCACTCCTGGCACGTCGGCGACGACACCGGGGGATGGTCTGGTCGGGGTCCGGTTCGCCGGGTGGCTTTGCGAGATGGCCGGGAGTTTGCGGCGTGCGTGGCGCTCGGGGTTGCGGGCGGCCGGTGCGGGGCTGGTCCGGGTCGTGGGGTGGGCCGCTGCCGGTGTGGGCTTCGGGTGTGGGCCTGTGTCGGGGTGGGGGCCCGGGTCGGGGTGAAAGGCGACCTGCGGCGGGTGGCAGAGGAGGGGGTCGGGTTGGGTTCCGCCGGGCTTGCGTTTCCGGGTAGGTTGGGGTGCTTTGGGGGCATTTGCGGCGGAGTTGGAGTTCGAAACCGAATCGCGATGGGTGGTTGCGGGCTTCGAGCTTCGGTGACCTGCGGTTTCGTGGTGGCGGGGAGGAAGGTCGGGCGTCGGGTGCCGGTTTCGTGCGCTCCGGCCCCCTCGACACCGCCGCAGAGACTGAAACCGCTCGATGGCAGCCGACTTCGGGTGCTGAGACCTCGCGGAGGCCGTCCGGGAGACCGAGAGTGCCCGGTGAGGGGCGAAACCGGATCCCGAGACACCTCGAACGCTCCCGCTTCGCACTGACCTGCGGTTTTCTCGCACACCGAGGCCACGACACCCCACGCCGTCCGGTTCCGTGAACTCCCGCCCCCACACACGCCCACCGCACCTCGAAACGCCCCACCCGACCCACCCGGGAGCGCACACCCGGCGAACCCAACCCGAGCCCCCACCCCGCCGCCCGCGACCCCGAGCGCAACGCACGCCGAGACAAACCCGACCCACCCGGAAACGCAAGCCCGGCGGAACCCGACCCGACCCCCTTCTCTGCCACCCGCCGCAGGTCGCTTTTCACCCCGACCGGGGCCCCGCCCCGACGCAAGCCCGCACCCCGAAGCCCCGCACCGCCCGGCGGCCCACCCCACGACCCGGACCAGCCCCGCACCGGCGCTCCGCAGCTGAAGCGCGAGGCTCGCCGGAAACACCCAACCCACTCGGGGAGCTCCCCGGCGAACTCAACCCGACTCGACCGACCCGACCGACCCGACCGACCCAACCGACCCAACCGACCCGACCGACCCGACCGACCCGACCGACCCGACCGACCCGACCGACCCGACCGACCCGACCGACCCGACCGACCCGACCGACCCAACCGACCCAACCGACCCAACCGACCCAACCGACCCAACCCGCCCGGACCTCCGCCCTCCGCCCCCGTCAAGACCCCCATCCCGACCGCAGCGAACCTGTGTCCGTTGGTTCACGAACCCGCCGCGACGGCGTTCGGTGTCGTCTTCGTGCCACCTCCCCCGGTTGCGCTCGGTGACCGTGGGGCGCCAACCAGGCGGATCGATTATCACAACCGATCATCATCAGCCAAATTTGATGAGCTTGTGAACGGGTGGTATAGGCGATTCCCATGATCAACATCGTCTGTGAGTGGCGAACCGTTTAGGCTCCCCTATTTCTCACCCTGTGTGATTTTTGCCTGCACGCAACCGTTTCTGATCGATCATCAGGTGGTGAAGATCACACCATGATCATTCTCTACCCGTGTCGCAGATCACATCGGAAGGGGCCTAGGATGGGCGCCGTTCCGGCAGCTTGTGAACCCGGTCACATGCGTGGCTTCGGGGGACTGAGAAGGGAGATGGGAGCGCGGTGAACCTGTACGCGCCGATCCTCGTGCTCGGGGGCATTGCCCTGGCCTTCGGACTGGTCTCCCTCGTGATGGGGGCGCTCACCGGGCCCAAGCGCTACAACCGGGCCAAGCTCGAGGCCTACGAATGTGGCATCGAGCCGACCCCGCAGCCGGTCGGCGGCGGGCGATTCCCGGTCAAGTACTACCTGACGGCGATGCTCTTCATCGTCTTCGACATCGAGATCGTCTTCCTCTACCCGTGGGCCGTCTACTTCGACTCGCTGGGGATGTTCGGTCTCGTCGAGATGGTCCTGTTCGTGGCCGCGGTCTTCGTCGCCTACGCCTACCTCTGGCGGCGCGGCGGCCTGGAGTGGGACTGAGCGACGACATGGCACGTACACACACCGAGGGCCCGATCAGCCAAGCCCAGGCTTCCCCCAACGACTGACGGAGAGAGGGCATCCGCGTGGGTATCGAGGAGAAGCTGCCCAGCGGCTTCCTGTTGAGCACCGTGGAAGGGCTGGCCGGCTACTTCCGCAAGGGATCGTTCTGGCCGGCCACGTTCGGACTCGCGTGCTGCGCGATCGAGATGATGGCGACCGGCGCCGGCCGCTACGACCTGGCCCGCTTCGGCATGGAGGTCTTCCGGGCCTCGCCGCGCCAGGCCGACCTGATGATCGTCGCCGGGCGGGTCAGCCAGAAGATGGCGCCGGTCCTGCGGCAGATCTACGACCAGATGCCCAACCCCAAGTGGGTGTTGTCGATGGGCGTTTGTGCCTCGTCGGGCGGCATGTTCAACAACTACGCGATCGTCCAGGGCGTCGACCACGTGGTGCCGGTGGACATCTACCTTCCCGGCTGTCCGCCCCGGCCCGAGATGCTGATGGACGCGATCATCAAGCTCCGCGAGGAGATCCAGGCGATGCCGCTGGGCGTCAACCGCGAGAAGGCCGCCCGCGCCGCCGAACAGGCCGCCATGAAGGCGCTGCCCACCATCGAGATGCTCCCCGCGAGCGCCCGCCGCGGCGCCCACGAGCTCGACCCCGGCATCCCGGTCGGCCACGCGCCCGAGAGCCAGGCGCCCGCGAGCCACGCGCACACCGGTCACGCGCACGCCGGTCACAACCACACCGGTCACACCCCCGCGAACCACACCCAGGACGGGGCCGCCCGATGAGCACCCCCGAGGAGAAGGCCCAGCTCCCCACCCCCCGCGACACCCACGGCGAGCCCATCGGCGAGACCGTCGAGGTCCGGCGCGGCATGTTCGGCGCCGCCGGCTCCGGCGACACCTCCGGCTACGGCAAGCTCGTCCGTACCGTCGCCTTTCCCGGCCCCGCCGCCCGCCCCTACGGCGGCCCGCGCGGCACCGCGGACGGCGAGGGCGAGTTCGATCTCGTCGCCGACGAACTCTCCGGCGCCCTCGCGGAGGCCGGCATCGAGTTCGACCAGGCGATCGAGAAGGTCGTGGTCGACCGCGGCGAGATCACCTTCCACGTGCGCCGCGAGTCGTTGCCCCGGGTCGCGCTGACCCTGCGCAACGACCCGGCGCTGCGCTTCGAGCTGTGCACCGGCGTGTCCGGCACCCACTACCCCCAGGAGGCCGGCCGCGAGCTGCACGCGGTCTACCACCTGCGCTCGATCACCCACAATCGGGCGCTGCGGCTGGAGGTCTCGGCCCCCGACGCGGACCCGCACGTACCGTCCCTGGTGAGCGTGTATCCCGCGCTCGACTGGCACGAGCGCGAGACCTACGACTTCTTCGGCCTGATCTTCGACGGCCACCCCGCGCTCACGCGCATCCTCATGCCGGACGACTGGCCCGGCCACCCGCAGCGGAAGGACTACCCGCTCGGCGGCGTGCCCGTCGAGTACAAGGGCGCCCAGATCCCGCCGCCCGACCAGCGGAGGTCGTACAACTGATGTCCGATCAGACAACGACACCCCCATCCGCCGCATACGCGCGGGAGACCACCGAGGGCCGGGTCTACACGGTCACCGGCTCCGACTGGGACGAAGTGGTCCAGGCCGCGGCGGACGCCGAAGAGCGCATCGTCGTCAACATGGGCCCGCAACACCCGTCCACACACGGCGTGTTGCGGCTGATCCTGGAGATCGACGGGGAAAGCGTCACCGAGGCCCGCTGCGGGATCGGCTACCTGCACACCGGGATCGAGAAGAACCTGGAGTTCCGCACCTGGACCCAGGGCGTCACCTTCGTGACGCGCATGGACTACCTGATGCCGCTGCACAACGAGACGGCCTACTGCCTCGCGGTGGAGAAGCTGCTCGGCATCACCGACCAGGTGCCCGAACGCGCGCAGGTGATCCGGGTCCTGCTGATGGAGCTCAACCGCATCTCCTCGCACATGGTCTGCCTGGCCACCGGCGGCATGGAGATCGGCGCGCTCACCGTGATGACCTTCGGGTTCCGCGACCGCGAACTGATCCTCGACGTCTTCGAGATGATCACCGGGCTCCGGATGAACCACGCCTACATCCGCCCCGGCGGCCTGGCCCAGGACCTGCCGCCCGGCGCCGTGGACAAGATCCGCGAGCTCGTCAACATCCTCCCCGGCCGGATCCACGAGTACGAACTGCTGCTCAACGACAACGCCATCTTCAAGGGCCGCACCCAGGGCATCGGCTACCTCGACCTGGCCGGCTGCATGGCCCTCGGGCTGACCGGCCCGGTGCTGCGCTCCACCGGCCTGCCGCACGACCTGCGCAAGACGCAGCCGTACTGCGGCTACGAGAACTACGAGTTCGACGTCGCCACCGCCGACTCCTGCGACTCCTGGGGCCGATACCTGATCCGCATCGAGGAGATGAAGCAGTCGCTGCGGATCGTCGAGCAGTGCCTGGACCGGCTGGCCCCCGGACCGGTGATGGTGGCCGACAAGAAGATCGCCTGGCCCGCGCAACTGGCCCTGGGCACCGACGGGTTGGGCAACTCGCCGGCGCACATCAAGAACATCATGGGCACCTCGATGGAATCCCTCATCCACCACTTCAAGCTGGTGACCGAGGGCTTCCGGGTGCCGCCCGGCCAGGTCTACAGCGCGATCGAATCACCCCGGGGCGAACTGGGGGTCCACGCGGTCAGCGACGGCGGCACCCGCCCCTACCGCGTGCACTTCCGCGACCCCTCCTTCAACAACCTGCAGGCCATGGCCGCGATGTGCGAGGGCGGCCAGGTGGCGGACGTGATCGTGGCAGTGGCGGGGATCGACCCCGTCATGGGAGGTGTCGACCGATGAGTACGGACCTGGGCATGCCGATGCCCCCGGCGAAGCCGGCTCCGCCGTACCCGCCCGAGGTGCGTGCGCGTCTGGAGGTGGACGCGAAGGAGGTGATCGGCCGCTACCCGCAGTCCCGTTCGGCGCTGCTGCCGCTGCTGCACCTGGTGCAGGCCGAAGAGGGCTACGTCACCGGCACCGGCATCGAGTTCTGCGCCGACATCCTCGGCCTGACCACCGCCGAGGTCTCCGCCGTCGCCACCTTCTACACGATGTACCGGCGGCGCCAGGGCGGCGACTTCCACGTCGGCGTGTGTACCAACACGCTGTGCGCGGTGATGGGCGGCGACGAGATCTTCGCGAGCCTGAAGGACCACCTCGGCATCGGCAACAAGGAGACCACCGCCGACGGCGTGGTCACCCTGGAGCACATCGAGTGCAACGCGGCCTGCGACTACGCGCCCGTGGTGATGGTCAACTGGGAGTTCTTCGACGACGCGACCCCGCAGTCGGCCAGGGAACTCGTCGACGACCTGCGCGCCGGCAAGGACGCGGTACCCACCCGCGGCGCCCGACTGTGCACCTTCCGCGACACCTCGCGGATCCTGGCCGGCTTCCCCGACGAGCGCCCCGGCGCGGTGGACGAGGGCGGCGCCGGCGGCGCGGCCAGCCTGGTGGGCCTGCGGATCGCCAACGGCACGCACACCGACGACGCGCCCCGATCCACGACCGCGACCGTGCCCGGCTCCCGCAGCGCGACCCAGGGCGGCGCGAACGAGACACCGCCCGCCCCGAGTTCGCACGACGCCCCGGCGCGCACCGCCGAGTCCGACCCGGCCCACCCCGCGCCTCCCGCCGGGAACGCGCCCGACCAGGACGGGGACCAGGCGCCGTGACCGAGACCTCCCTCCTCACCCCCGTGCTCTCCGCGAACTGGGACGAGCACCGGCCGTGGACGCTGGACACCTACCGGCGCGGCGGCGGCTACGAGGGCCTGCGCAAGGCGCTGGCCATGCACCCCGACGAGGTGATCCAGACCGTCAAGGACTCCGGTTTGCGCGGTCGCGGCGGCGCGGGCTTCCCCACCGGCATGAAGTGGGGCTTCATCCCGCAAAACGACGGCAAGCCGCACTACCTCGTGGTCAACGCGGACGAATCCGAGCCGGGAACCTGCAAGGACATCCCGCTCATGTACGCCAACCCGCACGTGCTGATCGAGGGCGTGATCATCGCGTCCTACGCGATCCGCTCCGGGCACGCCTTCATCTACGTCCGCGGCGAGGTCGTCCCGGTGCTTCGCCGGCTGCACGCCGCGGTCCGCGAGGCGTACGCGGCCGGCTATCTCGGCAAGAACGTGCTCGGCTCGGGCTTCGACCTCGAACTCACCGTGCACGCGGGCGCCGGCGCGTACATCTGCGGCGAGGAGACCGCGCTGCTCGACTCGCTGGAGGGCCGCCGGGGCCAGCCCCGACTGCGCCCGCCGTTCCCCGCCGTGGCCGGCCTGTACGCGTCGCCCACCTGCGTGAACAACGTCGAGTCGATCGCCTCGGTGCCGCCGATCCTGAACAAGGGCGTCGAGTGGTTCCGCTCGATGGGCTCGGAGAAGTCGCCCGGGTTCACGCTGTACTCGCTGTCCGGACACGTCACCCGGCCCGGCCAGTACGAGGCCCCGCTCGGTGTCACGCTGCGCCAACTCCTGGACCTGGCGGGCGGGGTGCGAGCCGGACACCGGATCAAGTTCTGGACGCCCGGCGGCTCGTCCACGCCGATGTTCACCGACGAGCACCTGGACGTGCCGCTCGACTACGAGGGCGTCGGCGCGGCCGGGTCCATGCTCGGCACCAAGGCGCTGCAGATCTTCGACGAGACCGTGTGCGTGGTGCGCGCGGTGCTGCGCTGGACCGAGTTCTACGAGCACGAGTCCTGCGGCAAGTGCACCCCGTGCCGCGAGGGCACCTACTGGCTCACCCAACTGCTCACCCGCCTGGAGCACGGCGAGGGCACCGAGGAGGACCTGGAGACGTTGCTCGACGTCGCCGACAACATCCTCGGCAAGTCCTTCTGCGCCCTCGGCGACGGCGCGGCGAGCCCGATCCAGTCCTCGCTCAAGTACTTCCGCGACGAATACCTCGCGCACTTCGAGCACGGCGGCTGTCCGTTCGACACCGCGGCATCCACCGCGTGGGCGACGACGGCCCCCGCTTCCACCGGGGCAGGAGCGCACAGCTGACATGACAGTCACGACCAACACCCCCGCGGGTGGGCCGCCGGCCCCCAAGCCGGAGGACCTCGTCACCATCTCGGTGGACGGGATCGACGTCTCGGTGCCCAAGGGCACCCTGGTGATCCGGGCCGCCGAGCTGATCGGCATCCAGATCCCCAGGTTCTGCGACCACCCGCTGCTCGACCCGGTCGGCGCCTGCCGGCAGTGCCTGGTCGACGTCGAGGGCCAGCGCAAACCGCTCGCGTCCTGCACCACCACCGTCACCGACGGCATGGTCGTCCGCACCCAGCTCACCTCCCCGGTCGCGAAGAAGTCGCAGGACGGGGTGATGGAGCTGCTGCTGATCAACCACCCCCTGGACTGCCCCGTCTGCGACAAGGGCGGCGAATGCCCGCTCCAGAACCAGGCGATGGGCGCCGGCCGGGCGACCTCCCGCTTCACCGAGGTCAAGCGCACCTTCCCCAAGCCGCTGCGGATCTCCTCCGAGGTGCTGCTCGACCGCGAGCGCTGTGTGCTCTGCGCCCGCTGTACCCGCTTCTCCGAGCAGGTCGCGGGCGACCCGTTCATCGCGCTGATCGAACGCGGCGCGCTCCAGCAGGTCGGCATCTACGAGAAGCAACCCTTCGAGTCCTACTTCTCCGGCAACACCATCCAGATCTGCCCGGTCGGCGCCCTCACCTCGGCCGCGTACCGTTTCCGCGCCCGGCCGTTCGACCTGGTGTCCTCGCCGACCACGTGCGAGCACTGCGCGTCCGGGTGCTCGCTGCGCGCCGACCACCGCCGGGGCAAGGTGCTGCGCCGACTCGCGGGCGACGAGCCCGAGGTCAACGAGGAATGGAACTGCGACAAGGGCCGCTTCGCGTTCCGCTACGCCACCCGTCAGGACCGGCTCACCTCCCCACTGATCCGGGACGAGGAGAGTGGCGAACTGGTTCCCGCGTCCTGGTCCGAGGCACTGGGCGTGGCCGCGCGCGGGCTGGCCGCCGCGCGGGGCAGCGCCGGGGTCCTGGTCGGCGGCCGGGCAACCCTCGAAGACGCCTACGCGTACGGCAAGTTCGCCCGGGTCGCGCTCGACAGCAACGACATCGACTTCCGCGCCCGCGAACACTCCGCCGAGGAGGCCGAGTTCCTGGCCCAGCGGGTGGCCGGCACCGGGCTCGGGGTCACCTACGCCGACCTGGAGAAGGCCCCCGGCGTACTCCTGGTCGGCTTCGAACCCGAGGACGAGTCGCCGATCGTCTTCCTGCGGCTGCGCAAGGCCTCCCGCAAGGGCCTGAAGGTGTACGGCGTCGCGCCGTTCGCCTCCTCCGGGCTGACCCGGATGGGCGGCACGTTGCTGCGGGCCGCCCCCGGCACCGAGACCGAATGGCTTTCCGCCCTCGCCGACCCTGAGGTCGCCGGCGAACTGGCCCGCGGCGCGGCCGAGGTGTTGCGCAAGCCGGGCGCGGTGGTGCTGCTCGGCGAACGCCTCGCCGGCGTGCCGGGCGCCCTCGCCGCGGCGAGCGCGCTGGCCGCGCGCACCGGCGCCCGACTCGCCTGGGTGCCCCGGCGCGCGGGCGAGCGCGGCGCGGCGGACGCGGGCGCGCTGTACAACCTGCTGCCGGGCGGCCGGCCGGTCGAGCACCCCGAGGCCCGCGCCGAGGTGGCCGCCGTCTGGGGGGTCGCCGCCCTGCCCGCCGGCTACGGTCTGGACACCACCGCGATCCTGACCGCCGTCCGCGAACAGCGCTTGGCCGCCCTCGTGGTCGGCGGCGTCGAGGTGGACGACCTGCCCGACCCGACCGCCGCGCTGGCCGCCCTGGACGCGGCCCGCTTCGTGGTCAGCCTCGAACTGCGGCACAGCGCGGTCACCGAACGCGCCGACGTGGTCTTCCCCGTCGCCGCCGCCGCCGAGAAGCCCGGCACCTTCGTCGACTGGGAGGGCCGCGAACGCCCGTTCGCCACCGTCCTGAAGAAGGACCAACTCGGCGGCGACCTGGCCGCGGTCATGTCCGACCTGCGGGTGCTGGACGCGATCGCCGAGGCGATGGCCGAACAGTGCGAGGGCACCCCGATCGAGCTGCCCTCGCTCACCGCCGCCCGGCGCGAGCTGCGCCGCCTCGGCCGGTGGACCGGCGAGCGCGGCCCGGCCCCCGAGGGCCGCGCCCGCGAACTCCCGCGCCCCGGCGCGGGCGAGGCCGTACTCGCCTCCTGGCGCCTGCTCCTGGACGAGGGGCGCGGCCAGGACGGCGAACCCCATCTGGCGGGCACCCGGCGCGCGCCGGTGGTCCGGCTCTGCGCGTCCACGGCCGCCGAGATCGGCGCCGAGGACGGCGGCGGCGTCACCGTGACCTCGTTGCACGGGGAGGTCACGTTGCCGCTGCGCATCACCGACATGACCGAGCGCGTGGTGTTCCTGCCCGCGAACTCGCCCGGCTCCCCGGTGCGTCGCGCACTGCGGGTCGCCCCCGGCGAGGTGGTCCGGATCCGCCCGGCGGTGCTCGACCTCGCGTCCGCGCAGGGCCCGCCCGACAACACCGGCCTCAACGGTCGGACCGCACACGTTCATGAGGAGGAGCGGTGACGGACAGCGGCATGCAGCTCGCCGCGGTCGGGTTCGGTACCGACGTCTGGTGGCTGATCCTGCTCAAGGCGGTGCTCATCTTCGCGTTCTGCGTCGTCATGACGCTGTTCGCGATCTGGTGGGAACGCAAGGTCGTGGCCTGGATGCAGATGCGCATCGGGCCCAAGTACACCGGCCCGCAGGGCCTGCTCCAGTCCCTCGCGGACGGCGTGAAGCTCGCGCTCAAGGAGGACATCACCGTCAAGGGCGCCGACAAGGCCGTCTACATCATCGCCCCGATCGTGGCGATGGTCCCGGCGTTCATGGCGTTCGCGGTGATCCCCTTCGGCCCCGAGGTCTCCATCTTCGGGCACCGCACGCACCTGCAACTGACCGACCTGCCGGTCGCGGTCCTCTACATCCTCGCGGTCGCGTCCGTGGGCATCTACGGCATCGTGCTCGCGGGCTGGTCCTCCGGCTCGACCTACCCGCTGCTCGGCGGGCTGCGCAGCTCGGCCCAGATGATCTCCTACGAGATCGCGATGGGCCTGTCCTTCGCGGCGGTGTTCCTCTACTCCGGCTCGATGTCCACCTCGGAGATCGTCGCCGCGCAGCAGGACACCTGGTACGCGATTTTGCTGCCGGTCTCGTTCATCATCTACGTGGTCGCGATGATCGGCGAGACCAACCGGGCACCGTTCGACCTGCCCGAGGCCGAGGGCGAGCTGGTCGGCGGCTTCCACACCGAATACTCGTCGCTGAAGTTCGCGCTGTTCTTCCTCGCCGAGTACGTGAACATGGTCGTGGTCAGCTCGCTGGCGACCACCCTGTTCCTCGGCGGCTACCTGGCCCCCTGGCCGATCACCGCGGTGTGGGACGGCGCCAACTCCGGCTGGTGGCCGTTCCTGTGGTACTTCCTCAAGGTCCAGGCGTTCATTTTCGTCTTCATCTGGCTGCGCGGCACGCTGCCCCGGTTCCGCTACGACCAGTTCATGAAGATCGGCTGGAAGGTGCTGATCCCGCTCTCGCTGGTGTGGCTGATGCTGGTCGCCACCGTGCGCGCGCTCAAGAACGAGGGCTACGAGCAGTCCCGGATCGTGTTGTGGGTCGCGGGCGGCGTGGTCGCGCTGCTCCTGCTGTCGATCCTGTGGGACGCGGTCACCCCGAACAAGGACGCGGAGGCCGAGGAGGCCGCTGCGAAGGCCGCCGGCCCCGAAACGTTCGACCCGATGGCGGGCGGGTTCCCCGTACCGCCCATGCCGGGCCAGCAACTCCCGCCGGTGCCGCGCCGCAACGTGCGCAGACCGGAGCCGGTCGGCGCGCCGGCGGCGGAGCTCCCGGCCGACCGCACTGAAGGAGAGGCATAGACCCGTGCCCAAGTTCCTCGGACCGGTCGCGGGGTTCGGTGTCACCTTCGCGACGATGTTCAAGAAGGCGAACACCGAGTACTACCCGTACGAGAAGAAGGTCACCGCACCGCGATTCCACGGCCGGCACCAGCTCAACCGGTATGCCGACGGCCTGGAGAAGTGCATCGGCTGCGAACTGTGCGCGTGGGCGTGTCCCGCCGACGCGATCTTCGTGGAGGGTGCCGACAACACCGACGAGGAACGTTTCTCGCCCGGTGAGCGGTACGGCCGCAACTACCAGATCAACTACCTGCGCTGCATCTTCTGCGGTCTGTGCATCGAGGCCTGCCCGACCCGGGCGCTCACCATGACCAACGAGTTCGAGCTGGCCGACACCAGCCGGGCGAGCCTGATCTTCACCAAGGAACAGCTGCTCGCGCCGCTGTACGAGGGCATGGTTCCCGCGCCGCACGAGATGTACCCGGGCACCACCGACACCGACTACTACCTGGGCAAGATCACCGGAGCCGCACCCGGCACGGTGACCCAGGGGCGGCCCGGGGAGCCGGCCGAGGCGGGCGCGCAGGGGACGGAGGCGGGCCGATGAGCCCCGGAATGGACTTCGCGGCCGAGGTCACCAAGACCTCCACCGGCGAGGCGCTGCAGTTCTGGGTGCTCGCGGCCGTCGCGCTGATCGGCGCTCTGGCGACCGTCTTCATGAAGAAGGCGGTGCACAGCGCGCTCGCGCTGGTCACCACGATGATGTGCCTGGCGATCTTCTACCTGGCCCAGGGCGCGGTGTTCCTGGGCATCGTGCAGATCGTGGTCTACACCGGCGCGATCATGATGTTGTTCCTGTTCGTGCTGATGCTGGTCGGCGTCTCCTCGGTGGACTCGCTCAAGGAGACCCTCAAGGGTCAGCGGATCGCCGCCGCCGGGCTCGGCCTGGGCTTCGGCATCCTGCTGACGGCGGCCATCGCCAACGCCTCGATCACCCACTTCACCGCGCTGGCGACCAAGTCGGCGGGCAGCCGCCCGGTATACCCGGCGGAGACCGACGACGAGGCGCTGCGCGCGGTCTCCCAGGGCAACGTGCAGGGCCTGGCACACCAGATCTTCACCAAGTACATCTGGGCCTTCGAGATGACCAGCGCGCTGCTGATCACCGCGGCGGTCGGCGCGATGGTGCTCGCGCACCGCGAGCGCCTGGTGCCGCGCAAGACGCAGCGCGAGTTGTCCGAGGAGCGGGTGCGGGACAACAAGCAGGTCGCCCCGCTGCCCACGCCCGGGGTGTACGCCCGGCACAACGCGGTGGACGTACCCGCGCTGCTCCCCGACGGCAGCGTCTCGGAGTTGTCGATCAACGGCACACTGCGGGCGCGCGGTCAGATCCGCGACGTCAGCGCCGAGGCGGTGCACAGCGTGGCCGCGTTGGAGAGCGCGGGCGCCGACGATGACGATGAGGCATGGCCGGACGAGTCGGACGCACCCGCGTCCGCGCCGGTGCCCACCGCCCGCCAGGAGCACGAGGACCCCGACCCGGGCTCGGGCGACGAGGTCGGCGCCGGCGCCGGTTCGAAGGAGGGTCGCTCGTGAACCCGGTGAACTACCTGTATCTGTCCGCGCTGTTGTTCACCATCGGCGCGGCCGGGGTGCTGCTCCGGCGCAACGCGATCGTCGTGTTCATGTGCGTCGAACTGATGCTGAACGCCTGCAACCTCGCGTTCGTGACATTCGGCCGCATGCACGACAACCTCGACGGCCAGATCATCGCGTTCTTCACGATGGTCGTCGCCGCCTGCGAGGTCGTGGTCGGACTGTCCATCATCATCGCCATCTTCCGCAGCCGCCGTTCGGCCTCGGTCGACGACGCCAGCCTCATGAAGTGGTAGGTCGGAACCGGTGATCGAAACCTCCTCCCTGGCCTCCGGCGCCCTGCTCGCCAACGAGGGCGGCGGCGGGCTGCACTCCACGGCCGCCTCCGGCGCCTTCTCGGCGCTGTGGCTGGTCGTCGGACTGCCGTTGCTCGGCGCGGTGTTGCTGCTGGTCGGCGGCAAGCGGACCAACCCCTTCGGACACATCCTCGCCACCGCGCTCGCCCTCGGGTCGTTCGTGGTCGGCGTAGTGATGTTCGTGACCATGCTCGACAAGTCCGGCACCGGCCGCTCGGTGGACCAGCACCTGTGGACCTGGGCGCCGGTCAACGAGTTCCAGGCCGACATCGGTCTGCACCTGGACCAGTTGTCCATGGTGTTCGTGCTGCTGATCACCGGTGTGGGCTCGCTGATCCACATCTACTCGATCGGCTACATGGCGCACGACGAGAACCGTCGGCGCTTCTTCGCCTACCTGAACCTGTTCGTCGCGGCGATGCTGCTGCTGGTGCTGGCGAACAACTACCTGCTGCTGTACGTCGGTTGGGAGGGCGTCGGGCTTGCCTCCTACCTGCTGATCGGGTTCTGGCAGCACAAGCCGAGCGCCGCGACCGCCGCCAAGAAGGCGTTCATCATGAACCGCGTCGGCGACTTCGGTCTGGCCGTGGCGATCTTCCTGATGTTCACCACGTTCGGCACCTTCTCCTTCGCGGACGTGCTCGGCGGCAGCGCGACCGCGAGCGACGGCACGATGACCGCGATCGGCCTGATGCTGCTGCTCGCCGCCTGCGGCAAGTCGGCGCAATTCCCGCTCCAGGCCTGGCTCGGCGACGCGATGGAGGGTCCGACCCCGGTCTCCGCGCTGATCCACGCGGCGACCATGGTCACCGCCGGCGTGTACCTGATCACCCGCTCGGCGGAGATCTTCAACGCCTCGCCCGACGCCCAGCTCGCGGTCACCATCGTCGGCGCGATCACCGTGCTGTTCGGGGCGATCGTGGGTTGCGCCAAGGACGACATCAAGAAGGCGCTGGCCGCCTCCACGATGAGCCAGATCGGCTACATGATCCTGGCCGCCGGTCTGGGACCGATCGGCTACGCGTTCGCGATCATGCACCTGGTCACGCACGGCTTCTTCAAGGCCGGGCTGTTCCTCGGCGCGGGCTCGGTCATGCACGGCATGAACGACGAGGTGGACATGCGCCGCTACGGCGGCCTGCGCAAGTACATGCCGATCACCTTCGTCACCTTCGGCCTGGGCTATCTGGCGATCATCGGATTCCCGCTGCTGTCCGGGTTCTTCTCCAAGGACAAGATCATCGAGGCGGCGTTCGCCAAGGGCGGCACCTCCGGCTGGATCCTGGGCGCGGTCACCCTGCTGGCGGCCGGGCTCACCGCGTACTACATGACGCGCGTGATGCTGATGACCTTCTTCGGCAAGGAACGCTGGAAGGAGGCGCCCGCGGGCGCGCCGGCCGACTGGCACGAGCCGCACCCGCACGAGTCGCCGGTCTCGATGACCGGTCCGATGATCCTGCTCGCCTTCGGATCGGTGTTCGCCGGCGGCCTGTTCGCGCTGAACGACTCGTTCGTGAAGTGGCTGACCCCCGTCACCGGGTTCTCGCACGGCGACCTGCCGATGAGCGAGTGGGCGGTGACCGGCATGGCGATCGCGATGGTCGCCCTCGGCACGGCGGTCGCCTACCTCCAGTACGCCCGCCGCGAGGTGCCCTCGGTGGCGCCGGCGGCGAGCCCGGTCACCGTGGCGGCCCGCCGCGACCTGTACCAGGACGCGATCAACGAGGGCCTGGTCATGCGGCCCGGGCAGTATCTGACCCGCCTGCTCGTGTGGTTCGACAACAAGGGCGTGGACGGATTCGTCGGCGGCCTCGCGGCCTTCGTCGGCGGCACCTCGGCGCGGGTGCGCCGGGTACAGACCGGGTTCGTCCGCACGTACGCGCTGTCCATGTTCGGCGGCACGCTGCTGGTCGTGGCCTGCACGCTGATGGCTCGGATGGCGTGATGACGACGATGCCGACCCGAATTCGGATCGCCCACACGGTAGGCGTCCAGGCGGAGGGACTTCGATGAACGGCCACTTTCCCTGGCTGACGACGCTCGCGGCGCTGCCGTTCGTCGGCGGCCTGTGCGTCGCCGCCGTACCGGCCGGCAAACGCAGGCTCGCCAAGAACGTGGCGCTGCTGTTCAGCCTGCTCACGCTGGCCGTCGCCGTGGTGGTGGCGACCAAGTTCGACAACGACGGCGGACGTTTCCAGATCACCGAGAGCTACAGCTGGATCTCCTCGTTCGGGGTGCGCTGGTCGCTGGGCGTGGACGGGATCGGCCTGGTGCTGATCCTGCTCACCGCGGTGCTGATGCCGCTGCTGATCCTGGCCTCGTGGCACGACGCGGACGAGGCGCCGGTGGGCGCCGACGGCTCGGCGGGCACGGGCCGGCCCGCGCCGCGCAGCACGCACGCGTTCTTCGCGTTGATGCTGCTGGTCGAGGCGATGGTCGTGGTGTCCTTCGCGGCCACCGACGTGTTCATGTTCTACGTCTTCTTCGAAGCCATGCTGATCCCGATGTACTTCCTGATCGGCGGCTTCGGCGGCGCGCAACGCTCCTACGCGGCGGTCAAGTTCCTGCTGTACAACCTGCTCGGCGGCCTGGTCATGCTGGCCGCGGTGGTGGGCCTGTACGTGGCCACCGCCAACCAGGGCATCGGCGTCGACGGGCACGGCACCTTCGACTTCGTGAAGATCTCGCAGGCGGTCGCCACCGGTCAGCTGGACATCGATCCGACCGCGGAGAAGGCGCTGTTCCTGGGCTTCATGTTCGCGTTCGCGATCAAGGCCCCGCTGTGGCCGTTCCACACCTGGCTGCCGGACACCATGACCGAGGCCACCCCCGGTGTCGCGGTCCTGGTCACCGCGATGGTGGACAAGGTCGGCACGTTCGCGATGCTCCGGTTCTGCCTGGAGATCTTCCCGAACGCGTCGAAGTACTTCGCCCCGGTGGTGATCACCCTCGCGGTGATCGGGATCATCTACGGCGCGCTGCTCGCGGTCGGCCAGACCGACATCAAGCGGCTGATCGCGTACACGTCCATCTCGCACTTCGGCTTCATCATCCTGGGCATCTTCGTGATGACCAGCCAGGGTCAGTCGGGCGCGACGCTGTACATGGTCAACCACGGCTTCTCCACCGCGGCCCTGCTGCTGATCGCGGGCTTCCTGATCTCGCGCCGCGGCAGCAAGACGATCGCCGACTTCGGCGGCGTGCAAAAGGTCGCCCCCATCCTCGCGGGTACGTTCCTGGTGGCCGGACTCGCGACCCTTTCCATGCCGGGACTCGCCCCGTTCGTCAGCGAGTTCCTGGTGTTGGTGGGCGCGTTCACGAAGTACAAGGTGGCCGCGATCTTCGCCACCACCGGCATCGTGCTCGCCGCCCTGTACGTGCTCGTCCTGTACCAACGCACGATGACCGGTCCGGTCCGGCCCGGGAACGAGAAGCTTCGCGACCTGGTGCCGCGCGAACTGGCGGTCGTGGTACCGCTGATCGCGTTCCTGCTCGTGCTCGGCGTCTACCCGAAGCCGGTGCTCGACGCGGTGAATCCGGCCGTGGACCACACGCTCAGCCGGGTGGAGCAGAAGGACCCGGCGCCCACCAAGCCCATCGAACAGGCCGCGGGCACCGAGGCGCACACCACTGGAGGCTCCAAGTGAGCATGAGCACCGCCGCAACGGCAACGCTCGCCGTGACGAAGGTGGACGCGCCCACCATCGAGTACGGCAAGCTCTCGCCGGTCCTGATCATCGCGGGCGTGGCCGTGGTCGGCGTGCTGATCGAGGCGTTCCTGCCCCGACCGGCCCGCTACCGCGCCCAGCTCACCGTGGCCCTGGTCGGCATGATCGCCGCGTTCGGCGCGATCGTGTGGCTGGCCCGGGACCTGCCCGACGACCACCGGGGCAGCATCACCGCGATGGGCGCGATCGCCGTCGACGGCCCCTCGCTGTTCCTCCAGGGCACGCTACTCCTGATCGGCATCGCCTCGGTGTTGCTGATCGGCGAGCGCAAACTGGAACCGGCCGGCGGCGACGCGTTCGCCCCGCAGGCGGCGGCCGCGCCCGGCTCGCAGCAGGAGAAGGACGCCGCGGCGGCCGGGTGGACGCAGACCGAGGTCTACCCGCTGGCCATGTTCTCGCTGGTGGGCATGCTGCTCTTCCCGGCGGCGAACGACCTGCTGATGATGTTCGTCGCGCTGGAGATCCTGTCCCTGCCGCTCTACCTGCTGTGCGGGCTGGCCCGGCGCAACCGGCTGCTCTCCCAGGAGGCCGCGCTCAAGTACTTCCTGCTCGGCGCGTTCTCCTCGGCGTTCTTCCTGTTCGGCGTGGCCATGCTCTACGGCTACTCGGGCAGCGTCTCGCTGGACAAGATCGGGGTGGCCTCGGCCGGCGCGATGGACAACGACGCGCTGTTGCTGATCGGGCTCGCGATGGTGGCGGTCGGCCTGCTGTTCAAGGTCGGCGCGGTGCCGTTCCACTCCTGGACGCCGGATGTGTACCAGGGCGCGCCGACCCCGATCACCGGGTTCATGGCGGCGGCCACCAAGGTGGCCGCGTTCGGCGCGATGATGCGCTTCTTCTACGTCGCGCTGCCGGGCATGCGCTGGGACTGGCGGCCGGTGATGATCGGCGTCGCGATCGCGACCATGGTCGCGGGCGCGGTCATCGCGATCACCCAGACCGACGTGAAGCGGCTGCTCGCCTACTCGTCGATCGCCCACGCGGGTTTCATTCTGACCGGAATGATCGCGATGAACGACGCGGGCGTGTCGTCCACGATGTTCTACCTTGTGGCCTACGGATTCGTCACTCTGGGTGCGTTCGCGGTGGTCACCCTGGTACGGGACGCCCGCGGCGAGGCGACCCATCTGTCCCACTGGGCGGGTCTGGGCAGGCGTTCCCCGCTGGTCGCAGGAGTGTTCGCACTGTTCCTGCTGGCCTTTGCCGGAATCCCGCTGACCAGCGGTTTCGCCGGAAAGTTCGCGGTCTTCCAGGCGGCGGCGCGCGGCGGTGCGGGCAGCCTCGTGGTGGTCGGTGTGCTGTGCAGCGCGATCGCCGCGTTCTTCTACGTGCGGGTCATCGTGCTGATGTTCTTCTCGGAGCCCAAGGCGGACGGTCCGACGGTCGTCGTACCGAGCGTGATGACCACCGCTGCCATCGCGCTCGGGGTAGCCGTTACCGTGGTCCTTGGCATCCTCCCGCAGCCGGTACTGGACCTCGCGGACAAGGCAGCCTTGTTCGTCCATTGAGCACGACGCAGAGACTCTGCGTGATCGACAGGAGAGAACCGTCATGGCGATCGTGGGGCCCTTCGGGCTGAGCGTCACGGACGAAACTCTCGACGCCGACATCAGGGCGGGGATGGCCGCCGTGGAGCAGGAGCTCTTGGCGGCCACCAAGAGCGAGTTCCCCTACCTGACGCAGACCTCGCGACACCTCGTCGAGGCGGGCGGCAAGCGGTTCCGGCCCCTGCTGGTGCTGCTCGCCGCCCAATTCGGCGACTGGCAGGCCCCGGGCGTGGTGCCGGCGGCGGTGGTGTGCGAACTGACGCACCTGGCCACGCTGTACCACGACGACGTGATGGACGAGGCCCCGCTGCGGCGCGGGGCGCCCAGCGCGAACTCCCGGTGGGACAACTCGGTGGCGATCCTGACCGGCGACTTCCTGTTCGCCCGGGCCTCGGAGATCGTCGCCGACCTGGGCAACGAGGCGGTGCGGATCCAGGCCCGCGCGTTCGCCCGACTGGTGACCGGCCAGATCCGCGAGACGGTCGGCCCGGCGATGGGCGACGACCCGGTCGAGCACTACCTGTCGGTGATGGCGGACAAGACCGGCTCGCTGATCGCCGCCTCGGGGCAGTTCGGCGCGATGTTCGCGGGCGCCGACGAGCACGTGGTGGACATCCTGACCCGCTACGGCGAGCGTTTCGGCGTGGCCTTCCAACTGGCCGACGACGTGCTCGACATCGCCAGCGAGGCGACCGAGTCGGGCAAGACCCCGGGCACCGATCTGCGCGAAGGGGTGCCGACGCTGCCGGTGTTGCACCTGCGTGCGGGGGTGGCCGGCTCGTCCCCGGCGGCCGACCGGCACCTGCTCGAACTGCTCGACGGCCCGATCACGGACGACGACGAGCACGCGGAGGCACTGGCGCTGCTGCGCGCGCACCCGGCGCTCGCGAAGGCCCGTGAGGACACTCGGCGTTATGCCGAGGCGGCTCGGGAGGTCTTGGCGCCGCTGCCGGATTGCAGCGCGAAGCGGGCCCTGTCGTCGTTGTGCGAGCTTGTGGTGGAGCGCAGCGCCTAGTTCGGTGTATCGCTGCGGATTACTCCTCGACTGCTCCCCCGGGAGTAGTGCGGGTTCCCGTGGGTCAGCTTGAAGTCCCAGGCTTTCGGGTGCGGGGCACCCCGAGGGTGACGTTTTCCGGTGACGTACGGGCGACGCCGGGTGGGTGACTCCGATGGTCCTCTTGATGTGTCGCACTGGACACTCGCATCAGGGGGCACCTGTCATGACCAGCACCACCCGCCGATCCGTGCCGTGGCGCTTCGCCGTGCCGGCCGCGATCGCCGCCGCCGCCGTCGGCGCGGTCACCATCGGACCGGCCGCGTTCGCCGACGACGGGCGACCGGGACTGCCCGACGTCACCGCCGAACAACTCGTCGCCAAGGTCGCCGCGGCGCGGGCCGACGCGCTGACCGGCACCGTCCGCATCGACACCGACCTGGGCCTGCCGACCCTCCCGGGGAAGGGCGGCGGCGGCCCGCAGGCGCTGCTCTCGGGCACCAACAAGCTCCAGGTGGCCCTGGACGGCCCGGACCGGCAGCGGATCGGCATCATGGCCGATCTGTCCGAGTACAACGTCGTGCACAACGGCCGCGACGTGTGGACCTACGACAGCCGCGCGCACGCCGTGACGCACGCCACGATCGACGCGACGCGCCCCGATGTGGCGTCGCTGGTGCCGACCACCCCGCAGGACGCGGCCCGCCAACTGCTCGACCTGGTCGGCCCGAGCACCGACGTCCGGGTCGACGGCACCGCCCGGGTTGCCGGGCACGATGTGTACAAGCTGCGCTTCGCGCCCAAGGCGCAGGGCAGCCTGATCGCCGCCGCGACGGTGTTCGTGGACGCGAGGACCGGGGTGCCGCTGCGGGTCACCGTGGACACCGTCAAGGGCGGCAAGCCGGCCGTCGACATCGGTTTCGAGGAGGTCTCCTACGACAGGCCGGCCGCCGGGACGTTCGACTTCAAGCCGCCGGCCGGCGCCCGGGTCACCGAGGCCCCCGCGCACGAGGCGGCGCCCGGGAAGCCCACCGCACCGCCGGCGCCGAACGGCGAGCGGCCCGCCCCCGGTCTGCTGGGTGAGGGGTGGACCACCGTGGTCGAACTGCCCGCCGGGGCCAAGGGCCAGGACGGCAAGGACGGCAAGGACGGCAAGGATGTCACCGGGTTGCTCGGCAAGCTGGGCAAGCCGGTGCCGGGTGGGACGCTGATCAACACCCGGTTGCTGAACGTGTTGACCACCGACTCGGGCCGGGTCTTCGCCGGCGCGGTCGACGCGGACACGCTCCAGCGGATCGCGGCACAGCGATGACCGCGTCCACGGCGGTCGGAACCGCGGCGATCCGTACCGAGGGGCTGTCCAAGCGCTACGGCCGGGACCGGCTCGCCGTGGACGGCCTCGACCTGACCGTTCCGGCCGGCTCCGTCTTCGGGTTCCTCGGGCCCAACGGATCCGGCAAGACCACCACCATCCGGATGTTGCTCGGGCTGATCCGGCCCACCGGCGGCACCGTCACCCTGCTCGACGGCCCCATGCCGGCGGCCGTCGGGCAGGTCCTGCCCCGGGTCGGCGCGCTGATCGAGGGCCCGGCCCACTACGGCTTCCTGACCGGTCGGCAGAACCTGGACCGGCTGGACGCCGCCGACCCCACGTCCGACCCCCGGACCCGCGACGCCCGAGTGGACGCGGCGTTGGCGAAGGTCGGCCTGACCGCGGTGGCCGGCCGCAAGGCGCGGGCGTACTCGCTCGGCATGAAGCAGCGGCTCGGCATCGCCTCCGCGCTGCTGCGCCCGCGCGACCTGCTGGTCCTGGACGAGCCGACCAACGGCCTTGACCCGCAGGGGATGCGCGAGATCCGCACGCTGATCCGCGGGTTGGCCGCGGACGGCACCACGGTGTTCCTGTCCTCGCATCTGCTGGACGAGATCGAGCAGGTGTGCACGGACGTCGCGGTGATGAGCCACGGGCGGCTGATCACCCAGGGCACCGTCGAATCGTTGCGCGCCGGCACCCGGGCCCGCCTGCTCGTCACGACTCCCGACGCGGAGGCGGCGGTCGTGGTGTTGCGGCGGCTCGGCGCGACCGACGTGGTCACCACCGACGACGGGGTGGAGGCCGACCCGCCCACGCTGGAGCCGGACGAGATCTGCGCGGCGCTGGTGCGCGCCGACATCCGGGTCCGATCGTTCACCCTCGCGCGGCCGTCCCTGGAGGACGCGTTCGTCGCCCTGACCGGGGAAGGCTTCGATGTCACCGACTGACGCACTGCCCAAGACGGGTGTCCTGTCGCCCGCGTTCGGGCACTCGACGGCGGATACCGGGTCGTTCGGTGCCGAACGGCTGCCGCGGCTGCGCGGACTGATGCGCAGCGAACTGCGGTTGGTGTTCCTGCGGCCGCGGACGGCCGCGATGCTGGGCTTCCTGGCCCTGGTTCCGGTGCTGCTCGGGGTCGCGTTGCGCTACTTCCACGACGGGGGTTCCTCGCGCGGCGGCGGCGACGGCGGGACGATGGACTTCGTGAACCAGGTCACCGGCAACGGGCTGTTCCTGGTCTTCGCATCGCTGGCCGCCGCGTTGCCGTTCTTCCTGCCGATGACCGTCGGCGTGGTCGCGGGCGACTCGATCGCGGGGGAGGCGCACGGCGGGACGCTGCGCTACCTGCTGGTCGCGCCGGCCGGGCGGACCCGGCTGCTCCTGGTGAAGTTCGCCGGCGTGCTGACGTTCTGTCTGGCCGCGACGCTCACCATCGCGCTGTCCGCGCTGGCGGTCGGCGCGGCGCTGTTCCCGATGGGCGATGTGCCGCTGCTGACCGGGGATTCGATCTCGATGGTCGAGGCGTCGTGGCGGGCGGTGTTGATCGCGCTGTGCGTGGCCGCCTCGTTGGTCGGCCTGGCCGCGATCGGGCTGTTCGTGTCGACGCTGACCACGGTGCCGGTGGCGGCGATGGCGACCACGGTCGGCGTGGTGATCGTGACCGCGATCCTGACCGGGATCCCGCAGCTGTCGGGTCTGCACCCGTGGTTGTTCACCGACGCGTGGATGAGCTTCGGGGACCTGCTGCGCAATCCGATCCCGACCGGCGAGATCCTGCGCAACCTCGGGATGCAGGCGGCGTATGCGGCGGTCTTCGGCGCGGCGGCGTGGGCTCGACTGAACGAGCGCGACATCACCACGTGAGACGGGGCGCCGCGCCGGCGGGCGTCGGGTGGGCCGGGGGACCGGCTCGCGCGGCGCCCGTCGGCGTTCGGTGCCGGTTCGGTGCCGGCGGGTGGGCAACTCGTCCGGGTGAATGCCGGGTTGGTTCGGGCGGTACATGTGCATGTGGGCCGTCATGAGGATGCGTGTGGCGATCGCGATGGTGTCGGCGGCCGGCGTCGTGCTGCTCGGGACGGTGCCCACGCGGGCGGTGTCGGCGGCGCCGAGGAGGTCGGTCGAGGCACCCGCGGAGACCTACTCCTACCTGGTGCTGACCCGCGAGCCGGGGCCGGCCGGGACGGTGCTCGTGGAGTCGGCGGTGCGGCGGGCGGGCGGCACGGTGGTCGGGGCGTACGGGCGGATCGGGGTGGTCGTCGCGCACGGCGGGCCGGGCTTCGCGGCGGCGGTGCGCGAGCGGCCGGGCGTGGCGCGGGTGGGGGCCACCCGGACGGCGCCGATCGCGGCGCACGGTGGGCCGGCCGCGCGCGGTGGCGGCGCGGTCGAGGATCCGGCGGAGGCCGCGCAGTGGAACCTGGCCATGGTGCACGCGTACGAGGCGCAGCGGATCACCGAGGGCAGCCCCGATGTGGCGGTCGCGGTGGTCGACTCCGGGGTGGACGAGCGGCATCCCGACCTGGCGCCGAACTTCGACGCGGAGTTGTCGGTGGACTGTTCGACGGGCCGGCCGATCCGGGAGGGTGCGGCGTGGCGGGCACCGCGCTCCGACCACGGGACGCACGTGGCGGGCACGATCGCGGCGGCGCGCAACGGCTCCGGCGTGGTCGGGGTGGCGCCGAGGGTGCGGATCGCGGCGGTGCGGGTCGGCGACGCGGACACGATGTTCCACGCCGAGGCGAGCGTATGCGGGTTCGTGTGGCTGGCCGAGCACGCCGTGCGGGGGCTGCGGATCGCCAACCACAGCTACTACAACGACCCGTGGTGGCTGATGTGTCCGGACGACGAGGACCAGGCGGTGGCGTACGAGGGCATCCGTCGGGCGGCGGCGTACGCGGCCGAGCGTGGCGTGTTGTCGATCGCTGCGGCGGGCAACGACGACTACGACCTCGCGCACAAGACGGTGGACCCGTACAGCCCGAACGACGCGGCGAGCCGGCCGGTCCCGCCGCGCCCGGTGACCGACGCGTGTCGGATGGCGCCCGCCGAACTCCCGGGCGTGGTCACGGTCGCGGCGGTCGGCGCGGACGGTCGGCGGGCCGGCTACTCCAACACCGGCCTGGGCGTGGTGGATCTGGCCGGGCCCGGCGGGAACGGCGCGGCCGGCGGCGAGGGCGTGTTGTCCACCGCGCGCGACGGCGGGTGGGCCCGGAAGGAGGGCACCTCGATGGCGGCGCCCGCGGTGAGCGGGGTGGCCGCGCTGATCGTGTCCGAGCACCCGGAGTGGGGCCCGGACACGATCGCGGCCCGGCTGGCCGCCACCGCGACTCGGCTGCCGTGTGCGGGGTCGTGTACCGCGTCGGGGGAGATCGACTCGTTCCACGGACACGGACTGGTCGACGCGCTGCGGGCGGTGCGGCCGGGGCCTTGAGGCCGCTGGGTGTATGCCCCGATCAGGGGGTGCGGGGGTGGCGGGCGCGGGGTGCGGTGATGTGGGTGTCGCGGGAGACCGGGCCGCCGAAGCGGAGGCGGTCGTAGGCGGTGAAGTCCGGCTCCAGGGCGTCCAGGTCGTCGATCGACCGGTGGAGTGCGGCGCGCCAGGCCGGATCGTCCGGTGCGGGAGCGGCCAGGGCGGCGTCGATCGTTGCCATCAGTTCGCTCTTGCGCCGGATCGTGGTGGGGGAGACGGAGCGCAGGCAGACGTACTGCCCGCTGAGGTAGCCGGCCCACTCCTCCTCGCCCTCGACCGGATCGGCCCAGTGCTCGACGAACCAGGCCCGGAGCCGGTCCGGGCCGCCGGCCGCGTCGGCGAGCGCGAACAGGTCGGCCGGCACCATCTCGGCCCCGTCCGAGCGCAGGTAGGAGGGCAGCGGCAGGCACCGGTCCAGCACGAGTCGGCGCACCCGTTCCGGATCCCGCCCGGTCGCCGCGCACAACTCGGTCAGCTCGACGAACTGCCGATTCACGTACGCGTCGTCGGCCGGCGTCATCGGGTGCTCCCCGTTGACCTCCCGAAACCGCGCGGCCACGGCCCGCGCGCCCGTCGGAGTCACGTGAACCCGCGTCCCGCCACCCATCCCACGCCACCTCCGCTTGCGACCGGCGACCCTCGGCCCACGGACCGGACCGGGCCCGCCGGCGAACGACCCGAGACCCGGCACACTAGCCGCGCCACGCTTCGGCGCCGGCCGAAACGCCCCCGTGGTAGACCGGCCTGCGAGCCCCGAAACCGGCCGCCGGCACCGGCTGACAGCCGCCGACAGGGGCGGTCAGCGGATTGTGCGAGGGCTGCCGGCGGTGCGGCGGATGCTCTTCGACATGGACACCACGAGCACCGCCGCCGCCCCCACCCGGACCCCCGGAGTGATCGCCTCCTTCGTGCGCTTCGTCGTCTTCGGCGGCGGGGTCGGCCTCGCGAGCAGCGCGACGCTGGTCCTGCTCTCGGGCCACCTGCCGTTCGCCGCCGCCAACGCGCTGGTGACCGTGGGCTCCACCCTGATCGCCACCGAGTTGCACAGCCGCTTCACCTTCGGGCAGGACAAGCCCGGAAGGAGCGACCACGTCAAGGCGGCGCTGACCGTGCTGGTCTGCTACCTGTTCACCACCGCCGCGATGCTGCTGCTGCACACGATCCGGCCGCACGCCGGGGTGCTGCTCGAGCAGTCGGTGTACCTGTCCGCCTCCGGCCTGGCGGGCATCGGCCGGTTCGCCTTCATGCGCCTGGTGATCTTCGCGCGCAAGGGCGGCCCGAAGATGGACGAGCGGGTACTGGCCCGCGAGGCCGTGGTGACCGCCGCCTGAGCGGACCCGACCCCGACCGGCGACGGATCGGCTCACCCGGAGCGGCGACTGTGTCCCGCCGCCTCCCGGTCCGAGCCGATCCGTCGCCTTTTCACGTGCGCCGCCCCACCTCAGTCGACGAAGCAGAACTCGTTGCCCTCGGGATCGCGCATGACCCGGAACGACCCCTGCTCGTCGGTGACCGTCTCGCCCACCGGTGTGGCCCCGAGCGAGACCGCGAGCGCCACGGCCGCGTCGATGTCGGCCACCGTCAGGTCCAGATGCAACCGGTTCTTCCCGGCCTTGTCCTCCGGCACCGGCTGGAACGCCATCCGCGCCGAGCCGGCCGGCTCGACATGCGACCAACCCCGCTCCCGATCCACCGCTTCCCCACCGAGCAACCCGGCCCAGAACCGGACCAAAACCCGCGGCTCCCGGGCATCCACGACGATCTGACGCAGCTGTACACGCATACCGCGACCCTAGACGAGAGCACATCTGCCCGAACGGGTGAATGGCCCGAGAAGGTCTACTGTGCCCCCGACCCCGAAACTAGGCTGAAGGAGTTGCCTCGGGGAGAGGAGGAACGGGTGTGATGTCCGTTGAAGCCGTGCACACACATGGTGTGGAAACCGACGACGATGCGATGCCGGATCCCTTCGGCTTCGTTCTCGACACCGCTTCGATCGTCGACTGAGCCATGGGGGTGGGGCGCCGTGTCCGACGACGCGGACAGTGGACTCAGCCCGCTTGCCCGTCGGGTGCTTGCGTGCATGTTGGCCGTGCCGGAGGGGATCAAGTTCACCGGCAAGGACGTGGCCGACGTGATGCCCGAGGGGCCGTACCGGGTGCAGAAGGCGCTGCGTGAGTTGGGCGCCGCCGGACACCGCACCGTGCGGCGGCTGAAGAGGCCCAACGGGCAGTTCTATGTCGAAGTCGAGTACCACGCCGTTCCGGTCCGATCCGACGATTCGCCGGTGGACTGAGGCGACATTTGGTGCCGGCCCTAGGATCTCGATCATGCGAACGACGGTCGAGACGATCCGGAGCCGTTTCGACGAGGCCGCCCGGGCGCGCGGGTACATCCTCGATCCGGCCCAGCGGCAGGCCGCCGACCGCCTGGCCGAACTCGGCCTGGCGCTGGGCCGGGGCCGGGCGCACGGGCTGTTCCACCGCCGGACGCCGCCGGGGTTGTACCTGTGGGGGCCGGTCGGGCGGGGCAAGACCTGGCTGCTCGACACCTTCTTCGCCGCCGTCGCCGGCCCCGCCGACCGGCGGACCCGGGTGCACTTCCACGCCTTCTTCCGGCAGTTGCACGAGGCGGTCCGGCGGCACCGGGACAACCACGGCCACGAGCACAGCGCTGTGGACGCGGCGGTGTCCGAACTCGTGGGCGACGTCGACCTGGTCTGCTTCGACGAGTTCCACGTGCACGACCCGGGCGACGCGATGCTGGTCACCCGGCTGCTGCGGGAACTGCACACCCGGGGAGTGGTCCTGGTCTGCACCTCCAACTACCCGCCGTCCGGACTGCTGCCCAACCCGCTCTACCACCACCTGTTCGAGCCGACGATCCGGGAGATCGAGACCCGGATGAGCGTGGTCACCGTCGCCGGCCCACAGGACTATCGGGCGCTGCCCCGGGCCGAGTCCGGTGCCGGCGCGTTCGCGCGGGGCGCGGTGTTGTGGCCCGGCGATCCCGGGCAACTGCGCGCACAGGGCCTGGTGCCGCCCACGCCGGCCGAGGCGGCGACGCTGACCGTGAACAACCGCGCGTTGCTGGTCGACGCGGCCCGGCCCGACGAGTTGTGGGCCGGGTTCGAGGCGCTGTGCGAGGGGCGGACCTCGCCGCTCGACTACCTCGTGCTGGCCGAGACGTACCCCACGTGGGTGATCCGCGACCTGCCGCCGCTGAAGACCGCGAGCGCCGAGGCCCGGCAACGTTTCGTGAACCTGATCGACGTGTGCTGCGACGCCGACGTCCGGCTCTTCCTGGGCAGCGACCGCCCGCTGTCGGAACTGCTCGCCGGCGACGACCTGCCGACCGACATCGTGCGCACCGCGAGCCGGCTGGGTCTGCTGCGCCGGGTCGGCTGAGCCGGTCGGCCGCGACGCCCGGAGCGGCCCGTGCCCCCGGCTACTCCTCCTCGTCCTCGGGCAGCAGTTCGTACGTCGGATCGGACATCGCCAGATGGCCCTCCGCCTCGCCGACCACCCCGCGCACGCGCAGTCGGCGGCCCGGTTCCACGCCCGCGAGTCGGCGCCGGCCGTGGAAGAGCAGCCGGATGCCGCCCGTGTCGTCGTACAGCTGGACCTCCAGGGCCGGTCGCGCGGTCTCCGGCGAGGGCGACACCGCCCGGATCCGACCGACCACGTCCGCGTGTTGTCGCCACTTCAGCGCGGCCACCGAGACCGTCGCGACCGGTCCGCCGGCCGGCTCCGGCTCCGCGTCCAGGATCGGCAGCAACCGGGGAACACACTTCGCGGCCGCTTCGCGATCCGGCTCCGGTCGGTGGGCCATCGCCGCGCCGACGTCGTACGGCACGATGGTGGCGACCGCGTGCGGTACCCGGGTCAGCGCGGACGCGATCGACTCGGTGGTCCGCCCGTGCAGCAGCCGACCGATCAGCGGCGGATACGTGCGACGGGGCAGCAGCAGCATGATTCCCGAAGCGCCGTCCGCCACCTCCCGCGCGGCCAGTTCGACGACCGCGCGGGCCAGCCGCCGGTCCGGGCACTCGATCAGCTCCAGCGGGATGTCGGCCGCGCGACTGGCGTCCCAGCGGGTGCTCAGCTTGCGGGCATGCCGGTTGTCCAGCACGAAGTGCGCCGCGTGCAGGTCGTCGGCGCGCAACGAGCGGGCGTAGCGCAGCGCCTGGAGCACCGCGACGTCGAGCGAGTCGACCAGTACCACCACCACCGACCGGTCGCGGAGCCCGAAGTCCGCGGTGGCCGGCGCCGCCTCCAGGGCCGCCGCCTCCTCGCGATAACGCCGGTTGACCCCGATCAACGCCCACACGCCGAGCGGGAAGAGCACGACCACCAGCCACGCGCCCTCGGTGAACTTGGTGATCGCGAAGATCAGTACGACCGTGCCGGACACCACGGCCGCGAGCGCGTTCACCACACATCCGACCCACCAGTGGCCGGTGCGATGCGTCCAGTGGTGTTTGGTCAGCCCCGCGCCCGCCATCATGAACCCGGTGAACACGCCGATCGCGTACAGCGCGACCAGCGAGTCCACGCTCGCCCGGGTGGCCAGGAGCAGGGCCACGGCCGGCACCGCGAGCAGGATGATGCCGTTGGAGAAGGCCAACCGGTGTCCGCGCTTGCGCAACATCTTCGGCAGGAAGGCGTCCTCGGCGACGAAGTCGGCCAGGAACGGGAAGCCGTTGAACGGCGTGTTCGCGCCGGTGTACAGGATCAGCGCGGTGGCGAGCTGTACGAAGACCAGCCCGGCCCGACCGAGCACCCCGCCGCCGAGCACCAGGTGCGCCTCCTGCGCGATCACCGTGGGGTCGCCGTCCACATAGGGGATCGCGTGGGTGGCGTGCGCGAGCAGCGAGATGCCGAGCACGAGCGTGGCCAGCACCAGCGACATCGCCACCAGCGTCTTGCGCGCGTTGCGCCCCTGCGGTTCGCGGAAGGTGGAGACGCTGTTGGACAGCGCCTCCAGGCCGGTCAGCGAGGACCCGCCGTTGGCGAACGCCCGCAGCACCACGAACAGCGAGGCGCCGTAGAGCAGTCCGTTGCCCGAGGTGCCCAGCGGGACCGCACCCGCGGCGTGTACGTCCGCCTGGGGCAGCGATCCGTGCGTCGTCCAGCGGATCAGCGCCACCGCGAAGACGATCGCCAGCGCGCCGATGAACAGGTACGCGGGCAGCGCGAACGCCCGCCCGGCCTCCCGGACTCCGCGCAGGTTGCCGTAGAACAGCACGCCGACCACCGCCACGCACACCTCCGGCTTCCACCGGCTGATGTCGGTGTCCCACATCAGGTGCAGCAGCGAGGCGATCGCGTCGGTGCCGGCCGCGGTCTGCACCGCGACGGTGACCACGTAGTCGATCAGCAGCGCGACCGAGGCGACCTGTGCGACCCGCGGCCCGAAGTTGTCCCGGGCCACGATGTAGGAGCCGCCGGCCTTCGTATACAGGCTCACCACGTCCCAGTAGGACAGGGTGAGCAGGAGCAGCACCGCGAGGATCGCGTAGGTGACCGGCAGCAGCAGGGTGAAGGCGGCGACGCCGACGTAGGGCACCAAGGCGCGCAACATCTGCTCGGTGCCGTACGCGGACGAGGAGATGCAGTCCGAGGCCAGCACGCCCAGCGCGGTCGGGTTGGACAACTTCTCGCCGCGCAGCCGCGAACTCACCAGGGGCGGGCCGAGCAGTCGCTTCTTGAGCCGATACCCGATCGTCTCGGGGATGTGGACGTCCACGCTGAGCGGAGCGGGTGGGCCGCCGACCGCCGGCACCCCGGCCCGGCCGCCCGGTCCCGGGGGCGACTGCATACCCGCATGGCTTCCCGGGTCCCGGGCCGTGCATGCGGGTGCTCCGCCGAACAGGGGGCCGGACGCAAAAGCGCGCGGGCTCGGCACACGCTCGTGCCGGGCCCGCGCGGGTCTCGCGTCGTTCGCTAGGCGATCGTCCAGGTGTCGTTGCCGCGGATCAGCGAGGCCAGGTCGCCCGGGCCCTGCTTCGTCGCCGCCTCGGCCATCTGGGCCGACATCAGCCGGTCGTAGACCGGACGCGCGATGTCGCGGAACACCCCGATCGGGGTGTGCGTGTTGCTCGTCAGATCGCCGAGCCGGGTCAGCGCGAAGGCCAGCTCCGGGTTGTCCGCGTGCGCGTCGTGCACGAGCACCGCGTCCTCGCCGACCTTGGCCACCTCGGCCACGTCCAGCGCACCGTGCGCGCCGCGGATGACGCCGTACTGGCCCTGTGCGCCGAACCGGATCGGCTGCCCGTGTTCGAGCCGGATGGTCACGTCGTCGCGCTGCGCGGGGTCCTTGAGCTGCTCGAACGCGCCGTCGTTGAAGATGTTGCAGTTCTGGTAGATCTCCACGAGGGCCGTGCCCTCGTGCGCCGCCGCCGCGCGCAGCACCGAGGTCAGGTGCTTGCGGTCGGAGTCGATCGACCGGGCCACGAACGACGCCTCGGCGCCGATGGCCACCGACAGCGGGTTGAACGGGTGGTCGAGCGAGCCCATCGGGGTGGACTTGGTGATCTTGCCGGTCTCCGAGGTGGGCGAGTACTGACCCTTGGTCAGACCGTAGATCCGGTTGTTGAACAGCAGGATCTTCAGGTTGACGTTGCGGCGCAGCGCGTGGATCAGGTGGTTGCCGCCGATGGACAGCGCGTCGCCGTCACCGGTGACCACCCACACCGACAGGTCCTCGCGCGAGGTGGCCAGACCCGTCGCGATGGCCGGCGCGCGCCCGTGGATCGAGTGCATGCCGTAGGTGTTGAGGTAGTACGGGAAACGGCTGGAGCAGCCGATGCCCGAGATCCACACCACGTTCTCCTTGCGGAGCCCGAGTTCGGGCAGGAAGCCCTGCACGGCGGCCAGGATGGCGTAGTCGCCGCAACCCGGGCACCAGCGCACCTCCTGGTCCGACTTGAAGTCCTTCATGGACTGCTTGGCATCGGCCTTCGGGATCAGCGCCAGCGAGGGGAAACCGCCGGCGCCGTTCGCGGACTCAGACACTCTCGATCACTTCCCGGATCACGTGGGCCAGTTCCTCGGACTTGAAGGGCAGCCCGCGAACCTGGTTGTACGACATGGCGTCCACGAGGAACCTGCCGCGCAGGAGCAGGGCGAGCTGACCCAGGTTCATCTCCGGGACGATCACCTTGTCGTACGACCGCAGCACCTCGGCCGTGTTGGCCGGGAACGGGTTGAGGTGGCGCAGGTGGGCCTGCGCGACCTTGCCGCCCGCGGCCCGCACCCGGCGCACCGCCGCGGCGATCGGGCCGTAGGTGGAGCCCCAGCCGATCACCAGGACGTCGGCGTCGCCGGTCGCGTCGTCGACCCACAGCGGGTCGATGTCCTTCGCGATGCCGTCCACCTTGGCCTGGCGGGTGCGCACCATCAGGTCGTGGTTGGCCGGGTCGTAGGAGATCGACCCGATGCCGTCGGCCTTCTCGATGCCGCCGATGCGGTGTTCCAGACCCGGGGTGCCGGGCACCGCCCACGGGCGGGCCAGCGTCTCGGGGTCGCGCTTGTACGGCCAGAACTCCTTGGTTCCGTCCGCGTTCTCCTGGTTCGGCTCGGTGGCGAACGCGACCCGCAGGTCCGGCAGTTCCGACGTCTCGGGCAGGCGCCACGGCTCGGAGCCGTTGGCCAGGTAGCCGTCGGAGAGCAGGAAGACCGGGGTGCGGTACTTCAGCGCGATCCGGGCCGCCTCGACGGCGGCGGCGAAGCAGTCGGACGGGGTCTGCGGGGCCACGATCGGCACCGGCGCCTCGCCGTTGCGGCCGAACATGGCCTGGAGCAGGTCGGACTGCTCGGTCTTGGTGGGCAGCCCGGTGGAGGGCCCGCCGCGCTGCACGTCGACGATCAGCAGCGGCAGCTCCAGTGAGACGGCGAGCCCGATCGTCTCGGACTTGAGCGCGACACCGGGACCGGAGGTGGTGGTCACCCCGAGCGCGCCGCCGAACGAGGCGCCGAGCGCGGCGCCGATGCCCGCGATCTCGTCCTCGGCCTGGAAGGTGCGCACGCCGAAGTTCTTGTGCTTGGCCAGCTCGTGCAGGATGTCCGAGGCCGGGGTGATCGGGTACGAACCCAGGTAGACCGGCAGCTCGGCCAGTTGTCCGGCGGCCACCAGGCCGTAGGACAGCGCGAGGTTGCCGGTGATGTTGCGATACGTGCCCGAGGGCAGCTTCGCCGGTGCCACCTCGTAGGAGACCGCGAAGTCGTCCGTGGTCTCGCCGAAGTTCCAACCCGCCTTGAACGCCGCCACGTTCGCCTCGGCGATCACCGGCAGCTTGGCGAACTTGCGCCGCAGGAAGTCGATGGTCGCCTCGGTCGGGCGGTGGTACAGCCAGGACAGCAGCCCGAGCGCGAACATGTTCTTCGCCCGCTCGGCGTCCTTCTTGGAGATCTCGAACTCGGCGAGCGCGCCGACCGTCAGCGTGGTCAGCGGGATCGCGTGCACGTTGTAGGCGTCGAGCGACCCGTCCTCCAGCGGACTGGTCGGGTAGCCGACCTTGGCCATCGCGCGCTTGGAGAACTCGTCGGTGTTGACGATGATCTCGGCCCCGCGCGGCAGGTCGCGGATGTTGGCCTTGAGCGCGGCCGGGTTCATCGCGACCAGGACGGTCGGCGCGTCGCCCGGGGTCAGGATGTCGTGGTCGGCGAAGTGGAGTTGGAAGCTCGACACGCCCGGCAGGGTGCCTGCGGGCGCCCGGATCTCGGCGGGGAAGTTGGGAAGGGTCGACAGATCGTTTCCGAACGTCGCCGTCTCGGACGTGAAACGGTCGCCCGTCAGCTGCATTCCGTCACCGGAATCGCCGGCGAACCGGATCACGACCCGGTCGAGCTGCTTGACCTGCTTGGTCACGGGGAAGGACCTCCTCGGCGCTGCGGCGGTTGGTCCGCGCACCGCGCGGATGTCGCAGTTTTCATCGTACGGCGGCACGGAGGGACACCGTGGTGCCCCCCGTGAACGGGCGGGGATCCGCCCTGGCGCGCGACGTGAGCGGCGTCACGCTCCGGACATGGCCCGCAAGCGGTACAAATCCGGCTGAATCCGAGCAAACCACAGCTGGATCCAGGTGAAGCGCTGCGGTTTCCGAGCAAAACGCTGCGGTTTCCGAGCAAAACAAAGGCCCGTCCCCGGCTGGGACGGCGCCTGCGATCGACCGGATGATTGCATGGGTCCAGTAATTCGATCCCTACGATGTCAGGATCCGAGATAGGCGAGTACTGCGAGCACGCGTCTGTGATCGGTGTCACTGGGCGCCAGGCCGAGCTTGCCGAAGATGTTGCTGACGTGCTTCTCCACCGCTCCGTCCGACACCACCAAAGCCTGCGCCACGGCCGCGTTGGTACGCCCTTCGGCCATCAAACCGAGTACTTCGCGCTCGCGCGGTGTGAGCTTTTCCACCACATCCCGTTTGCGCGAGCGGCCGAGCAGTTGCGAGACCACCTCGGGGTCGAGGGCGGTACCGCCGCCGGCCACCCGCTCGACCGCGGCGACGAACTCGCCGACGTCGGCGACCCGGTCCTTGAGCAGATAGCCGACGCCACTGGTGTTGCCCGCGAGCAGTTCCGTCGCGTACTGCTCCTCGACGTACTGTGACAGGACAAGCACCCCGACCTCGGGCAGCGTCGCGCGCATCTTCACCGCCGCGCGGATGCCCTCGTCGGTGTGCGTCGGCGGCATGCGCACATCCACCACGCAGACATCGGGACGCAGCTCGGTCGCGACCGCGACCAGTTGTTCGGCGTCGCCGACCGCCCCCACGATCTCGTGGCCACGAGCGGTCAACAATCGGGACAAACCGTCCCGAAGTAGTACGGAATCCTCAGCGATGACGACGCGCACTGCGTTCACATCCCCCAAATCCGGTAGGCCGCACCCGGACGGCGGGTGCGGCCTACAGTCTTCCGGATTCGAACGGATGCGGCGTACTCCGGCCGAAACCGCGGCCGGCCGTCCCGATCGGGAGGGTGGGGGTCACCCTCGACAAAACCTCACAGCGGCAACCACACGGTGACCCGGGTCGGCCCGCCCTCGGGGCTGTCCACATGCAGCGTGCCGTCCACACCGCGCACCCGCTCGGTGAGGCCGGCCAGACCGGAACCCTTGCCGGTGGCGGCACCACCCGCGCCGTCGTCGGCGACGATCAGGTACATCCGGCCGTCCTCGTGGCCCACCGTCACCCATGCGTGCGTGGCGCGGGCGTGCTTGGAGACGTTGGTCAGCAACTCCGACGCGCAGAAGTAGGCGACCGACTCGATCGGCGCGGGCGGGCGCTCCGGCAGATCCACCTCGACCCGGACCGGAACGGTGCAGCGGGCCGCGATCGAGGACAGCGCCGCGTCCAGACCCCGGTCGGTGAGTACCGCCGGGTGGATGCCCCGGGCGAGGTCGCGCAGCTCCTGGAGGGCGAGCTTGACCTCGTCGTGCGCGGAGGACACCATCCGCGCGGTCTCGGTGTCCTGACTCGCGTTCAGGTTCTCCTTCGCCATGCCCAGGTCCATCGCCAGCGCCACGAGCCGTGCCTGGGCGCCGTCGTGCAGGTCGCGCTCGATCCGCCGCAGGTCCGAGGCGGCCGTGTCGACCGCCGCGCCGCGCGAGACGGTCAGGTCGCGCACCTGCTCGGACAGGAAGGCCGGGCCGAGCAGCCCGCGCACCATCACCCGGTCCACGTTGGCCATCCCGCGCACCAGCCACGGGGTGGCGAAGAACAGCACCACCCCGGCCACCACGGTCAGCGAGACCGGGCCCGGCCCGGCGAGGTAGTGGTCCACGCCCGGCTCGTTCGGCCCGTCGCCGGAGATCATCGCGCCCGGCATGTCGGCCCGGCGGTACAGCGGCTGGATGAGCGGATAGGCGATCGCGCTCAGCGAGGTCGCCCACAACACCGTGGTGACCACGAAGGTGAAGACACCCCAGGGCAGTTGCAGGAACAGGTAGAGACAGGCCCGCCACCCCGTACGGTCGGTCAATCCCCCCCTGATCCAGCCCGTCCAGCCGGGCGGGTGCCGCAGCGGTGCCGGAGCGCGGACGTGCTCGTCGAGCAGCGCGCTCGCCCGAGCCCGCTCCATCCGCCCGAGCGCGCGAGCGCCGAGCAGGGTCAGCACGATCAGCGGCAACCCGAGCAGGAACAGCGGGGTCAGCCCGATGCCGAGCGCGATGAACACCACCGCGTAGGTGAAGCCGACGATGCCGACGGGCAGATTCAGCACCAGATGGATGGTGTCGGTCCACGTGCGCACGGTGAACGGCGCGCGCAGGATGCCCGGCCGGGTTCGAGCCGGGGCATCACCTGTGGACCCGTCGTAGGCAGTCACGGGTGAGGGCATGGACATGGAGTTGCCTCGCTGGGAGAGAAGCCGATCCGTTGGGTCAACTCTGCCTGGAGGCCCGGACGGGTCCCATGGCGCGGGTCGGTGTCTTGGGGGTGGGGTTGTCCCTACCACCTGGGGCCGGGGCGGATGTCACCGGTCCGGCGGGGTCGACCGGACCGGACACCGGGGACAGGTCCGGCGCAACCCCCCTAGACTCCCGTGCCACAAAGATACGCAACGTCCACGCAACGTCGAGGCAATGTCGATCGGGAGGCAGGCGCCGGGTGGAGGGCTACTACGGAACGTACGCGCTCGTGGGTCTGGTGCTGCTGGTCGCGTCCGCCTTCGTCGCGGTGGCGTTCGTCGGCGGGCGACTGCTGCGACCGAGCGTACCCACGCACGAGAAGCTGACCACGTACGAGTGCGGTGTCGATCCCGTGGGGGTGGGCTGGGCGCAGGTGCACATCCGCTACTACCTCTACGCCTATCTCTACGTCATCTTCGCGGTCGACGCGATCTACCTGTTCCCCTGGGCGACGGTCTTCGACGCGCCCGGCTTCGGCGCCACGACCCTGGTGGAGATGTTCGTGTTCGTCGGCTTCCTGGCCACCGGACTGCTGTACGCGTGGCGGAAGGGCGTGCTCGCATGGACGTGACACCCGCTCCCGCGGATCGACCGCCGGTCGATCTGCCGACACCCCGGCTCGGGGTGCTCTCCCGGCTGGCGCCCGACCCGGTGCGGTTGGTGCTCAACTGGGGGCGGCGCTACTCCCTCTGGGTGTTCAACTTCGGCCTGGCCTGCTGCGCGATCGAGTTCATCGCGTCGTCGATGGCCAGGCACGACTTCATCCGCCTCGGCGTGATCCCGTTCGCGCCCGGACCGCGCCAGGCCGACCTGATGGTCGTGTCGGGCACGGTCAGCGACAAGATGGCGCCCGCGATCAAGCGTCTGTACGAGCAGATGCCCGAGCCCAAGTACGTCATCTCGTTCGGGTCGTGCGCCAACTGTGGTGGGCCGTACTGGGATTCGTACTGCGTCACCAAGGGCGTGGACCAGATCGTGCCGGTCGACGTGTACGTGCCGGGCTGCCCGCCGCGGCCGGAGGCGCTGCTCCAGGGCATCCTCAAGCTCCAGGAGCGGATCGCGGTGGAGAACCCGGCCGCGCGGTACGGGCGTACGCTGCCCGCCGCCGCGTTGAGTCGGCCGCCGGTCGCGCCGCCCACGCCGCCGGCCGGGGGTGCCGGATGACCCCGGAGGAGATCCGCGCCGGGGTGGGCGAGGAGTTGGTGCTCGCCGTGTCGGACGCCTACGGGCTCGTCACGCTCGACGTCGCGCCCGAGCACTGGGTCGACGCGCTGACCGCGGCGCGCGATCGGCTCGGTTGTGCGTTCTTCGACTGGCTCACCGGGGTGGACGAACTCGCGGACGGGTTCGGCGTGGTCGCCCACGTGTGCGCGATCCCGCGCGGGCCCCGGCTGCTGCTGCGTACCCGCGTGCCGCGCGAGGGCGCGGTGCTGGCGAGCGCGACCGGGGTGTACGCGGGGGCCCGCTGGCACGAGCGGGAGACGCACGAGATGTTCGGGATCGATTTCACCGGGCACCCCGGCCTGGATCCGCTGTTGTTGCCGGACGGTTTCGAGGGGCATCCGCTGCGCAAGGAGTTCGTCCTGGCCGCGCGGGTGGCCAAGCCCTGGCCGGGGGCCAAGGAGCCGGGCGAGTCCGACCACGGCGGCGGGCCGGGGCGCTCGCCGGGCCGGCGGCGCACGCTGCCGCCGGGTGTGCCGGACCCGGCAACGTGGGGTCCGCACAAGGAGGAGGCGGCGGCCGAGGCCGCGGCCGCCGCCGAGGAGCGCCCACGCCGCGCCCGCGGCGCGTCGGCGGGGTCGGCGAGCCAGGCCGGGACGGGGACGACGGAGGGCACGGGCGCGCCGCCGCGCCGGACCCGCAGTGCCTCGGCGGGATCGGCGAGCCAGGCGGCGGAGGGCACGCCCCCGGCGCGGCGCACCCGCAGCGCGTCCCAGGGGTCGGCGAGCCAGACGCCGCCGGCGGCGCAGCCGCCCCCGACGCCGCCCGCCGCGGAGCCGGCCGAGCCCGCCGAGCCCGCCGAAGGGGACACCCCGTGAGTCTCCTCGACGTGTGCCTCCGGCTCGTTCTCGTGCTCGGGGCCTTCCTCGTGCTGCCCCTGGTGATCGGTCAGACCGAGCACAAGGTGATGGCGCACATGCAGGCCCGGGTCGGCCCGATCTACGCCGGCGCCTTCCACGGCTGGGCACAACTGGTCGCCGACGGCGTCAAGTTCGCCCAGAAGGAGGACATCGTCCCGGCCGGCGCCGACCGCCGGGTCTTCAAACTCGCGCCGGCCGTCGCGCTGATCCCCTACTTCGTGGTGCTGATCGCCATCCCGATCGGCCCGAACGGATTCGTCGGCCGCACCATCGACGCCGGCATCGTGTTCGTGCTCGCGGTGATGGGCGTCGGCGTGCTCGGCTCGCTGATGGGCGGCTGGGCGTCGGCCAACAAGTACTCGCTGCTCGGCGGCATCCGCGCGGCGGCCCAGCTGATGGCGTACGAGCTGCCCATGCTGCTCGCCGCCGCCTCGGTCGCGATGGCCGCCGGCACCGTGTCGCTGCCCGGGATCGTCGAGGGCTTCGAGTGGTGGTGGTTGCCCTGGCAGGCGATCGGCGGCGTGGTGTTCTTCACCGCCGGTCTCGCCGAGATCCAGCGCCCGCCGTTCGACATGCCGGTCGCCGACTCGGAGATCATCTTCGGCGCCTACACCGAGTACACCGGCCTGCGCTTCGCGTTCTTCCTGCTCTCCGAGTACGCCGGGATCCTGGTCGTCTGCGCGCTGACCACCGTGCTCTTCCTCGGCGGCTGGCACGGGCCGTGGTCGGACTCGGTCGGCTGGTTGTGGACCCTGCTCAAGATCGGCGTGCTTGCGTTCGTGGTGATCTGGCTGCGGGTCAGCTACCCGCGACTGCGCGAGGACCAGCTGCAGAAGTTGGCCTGGACGACGCTCGTCCCGCTCGCGCTCGGCCAACTCGTCCTGACCGGCGTGGTAAAGGTGGCGACCTGATGAAGGGCCTGGCCAAGGGCCTCGCGGTGACCCTCAAGACGCTCACCCGACGCAGCACCACCCAGTCCTATCCGGAGGTGCTCCCCGAACTGCCGCCCCGCTCGCGCGGGGTGATCGCGCTGTTCGAGGAGAACTGCACGGTCTGCATGTTGTGCGCGCGCGAATGCCCCGACTGGTGCATCTACATCGACTCGCACAAGGAGGTCGTGCCCGCCCGCGAACCCGGCGCGCGCGACCGCACCCGCAACGTGCTCGACCGCTTCGCGATCGACTTCGCACTGTGCATGTACTGCGGGATCTGCGTCGAGGTGTGCCCGTTCGACGCGCTGTTCTGGTCGCCCGAGTTCGAGTACGCGACGGGCGACATCCACGAACTCACGCACGAGAAGGACCGGCTGCGCGAGTGGATGTGGACGGTCCCGCCGCCGCCCGCCCTCGACGAGCGCGCCGAGGACCCCAAGGAGCTGACCCAGGCCCGCAAGGCCGTGGAGAAGGCGGAGAAGGCCGCGGCGGCGGCCCGGGCCGCCGCGTCGGACGCGGAGGAGACACCGTGAATCTCGCCGCCACCGAGCACGGATTCCTCTCGCCCACCGGCGCGGAGATCGCATTCGTGCTGATCGGCCTGGTGGTGCTCGGCTCCGCGCTGCTCGTGGTGACCACCCGTCAGGTCGTGCACGCCGCGCTGTGGCTGGTGGTCACCCTCGGCGGTCTGGCCGCCGAGTACCTGCTGCTCACCGCCGAGTTCATCGCCTGGGTCCAGGTGCTGATCTACGTCGGCGCGGTCGTGGTGCTGCTGCTGTTCGGGCTGATGCTCACCAAGGCGCCGATCGGCTACTCGGAACCGGTCGACCGCACCGCCCGGATCCCGGCCGCCGCAGTCGCGCTCGGCGCCGCCGCGACCCTGGTCACCGTGATCGTGGACGCGTTCCGGAGCGCCTACCTCCACCTGGGCGACGACACCGTGGGCACCACGAAGGTCACCGGGGAGAGCCTGTTCAAGGTGTGGGTGCTGCCGTTCGAGGTGTTGTCCGTGCTGCTCCTGGCCGCGTTGATCGGCGCCGTCGTGCTCTCCCGCTCCCGGGCCCGCGCGCGCTCGGATCGGAAGGACTGACCCGATGCATCTGGTCTATCCGCTCGTCCTGGCCGTCCTGCTGTTCGGCATCGGACTGTACGGGGTGCTCGCGCGCCGCAACGCGATCCTCGTGCTGATGTCGATCGAGCTGATGCTCAACGCGGTCAACGTCAACCTGGTCGCGTTCGACATGTACCTGCGCGACACGCTGCACGCCGGACAGGCGCTGACCCTGTTCGTGATCACCATCGCCGCCGCCGAGATCGGCCTGGGCCTGGCGATCGTGCTGATGGTGTTCCGCAACCGGGCCACCGCCGACATCCCCGACCTGCGCGAGCTGGCCGAGCACAAGGAGGGATCGGTATGACGGTCGCCGCCGCGACGGCCACCGCACTGCCCGCGCTCGCGGCCCTGTTCGGGCTGCTGCTCGGGCGCCGGGTGCGCCCGGTCCTGATCGCCGTACCCGCCGGCCTGGCCGCGACCGTGCTCACGATCGTGGTAGCCGCCGGCATCGGCGACGACGTGCGCGACTCGGCGGTGCGGTTGACCCCCACCGGCGCCCTCGACATCACCCTCGGGCTGCGCGTGGACGGCCTCGCCGCGCTGTCCGCGGTGCTCGTCACGGTGGTCGCGCTGCTCGTGCAGGTCTACTCGGCGGCCTACCTGCGCGCGGACCCGCGCTACTCCTCCTACGCCGCGCTGGTCTCGCTGTTCACTGCGGCGATGTTGCTCGTGGTCTACACCGGCGACCTGATCGTGCTGCTCGTCGGCTGGGAGGTGATGGGCGTCTGCTCCTACTTCCTGATCGGCCACCACTGGGAGACGGAGGCGGCCCGCTCGGCCTCGATCAAGGCGTTCGTGGTCACCAAGCTGGGCGACGTGCCGTTCCTGATCGGCATCCTGGTCCTGGCCGCCGGCGCCGACTCGTTCCGGATTCGCGACGTGCTCGCGGCGGTGCCCGAGGGGGGCGCCGGCTGGGTCACCGCGGGCACCCTGCTGATGCTGGGCGGCGTCGCGGGCAAGTCGGCCCAGGTGCCGCTGCAGACCTGGCTGCCCGACGCGATGGCCGGCCCCACTCCGGTGTCCGCGCTGATCCACGCCGCCACGATGGTCGCCGCGGGTGCCTACCTGGTGGCCCGGCTCTACCCGGCGTTCCTGGCCGCGCACCCGACGCTGATCGTGCTCGCCGTCATGGCCGCGGTGACGATGATCGGCTCGGCGCTCGCCGCGCTCGCCCAGGAGGACCTGAAGCGGGTGCTCGCGTGGTCCACTGTCGGCCAACTCGCCTACATGACCGGCGGCCTGGCGGTCGGCGGGCGGGACGCGGCGGTGTTCCACCTGCTCGCGCACGGCGCGTTCAAGGCGCTGCTCTTCCTCGGCGCGGGCGTGCTGATCCACGTGGCCGGGACCGGCGCGCTGGCCGGCATGGGTGGCCTGCGCCGGCGCGCGCCGATCGCGTTCTGGACCATGACGGCGGGTCTGGCCGCACTCGCCGGCGTGCCGCCGTTCTCCGGCTTCTTCAGCAAGGAGGCGGTGCTCGGCGCGGCCGAGCACACCGCCGCCGGGCACGACTCGGTGCCCGCCGTCGCCGGTTGGCTGGTGCTGGTGGCGGGGCTGTTGACGGCCGCGTTGACGGCGGCCTACGCGACCCGGGTCTGGCTGCGGGTGTTCCTCGGGCCGACGCGCGAGGCGGCGCCCGGTGCGGAGGTGCCGGCGCACGCGGACGCGGCGGACTACGGCGAACCCGGGCGGGGCCGGCACGGCGAGGCCCCGAGCGCGATGGTGTGGCCGCTGGTGGTCCTCGCCGTGCCCACCGTGCTGTTCGGCTTCCTGGCCTTCCCGGGGCTGCCCTCACTGGGCGGTGAACTCGGCTACGACGAGCTGACGCCGCATCCGCTGACCACGGGATTGGCGCTGGTCGCGCTGGTCCTGGGCGTGGGTACGGTCGCCGCGGCGTGGCGGCGCGATCCGGCCGCCGACCCGGCCCGGGTGCTCGGTCCGGTGCGCGGCCCGGCGTTGCGCGGGTTCGATGTGGACGGGCTGTACGCGGCGCTGGTGCTCACCCCCGTCCGAGCGGGCGCCAAGGCCGCCCGGTTCACCGACGGGGCCGTGATCGACACCTACGTCAAGGGCGCGGCGCAGAGCGCGTGGCTGCTCGGCGGCGGGATCCGTCGCGGCCAGAACGGCAACACCCGGCTGTATCTGACCGGCCTGTTCGCCGGCGTGGTCGTGCTCGCCCTCGCGGTGGCGGTGGGCTCGTGATCCGCCCCCGGTCGTTTCCCCCGACGCCCCTTCACGCCCAGGAGACCCCGCGGTGAGCGTCGTGCTGATCCTCGTCGTGGCCGCGCCGCTGCTCGGTGCCGCCCTGCTCCTGCTGCCCGGGGTCGGTGATCGGGCGGCCCGGCTGATCGGCGTCGGCGCCACCGCGGCCACCCTGGCCGGCGCCGTCGCACTGGCCTGCGCGTTCCGGCGCGGGCGGGGGATGCGGTTCGAGACGGACGTGTCCTGGGCGCCCTCGCTCGGGTTGCGGTTCCACCTCGGCATCGACGGCATCTCGCTGCCGCTGCTCGTGCTCACCGCGCTGCTGACCCTGCTGGTCGCCGTCCACAGCCTGTGGAACATTCCGCCGGGCGGCTCCTCGCGGGCCTTCGTCGCGCTGTTCCTGGTCCTCGAGACCGGCACCCTCGGTACCTTCGCGGCCCTCGACCTGATCCTGTTCTTCCTGTTCTTCGAGGTCGTACTGGTGCCGATGTACTTCCTGATCAACCGGTGGGGAAGTCCGGGCGAGCGCGGCCCCGCGTCGTACAAGTTCATCCTGTACACGCTGCTCGGCTCGGCCGTGATGTTGCTCGGCTTCCTGCTCATCCAGGCGAAGACCGGCACCTTCGACATGGTCGAACTCGCCGACCGGCACGGCGAGGGCATGTCGCACGGCGTACAGGTACTCGCGTTCCTGGCGATCGGCCTGGGCCTGGCGGTCAAGGTGCCGATGTGGCCGCTGCACACCTGGCTGCCCGACGCGCACACCGCCGCGCCGACGGCGGGCTCGGTGCTTTTGGCGGGCGTCCTGCTCAAGATGGGCACGTACGGCCTGATCCGGATCGCGGTGCCGGTGGTGCCGGAGGGTGCCGAGACGTTCGCGCCGTATCTGGCCGCGTTCGGCGTGGTCGGCATCGTGTACGGGTCGCTGGTGTGCCTGGCGCTGCTGCGCGACCCGGACGGGGACCTGAAGCGCATCATCGCCTACTCGTCGGTGGGCCACATGGGCTTCGCGCTGCTTGGCATCGCCACGCTCACCCCGCAGGGCGTCAACGGCGCGCTGTTCGTCAACATCGGCCACGGGCTGGTCACCGGCCTGCTGTTCTTCCTGGCGGGCGCGGTCAAGGACCGGCACGGCACGGCGCTGCTCGGCCGGCTGGGCGGCGGGATGTACGGGCGTACGCCCCGGCTGGGCGCGCTGGTCGCGTTCGGCGCGGTGGCCGGGCTCGGGCTGCCGGGGCTGGCCGGCTTCTGGGGCGAGCTGTTGGCGATGTACGGCGCGTACGAGCCGGGCGCCGGGTTGTCCGTCGGCGGCTACCGGACCTTCCTGGCGATCGCCGGCCTGGGCACCGTGCTGACCGCGGCCTATCTGCTCGGCCTGGTCCGGCGGCTTTGCATGGGACCGGCGGGCGGCGAGCCGGCCGCCGGGGTGGACGTGACCGGTCCGGAACTCGTGGTGTGGACCCCGCTCGTCGCACTGACGCTGGTCGCCGGGCTATGGCCGGCCACCCTGCTCGCGATCACCGACCCGGCCGTGCGTGCCCTCATGGGAGGCAGCTGACATGCCGTTCGACGTCCAGTCGATCGACTGGCTCGCGATCTCGCCGGTGCTTGCGGTCGCGGTCGCCGCGCTCGTGGTGCTGCTCGCGGACCTGTTCCTGGAGGGTGCGCGCAAGGCGGTGTTGCCGTGGCTGACGCTGGCCGGGCTCGGCGCGGGCCTGGTGCTGTTGGTGCCGCTGCGGGCGGACGGGGACGACGCGCGCGGGACGTTCTGCTCGCCGTCGGGCTGTTCGTACGTGGTCACCGATCTGACGCTGGTGCTACAGCTGGTCCTGCTCGGCTCGGCGGTCGTGGTGGTGCTGTTGTCGATGCCGATGATGCGGGCGGACGGCGCCGACGGGGCGGGCGACTCTTCGGAGGTGCCGGGCGGTGAGTACCACTTTCTGCTGCTGTCCTCGGTGACCGGCGCGGTGGCGCTGGCCGGTGCCCGCGATCTGCTCACCCTGGTGGTCGCGCTGGAGACGTTGTCGCTGCCCGCGTTCGCGCTGGTCGGGCTGCGCCGGGACGGTCGGGGCGGCGAGGCGGCGCTGAAGTTCTTCCTGCTCTCGGCCGGCGCCACCGCGGTGCTGCTGTTCGGGGTGAGCCTGGTGTACGGGAGCACCGGCAGCGTGCATCTGGCCCGCATCGCGGGCGAGCTGGACCGGCTCGATCCGAAGCTCACCCACGTGGCCGCGACCGGCGCGGTGCTGACCATGATCGGGTTCGCCTTCAAGGTCGCGGCGGTGCCGTTCCACGCCTGGGCGCCGGACACCTATCGCGGTGCGCCGATCCCGGTCGCCGCGTACCTGTCGGTGGTCTCGAAGACCGCGGGCTTCGCCGGGCTGCTGCTCGTGGCCGGCATCGCGTTCCGCCCGTACGCGCACCTGTGGGGGCCGGCGCTCGCGGTGCTCGCCGCGGTGACGATGACCGCGGGCAACGTGGCCGCGCTGCGCCAGACCGACGCGGTACGGCTGCTCGCGTGGTCCTCGATCGCCCAGTCGGGCTATGTGCTGGTGCCGTTCGGCACGGCCGCCGGGCACGGCGAGGACCTGGCCGACACGCTGCCCGCGGCGGTGGCGTACCTGGCGGTGTACGCGGTGATGAACCTGGGCGCGTTTGCCGTGGTGACGCTGGTCGCGCGCGAGCGGGGCGGGCTGGTCGCCGACCATCGCGGCCTGTTCCGCGCGCATCCGGTCGCGGCGCTCGCGATGGCGTTCTTCCTGCTGTGCCTGGCCGGTATCCCGCCGGGTCTGGCCGGGCTGTTCGCGAAGGTGACGGTGTTCCAGGCGGTCATCGGGGCCGGCACCGGATGGCTGGCCGTGGTGATGGCGGTCAACGTGGTGATCGGCCTGTACTACTACCTGGCGTGGACGGCGCAACTGTTCGCGGTCGAGGCGCCGGGGACGCCGCCGGTCGCGGGTTCGGAGGGGGCGGCCGGGGTGCGTACCGGGACGGCCCCGATGCCGCTTCCGCTGGTCGCCGCGCTCGTGCTCACGGGGGCGCTCGGGGTGCTGCTCTCGGTCGCGCCGCAGCTGGTCCTGCGGGTGCTCACCGTGCCGGGGCTGCTCGGCTGACCTGCGGTTCCGTCCCGAGGCGGGGGGTTACGCCGGCCTCGGAAGGGAACTCTGCGTGGCGTTGTCCCGTTGCGAAAGAAGAGACAACGGGCAGAGGGCGACAAGCCGGCGGATACCCCGCACGGGCCCGCATTGTCACCCCTGGACGCTGACGCTTCGAGAGGACTCTGCCGTGCACGGCCAGCACAACGGACTGAAGACCGCCGTACTGCTCGGTGGGATGTCGGCGCTCATCCTGGTCGTCGGCAGCTTCTTCGGCCGCACCGGGTTGATCATCGCCCTGTTCGTGGCGCTCGCGACGAACGGCTACGCCTACTTCAACAGCGACAAGATCGCGCTGCGCTCGATGCGGGCGCGTCCGGTCAGCGAGGCGGAGAACCCCGAGCTGTACCGGATCGTGCGCGAACTCTCCAACGACGCGCGCCAGCCGATGCCGCGCCTGTACATCTCGCCCACCGAGGCGCCGAACGCGTTCGCCACCGGCCGCAACCCGCGCAACGCGGCGGTGTGTTGTACGACCGGCATCCTGCGCATCCTGGACGCGCGGGAGCTGCGCGGGGTGATCGGGCACGAGCTGTCACACGTGTACAACCGGGACATCCTGATCTCGTCCGTGGCCGGTGCGCTGGCCAGCGTGATCATGTTCCTGGTCAATTTCGCCTGGCTGATCCCGTTCGGCCGCAGCAACGACGACGAGGGTCCCGGCCTGTTCGGCATGCTGGCCATCATGATCCTGGGGCCGCTGGCGGCCAGTGTCATCCAGTTGGCCGTCAGTCGATCGCGTGAATACCAGGCGGACGCCTCCGGGGCCCGGCTCACCGGCGACCCGCTGGCGCTGGCGAGCGCGCTGCGCAAGCTGGACGCGGGCACCCAGGCGCTGCCGCTGCCGCCGGAGCCGAAGTTGCAGACCACCAGCTCGCTGATGATCGCCAACCCGTTCCGGCGGGGCGCGGGCGGGATGAGCAAGCTGTTCTCGACCCACCCGCCGATGGCGGACCGGATCGCGCGGCTGGAGCAGATGGCGGGGCGGTGAGGGGCGGAGAGAGGCGGGGTCGAGGGGTCGGGCCGCGCGTGTCGTCCTCCGTCAGCCTTGTGGGGGACGGCATGGCGGGCCGGGGCGGGGTAGAAACAACCCCGTGAAAACTGTCCTGAACGTCATCTGGCTCGTCTTCGCCGGCTTCTGGCTCGCGATCGGCTACGCGGTCGCCGGCCTCGTCTGCTTCCTGCTCTTCTTCCTTGTGGTGACCATCCCGCTCGGCATCGCGGCCTGGCGGATCGCGGCGTACGCGCTGTGGCCGTTCGGGCGGCGGGTGGAGTGGCGTCGAGACGCCGGGGCAGGGTCGATGCTCGGCAACATCCTGTGGATCGTGCTGTTCGGCTGGTGGCTGGCGCTCGGGCACCTGGTCACCGGGGTGCTCCTGTGCATCACGATCATCGGCATCCCGTTGGGTCTGGCCAACTTCAAGCTGATCCCGGTCTCGCTCACCCCGCTGGGCCGCGAGATCGTCTCGACGAGCGACCCGATGCACGTCGGCGTCTGAGCCCGGACAGGCCAATCGGGAGGTCTCGTACGAGGGAGACGGGCACCCGATTGCTGTAGTCGCGCATCCGGTGTGTCGATATGGGTCGAGACACCGGTGTGGCGATATCCACCGGTAAGCCCTGTAGATCCCATCTCGGGAAGCGCGGAGGTTGCCGTGGCGGCGACGGTCAGTGTCATCGTTCCCACCCGGGACCGCACGGTCCAACTGGCCGACGCCCTGCGCAGCGTGGCCCTCCAGGGCATCCGCGGCATCGAGGTGGTGGTGATCAACGACGGCGGCGCGGACGTGGCGGGGGTGCTGCCGCTCGGGGTGCGCGGGATGACCGTGCGGCTGTTGTCGTTCCCGCGCTCGCGGGGGCCGGCCGCGGCGCGCAACGCGGGCCTGGAGATCGCCACCGGCCGCTTCGTCGCCTTCCTGGACGACGACGACCTGTACCTGCCGGGCCACCTCGACCGGGCCCTGGCCGCGCTGGAGCACTCCGGGACGGACGCCGTGTACGCCGACTGCGTGCTGAGCGGGGCGCGGGCGGTGCCGGGTGAGATCCCGGCGGGCAGCCCGTACCGCTACGACTTCCCGTACGACCCGGACATGCTCTCGGTGGCCAACTTCGTCCCGACCACGTCCGTGGTCGCCCGCAACCCGGCGCACACCGCGCCCGCGTCGTGGTTCCGCTTCGACCCGGAGTTGCCGATCCTGGTCGACTGGTCGTTGTGGCTGCGCCTGGTGCACGACCGGGGTTGGTCGTTCACCCGGTTGTCCGAGCCGGGGGTGGTGTACCACCGGGAACCGGCCGACGCGAGCCTGGCGGGCGGTATGGCGGCCCGGGTCGCGTGGCTGAGCCAGTACGAGGACACCTACCGCACGGTGATCGCCCGCTGGCCGGTGCCGCCGACGGGCCGCGTCGCGAGGTTCCGCCGCCACGCGCTGACGATGTTCGCGATCGCCCAGGAACACCTGGCCACGGGCGCGGACCTGGCACCCTTCGCATACGAGGAGGCCCTCCGAGTCCTCCATGCGGGCTTCACGGGCCGCCTCGAAGAAGACCGGGTCCCCACCCACCTGACCGAGGTCCTGACCACCCGAACCACGACCGGGCCCAAGGCGGCGGCGCCCTAGCGGCGCGGGCACACCGCCGCCGACACGCACGAAGGGCACGGCCGGAACCGCGGGCGGGGCCGCCGGCAGGCGACCCCTCCCCGGACCCTCGTCGTGCCCTTCGTCCCGGACCACGCCGGGCCATCGAGCCCACGTCGTCGCCACCACATCGCCACCGCGCCGCCGCGCGGCGACGACCGCGACTAGCGGTAGTTCACGAACTGGAGCGCGAACTCCAGGTCCTTGCCCTTGAGCAGCGCGATGACCTCCTGGAGGTCGTCCCGGTTCTTCGACGACACACGCAGCTCGTCGCCCTGGATCTGCGCCTTGACGCCCTTGGGGCCCTCGTCGCGGATGATCTTGGAGACCTTCTTCGCGTTCTCCTGGGAGATGCCCTCCTGGATCGACGCGAAGATCTTGTACTCCTTGCCGGACGCCTTCGGCTCACCGGCGTCGAGCGACTTGAGCGAGATGCTGCGCTTGATCAGCTTGCCCTGGAACACGTCGAGGATCGCGTTCACGCGCTCCTCGGAGTTGGCGCGCATCTCGATCTGCTCGCCGGTCCAGCCGATGTGCGCGCCGACGTTCTTGAAGTCGAACCGCTGCGCGATCTCCTTCGAGGTCTGGTTCAGCGCGTTGTCGACCTCCTGACGGTCGACCTTGGACACGATGTCGAAAGAGGAGTCAGCCAAGGCTCGGAATCGCTTTCTGTGGGATCTGACAGGGAGGGAAGGCAACCCCTCCAGCCTAGAGCGTCCCCCACAACCCCGACCCCGACCGCACCCGCCCCCACCCGAACCGATACCGAGTGGCGAAGCACCCGGGGTGGTCCGCTATTGTTGTCCCCGTCGCGCCGAAAGACGCACAAGGCGGGTTGCCCGAGTGGCCAAAGGGAGCAGACTGTAAATCTGCCGGTGTACGCCTACGTTGGTTCGAACCCAACACCCGCCACACCTTGATGAGGGCCCCTGATCTGCGGAAACGCAGACAGGGGTCTTCTTCGTTCCTGGCGGGGGTCAGGTCGGGCGGTCGAGGGTGATCAGGGTGTATTCCTCGATGCTCAGCAGGGTGGCTTGTGCCTTGGTGAGGGTTTCGCCTCTCGTGGCTGCCTGGGGTCGGCGGGAGGCGGTCAGGGCGGCCTTGTCGCGGAAGAGGGTGCCGACCAGGGCTCGGCCCGCGGGGGCATTCAGGAAGAGTGTCGCGCCGACGAGGCCGTCGATGGCTTCCAGCTTCGGGCGGCCGACGTTCACGAATGTGTCCACGAACAGCGACCCGTTGGATGGGGCGAACTCCAGGCGTCCCATGCGCAGGGTTGCGCCCGGTGCGAGTTTTGGTGCCGGGGTGTACGACACCGCCGTCCACGCCTCGGTGGTCACCGTGGAGGCGAACGGCTTCAGCAGCTCCGTGCGGCGGTCCCGGAGGTTGCCGTCGCTCTGCGTCATGGCGTTCTCGCTGTCCCACCACGAGCCCATGAGGATCTTGCCGAGCTCGCGGTCGGCGAACAGCCCGAAGCGGCGGTAGCCGGACTGGCCGCGGAGCAGACCGGGGGCTTCGCGGCCGATCCCGTCGAGGGCGGCGTCGATTCGGGTCGGGTCGCCGGTCGCGTAGGTGGTTCGGACGTACATGGGCTCCTGCATGGTTCATGCCTTTCGAAAGCTGGCGCGACGGCGTGCCGTCCGGTGCCTCTCCATGCGAAGTCCAACCGTGATCACCGGCAACGCGGGCGGGCCATTCGGGCCAACTCCGGGATGGCGGGGGCGGGCTCGGGGGCTGTTCCTTCGGGGTGCTCGGGCGGGGTGCTCGGGCGGGGTCAGAATTGGGTGGGGAGTTCGCGCAGGGGGGTGGTTACCCCCTCCACCGCGTCGGCGGCGGCCACCGGGGCGTTGAGGCCGCGGTCGGTGGCGGGCGCGGCGCCGACGACGCCGGGGGCCAGGGTGTCCTTGAGCGGGGCCACGACCGTGTCGGAGGCGGGTTCTTCGAGGACGTTGGGGACGGTGGGCATGCCGTAGTGCTCCGGGTCCGGCCGGGTGATGCCGGCCAGGCCGGGTGGGGTCGGGGTGACCGCCTGGGCGGCGCCGGCGGAGAACAGCGGGATGACGCCGACGGCGGTGAGCAGGGCAGCCTGGGCGAGCCGACGCGGGCGGATGTGCGACATCGTGCTCCTCTGGGTGTGTGGGATCGGACTTGACACCTCCTATATCTGTCGTGGGGCCCGAAAGGTTGCGATCCATGCACCCGCCTGACCGGTACGGGCGCCCCGTCCGCGAGGATGGGCGGCGAGCACGGCGCCCGGGACGACGACGGATGTGACGGGGGAGCGGATGAGCGTGGATGGCATCGACGAGCCGGTATCCCGAGAGCTGATCGACTACTGCGCCGGCCTGCCGGGCGTGGTCGTGGGCGCCTCGATGGTGCTGCGCGATCGGCGCGGTCGACTCGTGGTGGTCGACCCCGGGTACAAGCCCGGCCTCGACCTGCCCGGCGGAATGGCCGAGGCCGGGGAGTCCCCGCACGAGGCGGCCGGGCGCGAGGTGCGCGAGGAATTGGGCCTCGACCTCACGGTCGGGCGGTTGCTCGCGGTGTGCACCACGTCCGCCGCGACGTTCGGGCGGGTCGTGCTCGACTTCGTCTTCGCCGGGCCGACGCTCACCGACGAGCAGGTCGCCGTACTCGCCCCGGCCGACGCCGAGTTGCACGCGGTGTACGTGCTCACGCCCGACGAGGCGCTGCCGCGTTTTCCGGGACGCACCCGGCGGCGGGTCTCGGTCGCGTTGGAGGCGGAGGCGTCGGGGTCCTGTCTGTACGTGGTCGACGGGCGCGAGTATCGGCCACCGAAGGAGCGGGTCTGGCACGAGGACGAGCCGGTCCCGGCCGGTACGTCCGTGGGCCGGGCGGCGGGGTGGCTGTTCGATCCGGACGGTCGGGTGCTCCTTGTGGGCGACCCCGACGGGGGGTATGCGCTGCCCGGCGGCGGCGCCGAGCCGGAGGACGTGGACGCGCTCGCGACCCTGGCCCGCGAGGTGGCCGAGGAGGCCAACGCGGTGCTGGGCAAGATCACCCATGTGGGCTACCTGTCCGACCCGGACGGCGGCGACGTGCGCTCCCGCAGCGCCGCTCGGCTCGCCGCACTCGGCCCGCTCGCCCCCGACCCGGCCACAGGCTGGTCGTGGAGCCGGGTCCTGGTCACCCCGCGCCGCGCCGCCGCTCTGCTCGGCGGCGGCTACGACACCCGACTGTCGCAGGCCCTCGCCGCCCAGCGCATCGCGCACGAGCGCCTGGGCGTGCCGATCCTGGACGACGACAGTCGCGTCGACGTCCCCCCGGAGGGCGTCACCTTCGCCTGACCGCCCGACCGCCCGACCGCCCGACCGCCCGACCGCCTGACCGCCCGACCGCCCGACCTACAGCGGGCGGTTCAGGTGTCGGCTCAGGTCGCCCACGTAGTCCGTGATCATGTGGCGGCGGGTGAAGCGCCACGCCCCGTCGAGGCGGGCGAAGGTGTCGTGGTAGCGGCCGGTGAAGATGGGCTGAAGGGGGAAGTCGGGCAGCGCCTGGAACACCGTGACGTAGCTGCGGCACGTGCCCGTCCCCGCGTCGTCGTCGACGTCCACGATCAGGTTCGTGGTCACGTGCCGCGTGTGCGGCGTGCCGTTGTCCGGATACCGGCGCGTCCACGCCTCGTACATCTCCCGCGCCCCGGCCGCGCCCCGCACCTCCAGGTCCTGGCCCTCCGAGGTGATCACGGCGTGCGCGAACAACTCGCCCACGCCCGCGAAATCGCCCGCGTCGATGCGCTCGGCGTACAGCCCGATCAGGTTCGGGATCGCGTGGTATCCGGATGGCATGACGGCACCGACCAACCTCTCGTGGGGGAGGGGAGAGGGGGCCGAGGCCGCCCGGACCCCATCCGGGCGACCATAACTGACGCGGCGTCAGATGTCAGTGTCCCCTACGAAGCCCGGCCGCACCCCACTCCGCCTCACCCCACCGTCCCACCCCTGATGTTCTCCGTCAGCTCCAACAACTCCGCCTCCCGCTCCGCCCGCGACTTCGGGAACCCCGGCGCGTCCGGCCGGGTCTGCCACGGGTGCGGCCCGTCGAGCGGGCGGTACTCCACGCCCAACGCGTCCAGCCGCGCCAGGTGCGCCGACGTCAACCGCTCGGTGAATTCCGCGAAGTCGCCCGGCCCCGACCACACGGCCTCGGCGAACGCGCACATCCTCGGGAAGGCCATGTAGTCGATCCGCCGCACCGAATCCATGTGCTCGGTCCAGATCTGCGCCTGCCCGCCCAGGATCCGCGCGCCCTCCTCGGCGGTCAGCACCGAAGGCACCGGCCGGAACGCGTACACGTCCGCCAACGTCAACAACGGCCCCACCGGAATCGGCTCGTCCGCCGCCTCGCCCTGGCGGTAGTCGAAGTACACCGACATGTCGGGGCACGCCACCACGTCGAACCCGGCCCGCGCCGCCACGATCGTCCCGTGCTCGGCGCGCCACCCCCCGATCAACGCGTCCGACGGCACCGCGTCGCCGCCCGCCAGCACCTCGTCCCAGCCGAACACCACCCGCCCGTGCGCGGCCAACATCTTCGCCAACTCGGCCACGAACCAGCCGCCCAGCGAGCCGGGGTCGGGGTGCCCCATCCGCTCCCACGGCCCGGTCGGCACCTCGTCGCCGCCGACGCACACATACCGCGAGGGGAAGATCGCGCACACCTCGGCCAACACATCGCGACAGAAGCCCAGCGCCTCCTCGGTCGGCGCCAGCACCCCGTCGGACAGCCCGCCCCAGCGGGTGCGCACGCCGTCCACCGGCACCGCGCCCAGCGACGGATACGCCGCCACCGCCGCCTGGACATGCGCCGGCAGATCGATCTCGGGCACCACGGTGATGTGCCGATCGGCCGCGTACGCCACGATCTCGCGCAGATCGTCGCCCGTGTAGAAGCCGCCGTGCGGCTTCTCGTCGAAGCGCTCGTGTTGCCGGGCCCCGCGCATGCTGGCGGTGCGCCACGCGCCCACCGAGGTCAACCGGGGCCACCCCGGCACCTCGATCCGCCAGCCCTGGTCGTCGGTCAGATGCAGGTGCAACACGTTCAGTCGATGCACGGCCAGCAGGTCGACGAAGCGCAGCACGTCCTGCTTGGGCACGAAGTGCCGGGCCACGTCCAGCATCACCCCGCGCCACCCGAACGCCGGCGCGTCCTCGATCAGGCACGCCGGCATCGACCACGCGCCGTCTCGCACCCGTCCGCGCCGGAACACGTCCACCGGCAACAACTGCCGCAGCGTCTGCAGGCCCGCGAACACCCCCGCCGGCGCACCGCCGCACAGGTCCACCCCGGCGGCGGTGACCTCCAGTCGGTATCCCTCCGCCGGCAGCGCCTCCGGATCGAGCCGCAACTCGATCCCCGGCCCCGGCGGCAGCAGGCACCCGGTCGCCGGGCCGAGCACGCCGCGCAACCACGCCGCCTCGCCCGCCAGTTCCGGCGGATGGCTCAGCCCGGTCGTGGGCGTCAGTACGAACCCGCCCACACCGGGTGTCATGCGCGCCGGTCGGGGAACCACGGACGGCCCGGATGCCACCGGCGCCACGGACGAGGAAGACGAAGACACGGAATCAGCCCTTCACCAACGAGGAGGTCACCACGGATACCAACGACGAGCCGAACGCCGGCACACCCCGAACCCTCAGTCCTTCACCGCCCCGCCCAACCCCGACACCAGGTGCCGCTGCACCAGCACGAAGAAGATCAGCACCGGAATGGTCATCAGCGTCGAGGCCGCCATGATCCCGCCCCAGTCGTTCTCGTCCGGCTTGAAGAACACCATCAGCGCCGCCGGCAACGTCTGGTGATCGGTGTCCAGGATGAACGTCTTCGCGAACACGAAGTCGTTCCACGCGGTGATGAACGAGAACACCGACGTCGCCGCGAGCCCGGGCGCCACCAGCGGGAACAGGATCCGCCACAGGATGGTGAACCGGTTCGCCCCGTCGATCCGCGCCGCCTCCTCCAGCGACTCCGGGATCGCCTTGACGAAGCCGCGCAACATCCAGATGGCGAACGGCAACGAGAAGGCCAGGTTCACCAGCATCAGCGAGCCGAGCGTGCTCAGCCCGAACTGCGGTGCCACCGAACCGATGTCGCGGACCAGGAAGAACAGCGGGATGGTCAGCGCCTCGACCGGCACCATCTGGGCGACCAGGAACATCACCAGGATCGTGGTGCGGAACTTGAAGTTGAACCGGGTCAGCGCCACCGCCGCCAGGAACGCCACGAGCCCGGACAGCACCACCACCACGCTCGCCACGATCAGGCTGTTCAGGAAGTAGCCGCCGAAGCCGCTGACCCCGAACGCGTCCCGGAAGTTGGACAACGTCGGATGCCACGTCCACGGGCGCGGGTCGACCGAGTTGATCTCGCCGTCCGGCTTGAACGCGGAGAGCACCATCCAGTACAGCGGGAAGACGGTGAGCAGCGCGACCACGATCGCCGTGGTGTTGGCGATCCTTCGGGACACCGTGCGATTGCCCTTCGAGCGACGGGGGCCGGCCGGCCGGACGGCGCCGGCGGAGGTACGGTTCACAGCTCCTCCCCGGAGCGACGCAGCGCGCGGATGTAGAAGATGGTGACCGCGAGCAGGATCAGCGTCATCAGCACGCCGATCGCCGCGCCCAGGCTGTAGTCCGAGGACGCGAAGGCCTTCTGGTACGCGTACACGTTGAGCACCAGGTTCTGGCCGGCGATGCCGCCACCGCCGGTCATCACGTAGATCTGGGTGAAGACCTTGAAGTCCCAGATGATCGACTGGATCACCACGATGGTCAGGATCGGCCGCAACATCGGCAGCATCACGTGTCGAAAGACGGTCCATGTGGACGCGCCGTCCAGGCGGGCCGCCTCCAGCACCGAGACCGGGATCGACTCGATGCCCGCGTACAGCGAGATCATCACGAACGGGAACGAGTGCCACACCACCACGACGCCGACCAGCGCGAATGCGGACCACTTGTCGTAGAACCAGTTGTGGCCCTGCATCCCCAGGACCTCGTTGACCAGGCCCAGGTTGGTGTCGAACAGGAACATCCACACCGTCGAGCCGGTCATCGCCGGCGCCGCCCAGGCGCCGAGCGCGGCGAACAGCAGCAACAGCCGGGGCCACTTGCCGACCCGGGTGAGCAGCACCGCCAGCGCCGCGCCCACCGCCAGGGTCGCCACCACGCACGCCGCGGCGAACACCACGGTCTGGAACAGCACGTCCCAGAACTGGTCGTCGCCCAGCAGGGTCGAGTAGTTGTCGAACCCGACGAACTCCGCGACCTCGCCCGCCGACGCCTGCGGCTGACCGAACTTCAGGAAGGAGAGCAGGCCGAGCTGATAGAGCGGGTAGCCGAACAGCGGGATCAGAATGACCGCCGACGGCAGCAGCAGCCAGAACGGCGTCCAGGAGCGGCGCCGTCCGGTCTTCGTCTTGCCCGCGCCGCCGCGCGGGCGGACCGAGGCCGGGGTCGGCCGGTCCGCCCGCGCGGGCGTGGTGGTCGTGGTCACCGGCTTACTTCCCGGCGAACGCGTTGTCGATGACGGTCTTGGCCTCGCCGGTGGCGCCGGAGACGTCCGACTTGCCGGTGATCACCTTCTGGAACATGGTCGGCACCACGGACTGCGAGTCGATCTTGGCCCACGCGGCGTCCTTGGGCACGAACTTGGTGCCCGCGTTCAGGGTGTCGATGAACGGCTTGAGCCACGGGTCCTTGGCCACCACGTCGCCGCGCGCCGAGGCGAGCGTGGGCAGGTTGCCCATCGCGTCGAACATCTGGAGCTGGTACTTCTTGCCGCCCAGGATTTTCATGAAGTCGACCGCGAGCGAGCGGTGCTGCGAGGACTTCATCACGCCGAGGTCGTTGCCGCCGGAGAAGGCCGGCGCGATCGAGCCCGGGGCGGTGCCCGGCAGCGGCACGACCGCGTACTTGCCCTTGGCGGTGCCCGCCTCGACCGCGCTGCGCGAGGAGTTGGGCAGGATCGCCATGCCGGCGGTGCCGGCCGCGAACGCCTCGACCGTCTTGCCGCCGGTCAGGTCGGCGCACTGCTGGGGCGGACAGATGTCCTTGGTGAACAGGTCGGTGTAGGCCTTGACGCCCGCCTGCGACTGCGGCGAGTCGATCGCGGCCGCGTACTTGCCGCCCTGCTGGGTGGCGATCTCGCCGCCGTTGGCCCACAGGAAGGGCAGGCCGCCGAAGGTGTACTTGCCGCCGACCGCGATGCCGAGCATGTCCGGCTTGGCCTGGCGCACCTTCTTCGCCGCCTCGACCAGCTCGGCGTACGAGGTGGGGGGCTTCAGGCCCAGCTCGGTGAACACGTCGGTGCGGTAGTACAGCGAGCGCAGGCCCAGCCACCACGGCAGGCCGTAGATCTTGCCGTCGACCAGCGTGGTGTCCTTGAGGTCCTTGGGCAGGTCGCCCGCCTCCGACCAGTTGGCCAGGTCGCCGGAGATGTCCGCGAGGCCGCCGGCCTGGACGTAGCCGAACAGGTCGGTGTTGCCGAACTCGACCACGTCCGGCGCGCTGTTCGGGTCGTTGAACGCGCCCTTCATCTTCTCCGCGCGCGGGCCCGCGTCGGTGGGGATGTAGCCCACCTCGACGTTCACCTTGGGGTGCGCCGCCTTGAAGTCGGCGACGGCCGCGCCCACGACCTTCTCCTTGGGCGCCCGGTTGGCCTCGTCGTACAGCCACACCTTGAGCGTGCCGGTCTGTTCGTCGGCGGACTTCGTCTTGGACGCCGTGCCGGGCGCGCACGCCGCCAGCGCGATGCCGGCCACTGCGACGGCGGCCAAACTCCGGATCTTCACGACAATTCCTCCTGCGGCGAGGCAGGCCGAAGCGATCGCGGGGGGTGCCGCGACCCGAGGGTCGGCCTGTACGTCTGGACGTCGCGTCAATCGACACGAACGGGGCCGCAAGGGGGAAACAATCCGGTGCGGCGTGAGCGGGACGTTAGAAAGCGGTGCGTCGTTCCGACAAGGCGTCCCGCCGAACGTTGTGCACTGCAAAACTGTGTGCTGCGAAAGTGGTATCGGACGCTTACGGACACGTAACGTCCGTGCTCGGTCGACCCGTCGGTCATCCACCGGACACCGTGCGTTCCGAACCGCAGGCGGGCGGACACACGGGGTCACGCGAGGTGTACGGACGAGGCAAGAGGACGCGGGAAGCGACGCCGCACGGCGCGCGGCGAGAAACGCGTGAAAGGGCAGGGAGGGCTCGCATGTACGACGTACCGCCGCGCGGCGGACGGGTGCCCGGCGGCGGCGATGTGCCGGTGGCGGGTGTCCCCGTACCCTCGTTCGAAGCCCTGACGGGCAACCCGCCCGGGCACCCGGTCAGGCCGTCCTGAGGACATGCGAGTGAGCACTCCCGAGCACGGCCCCGAACCGGTCGACGGCAGCGCGTCGACCCGCGTCGACCAGCCGATCCGCCCGGTCGAATCGACCCGCGCGGTCGGACCGGCGCACGCGGGCGCGTCGACCCGCCCGGTCGGAGCGGCCCACCCGGTCGCGCCGACCCGCCCCGACGAGCCGGACGACGCCCGCGCCGGCCGCCCCCCGGCCCCGCCGCGCAACCAGTCCGCGTCCCTGCGCCGCGCCCTCGCCGTCCTGGAGCAGGTTCGCGACCACGCCGCCGCCGAGGGCCTGAGCCTGACGGAGCTGGCCGACACGCTCGGCCTGTCCAAGAGCACCGTGCTGCGCCTGGCCCAGCCGCTCCTGGACACCGGTCTGCTCTCCCGCGACCGCCGGCACGGCCACTTCCGGCTCGGCCCCGGCGCGCTCGCCCTCGGCCAGGCGTACCTGGCCGGCATCGACCTGCGCACCGCCGCCGCCGAGGAGGCGCACCGCCTGATGCGCGAGGCCGGCGGCACGGTGCACCTGTGCGTGCCGGACGCACCGCACATCGTCTACATCGACAAGGTCGAGAACGAGACCGCGGTACGGATGGCCTCGCGCATCGGCAGCCGCGCGCCGATGTACTGCACGGCGGTCGGCAAGGCGATGCTCGCCTGGCTGCCCGAGGACGTGTTCGCCCAAGTGGTCGACGCGGGCCTGCCCACGGTCACCACCCGCACCCTGACCGACCCCGGCCTGCTGCGCACCGAACTGGCCCGGATCCGCAACCGCGGCTACTCGGTGGACGATCGCGAGAACGAGCCCGAGGTGCGCTGCGTGGCGGCGCCTATCTTCGATCACAACGACGTCGTGGTCGGAGCCCTGTCGGTCTCCGGTCTCACGTCGCGCGTCACCGCGGCGCGGGTCCGCGAACTGGGACCCGCGGTCGCGGCGGCGGCACTCCGTGTATCGCGCACCCTGGGAGCGACCCGATGACCCTCGACTCGTACACCAAGGGCACCTGGCTGCCCTACGAGGAACTCACCGACGACGAGTTCGGCGCCGCCGGCCACAGCCTCTTCGACGGGCCGCTCACGTGGCCGGTGATGGTCGCGCGCAAATCCGCGCTGCTCGCGAACGTGGCCACGATGGCCGCGTACACCGAGCGGCACGGCGTGTTGTTCGCCCCGCACGGCAAGACCACCATGTCGCCCGAGCTGTTCGCCGAGCAACTGGACGCGGGCGCCTGGGGGATCACCGTCGCCACCGCGAACCAGGCGCTCGCCGCGCACCGGTTCGGGGTACCACGGATCCTGATCGCCAACGAGATCCTGGACGAGAAGGTGCTGCGCTGGGCCGCCACCCGGCCGGACCTGCTGTTCTACGTCGACTCCCGGGCGGGCGTCGAGGTCGCGGCGGCGGCGCTCGCGGCGGTGCCCGGGGGGAAGTTGTCGGTGCTGGTCGAACTGGGCCGCGCCGGCGCGCGGACCGGGTGCCGCGGTGTCGCCGAGGCGGCCGAGCTGGCCCGGGTCGCGGCGGCGGTGCCGGGGCTGACCGTGGCGGGTGTGGCGGGCTACGAGGGCGGCCTGCCCGACGCCGCGGCGGTGTCCGCGTGGATGGGCGAACTCGCGTCCCTGGCCGACGAGATCGCCGACCTGGTGCCCGGGTCGCCGATCGTCTCGGCGGGCGGCAGCGCCTGGTTCGACGCGGTCGTGGACACGCTCGCACCGGACGGCAAGCCGCTGCCCGACCGGACGATCATCCTGCGCAGCGGCGCCTACGTCTCGCACGACGACGGCTTCTACGCGGTGCGCACCCCGTTCGTCCGGCACCCCGAGGAGGGCTCGCTCGCGAGCGCCCTGGAGGTCTGGGCGCAGGTGCTCTCGGCGCCCGAGCCGGGCCTGGCTTTGCTCGGCGCGGGTCGCCGCGACGTGCCCTTCGACCAGGACCTGCCGGTGCCGCTGCGCATCCGTGCGCTGGACGGGACGCTGCGCGAGCCGGGCGCCGCGCGGGTGACCAGGCTCGACGACCAGCACGCCTACCTCGAACTCGGCGACACCGAGGTGGCCCCCGGCGAGCTGGTCTGCCTGGGCATCTCGCACCCCTGTACGGCCTTCGACAAGTGGCGCGTGGTGCCGGTGGTGGACGACGACCACCGCATCGTGGACGTGCTGAACACGCACTTCTGACCGGGGGAGCCGCGCCGGGCCCGGCCCCAATCCGGGCCCGGCGCACCGGTACACCCCGCCTGAACCGCCTGAACCGCCTGAACCACCCGAAGCACCGAAACCACCCGAACCACCGGACCCACCCGAACCGATCCCGCATCCGATGCCGTCGACGACGCGACCCCCGCGAGAGGACATCATGACCGTCGAACCCCGGGAAACCCCGGACGTGGTCACGCTCGGCGAGACCATGGTGCTGCTCCGCGCGCCGCACATCGGCCCGCTGCGGCACGCCCGCACGCTCGACGTCGCCACCGGCGGCGCCGAGAGCAACCTGGCGATCGGGATCACCCGGCTCGGTGGGCGGGCCGCGTGGATCGGCCGGGTCGGCGACGACGAGTTCGGCCGGCTGGTGCTGGCCGTGCTCGGCGGCGAGGGACTGGACACACGCGCCGCGGTGGTCGACCCGGAGGCGCCCACCGGGCTGATGGTCAAGGCCCGACGCACCAGCGCGGCCACCGACGTGCGCTACTACCGCGCGGGCAGCGCCGGTTCGCGGCTGTGCCCGGACGACGTGGACCCCGCCCTGGTGCGCTCCGCCCGGATCCTGCACGTCACCGGCATCACCCCCGCGCTGTCCCCGACCGCGCGCGCCGCGGTGCGCGCGGCCGTTGCCGAGGCGAACGCGGCCGGCGTCCCGGTCTCGCTCGACCTGAACTACCGGCGGGCGTTGTGGTCGGCCGAGGACGCCGCCGGCGAACTGCGCGCCCTGGCCGGCCACGCCGACATCCTGTTCGCCACCGAGGACGAGGCCCGCCTGGTGCTCAAGGCGCCGGACCACACCCCGTTCGTGGACCTGGCCCGCGAGTTGACCGCGCTCGGGCCGGCCCAGGTGTTGCTCAAGCGCGGCGCGCTGGGCGCGGTCGCGATCGTCGACGGCCGGCCGCACGAGGTGCCGCCGCACCGGGTGCACGCGGTCGACCCGGTCGGCGCGGGCGACGCGTTCGCCGCCGGCTACCTGGCCGAACTGGTCGGGGGCGGCCCGGTCGCGACCCGCCTGGCCACCGCCGCCGCGGCCGGGGCGTTCGCGGTGACCGTGCCCGGCGACTGGGAGGGCCTGCCCCGCCGGGACGAGTTGCGGCTGCTCGCCCAGGACGACGCGGTCACCCGCTGAATCCGGGCCACACGTAGCATTCCCACGCATCCGCACACGCGATCGGGAAGGCGAACCACCATGGCCCACAAGGAAATCCGCACCGACGCCGCACCGAAGCCCGGCGGCACCTACTCGCAGGGCATCGACACCGGCGACTTCGTCTACACCGCGGGCATGGGCCCGGTCGACCCGGCCACCGGCGCGACCGTCGGCGACGACGTGGCGACCCAGACCCGCCAGGTGCTGGACAACCTCAAGGCCGTACTGGCCGAGGCCGGGCTCGACTTCAGCCACGTGGTGAAGGTGACCACGCACTTGGAGCACCTCAAGCGCGACTTCGCCGGCTACGACGAGGTCTACCGCGAGTACTTCACCGCGCCGTACCCGGTGCGTACCACCGTCGGCTCGGACCTGATGAACATCCTGGTCGAGATCGACGTGGTGGCCCGCCGCCCGTGACCCGAGGCGGCGCGGGCGGTCACAGCGGCTGGAGGAATTCGAGCCGGTTGCCCACCGCGTCGTGCGCGTAGCACCGGCGGTGGCCGGGGAACTCGCCGTCGGGCGTGACCTCGGTGCCGTGCGCCGCGAGCCGGGCCATCACATCGTCCAGGTCGTCGACCAGGATGCCGGGATGGGCCTTGCGCGCGGGCCGGAAGTCGGCCTCGACGCCGAGGTGTATCTCCAGCGTGCCGGCGCGCACCCACAGTCCGCCGCGTGCCGCGAGCACCGGCGGCTTGGCCACCTCGGTCATGCCGAGCACGCCGAGATAGAAGGCACGACACGCGTCCTCGCTGCCGGCGGGGATCGCGAGCTGTACGTGGTGCAGGGCGAAGGATGTCATGCGCGCATTCCTACCCTCCCGGCGCCGCGGAGCGGAACCACGCCCCAGCGCGAGCACACCCACCGTCCGGGTCCCTCGGCGGGCGCCGCGGCCCACGGTCCCCCCGATCGCGGGCACACACGGAACGGCCCCGCCCGGCACGTCGAAACGCGCGCCGGGCGGGGCCGAGGCGTCGGCTCAGCCGCCGTTGATGCAGACGTTGCCGAACGTCGGGTTGAGCGCCGCGATGATGTTGATGGTGTTGCCGCACAGGTTGACCGGGATGTGCACCGGGATCTGGATGTTGTTGCCCGACAGCACGCCGGGCGAGCCGACCGCCGCGCCGTCGGCCTCGGCGCCGGCCATGGCGGGGCCGGCGGCGCCGGCGAGAGCAGCGCCCACGGTGGCGGTCAGGACAGCGGCCTTGGCGATACGCGACATGTTGAGTCGGTCCTTTCGGTGCGTACAGGTCCCACCCTCGGCGGGTGGGTCCTGAACAACGCGCCAGGGCGCCGGGGGATACGGCACACGTCCGAACGAGCGGTGCAGGCCCCGCGGGATTAGGCCGTTCGGGCGGCGACCCGCAGTCGACCGGCCAGTTCGTGGGCCACCTGTGCCAGCTCCGCCGGGGCGCTCGCGGCAAGCGCGCACAACACGTCCGCCGACGCCTCGGCGACCGCGCGCGGTACCGGCACCGGCGCGAGTCCGTCCAGCAGCGAGCGGGTCCTGGCCGCGATCGGCGGCGACCCGGCCGGGGGTCCGGCGGCCTCGGCGGGGCCGGTCGCGGGTCGCCCCGCGTCGTCCGGAATCCCCTCCGGGCCGGGGCCGGGAATCAGGCTGCGCAGTCCACGGGGCACGACGGGCACGGTCATTCCCCGCAAGTTAGCCGACCCGCCCCCGCGAATTTCCTTGTGAGGCGTACTTTTCGGCCATCGAATGTCGATTCGCGCGGTGTTTCATCCTGACGGGTGACGGCGCTGTCGGAATCGACGGCTAACGTTCCCGCCAACCTGATCACGGGCGCCGAGCGCCTTGTGCCGCTGGGCAGTTGACGGGTTGTCACCGACATTCGCACACATGCGTGGAGGGGAACGATCGTGGGATGGATCCGGGCGGGCGACTATGAGGTCGCCTTGGAAGACGGCAAGGTGGTGTGCCGCAACGCCAAGGGGCGGCAACTGAAGTCGGTGCCCGGGAAACTCGCCGACGATCCGGCCGTGGTGGGCCTGCGCCAGCTCGTCGAGTGGCTGGATCGGCACGATCGGGCCTGCCTGGACGCGGTGGAGCGCTGGATGATCGGCTCGCTTCCGGTCCCGGTCGCGGTGTTGGCCCGGGTGTGGCCGGATCCCGCCTGGCAGCGGGTGCTGCGCGACCTGGTGGTCACCACCGACGAGGACGGCGCGGTGGCCGGATTCCTGCGCGGCGCGGACCCCGAGCGCGGCGTCGGCATCGTCGACCCCGACGGCGACACCGTCTACCTCGACGCGCAAACCATCCGCATCCCGCACCCCGTGCTCCTCGACGACCTCGACGACCTGCGCGAATTCGCCGTCGAACTCGGCGTCGAGCAGCGCGTCCAGCAGCTCTACCGCGAGGTGTGGCACCGCCCCGCCGACGTGGACGCCGCCCGCACCGGCGTGGATGAGTTCGCCGGCGGACGCTACGACCAGCTGCGCTTTCTGATCGGCCGGGCCACCCAGCTGGGCTACCAGGTGCGCGGCGGCCAAGCCGTGTGCACCGTGCTCGACGGCGGCCGCGAGATCGAGGCGCGGATGTGGCTGGGCGACTACGACGGCTACGACTCGACCGAGACCGGCTCGGTCGCCTGGACCGAGGACGGCGCCACGCTGACCCTCGACCGGGTGCCGCCGGTGGCCTGGTCGGAGGGCATGCGGATGGGCGCCGCGCTGTACGCGGGCCGCACGATCGAAACCACGGAGGACGCGGCATGAACACCACCGGCACGGGCACCACCCCCGACCCGTCGCGCGTCCTGCTGGACGCCGGCGCCGTCCTGCCCGTCGGCACCCTCGCCGGCGACGACATCGACACGCTCACCGTGCGCACCTACCTGCACCCCGCGTTCGGCGACCGCCCGATCGTCCGGCTGGTCCCGGGCACCCTGGGCGAGGCCGAGGACCTGGCGCTCGGCTTCCTGGGGCTGACCCGCGAGGCGGACGCCCCCGAGGTCGGCCAGGTCCGCCGCGAGGCGCTCGGCTTCCCCGCCTGGGCACTGGTCAACGACCCGGCGAACGGACACCACGCACTGGCCCTGGTCCGTGACATCGAACGCCTGGACCGCCAGGCCAAGACCAAGCCCGGCGCGGCCAAGGACGGCTTCGACCAGCTCGCGGTCCGCCTCGGCCGGGCCGTACCGCACTTCCTGCCCACCTTCCACGAGCAGGCCGCGCGGATCTTCCTCAAGCACGACAACAAGACCTACGCGTCCGCGTTCTTCGGCAAGGCCCGCGAGGCCGAGCGGGTGCACAACCTGGCGATCGAGGAGGAGCGGCTGCGCGCGGTCTTCCTGGAGTTCGCCTTCGCCGGTGCGCTGACCGCCAAGGCGCTCAAGGAGCACGCCAAGTCGCTCGCCGCCCGCCTCGGACCCGCCGAGGCATGGGTACAGTTCCGCCAACTGGCGGTCGAGCGCTGCACCGCGGGCATGCCGCCGTACGCCGGCCTGGCCGAGGACGCCCGCGCGCTGATCCGCGCGGCCGGCGGCGACCACACCGCCGAGGAGCGCGCGCTGCTGCGCGAACTGCTCGCCACCCCCGCGATCGCCCGCGCGCCGCTGTCCTTCTGGAAGGTCAACCGCGCCCCGATCGCGGCACTGGCCGGCGCCGAACCCGAGTCGCGGGCCCGCCTCCTCGACATCCTGCCCACCCCCGGCGGTTCGACGTCCGACGCCGAGGTCGACGACTTCTGGCTCGACCTGCTCGACGACGCCGGCGTCCTGGACCTGCTCGTCGGCGGCGACCTCGAACCCGGCGTCCGGGCCCAGTGGGTCACCCGCTGGGCCGCGCACCGTCAGCGCGGCTGGGGCTACACCGGACGCAGCGCGCGCACCGCCGCGCTGGTCGCCCGGATGGCCGACACGCTGCGCGCCGAGGCGGTACCGGTCACCCTGTTCGGCGGCAACCGCTACCGCTCCGGCGTCGACCTGGACCTGCTGGACCTGGCCCTGGCCGAGCGCATACCCGTGACCGACCCGGACCCGAAGTGCACGTTCGGCCTGGGCGAGTGGTGGGACGACGAGGCCGAGGGCCGGCGCGAGCTGGCCGCCGTCGCCGCCGACGAACGATTCCGGGCCCTGCTCCTGATCGCCGTCGGCGGCCTGAACGCCAAGCACCAGCCGGCCACCGCCGCCCACCCCGTGCTGCGCCCCGTGCTCGCCCGCCGACTCACCGAGATGGGCGAACGACTCGCCTCCGCCGCCGGCCTGCCCGACGCCGAGCGCGAACTCACGCTGCTCGACGGCTTCCGCGGTGTGGTCGAGGACGTGACCCCCGACCTGGTCGCCCGCGTCCGCGCGTTCGACGCGGTCGCGCTGCTCGCGACCACGCTGCGTGCCGGCGTCTACGACGAACTCGGCTGGCCCGCGCTCGACGAGGCCGTCGAACTGCTCGGCCGCAAGGGCGACATCCGGATCGACGAGTCCTGGCCCGCGCTCGTGCTCTCCACCGACAAGCGCGCGCTCGTGGTCGGCCCCGAGGGCATCCTGCTCGACCACGAACCGCGCGTGCCCAAGGACCGCACCAGCTGGCAGCGCACCCAGTACCGCTACGTCGACGGACAACTCCTGGTCGCCTGGTACAACACCGACTACGAATGGGAGGGCTACTGGTCCGCGCGCCCGACCGAGACGTTCCTGCTCGGCGGACCGCCGAACAACGGCTCCGACGGCACCATGCTCTCCCTCGCGCTGCCCGGCGGCGGGGTGACCACCGGCGGCCGGCCGCTGTACGCGGGTGACACCAAGCTGCCCGCGCGCCGGGGCGTGCTCACCGACGGCACCACCCACTGGTCGCTCGACTACGAGCGGTCGGACCGCAAGTGGACCGAGTTCGACCCGATCACCGGCACCCACGGCCGCGCCTCGCTGCCCGCCCCGTTCGCCGCGGCGGTCGCCGACGGCGGCTCGCTGGTGCCCGACGCGTGCGAGTTGTTGCCGCTGCTGCCCGGCCTGGAGCAGACCCCGTTCGGCACCGATGGCACGCTCTTGGGCCGCTGGGTCAGGATCGACGGTGACACCCTCACCACCGGCTCGGTCGACGGCCGCACCGTGACCGCGCCCGTGCGCGGTCGGCGGCACTGGGACCAGCGGCCGCTGGAGATTCCGATCGGCGCGCTGCGCCTGCCCGGCGGCGCGGCCCCCACCGCGGTCGCCCCGCACAACGGCGCCGTGACGCTGTGGCACGAGGGCGTGCTGCTCGGCCACTGCGGGTCCGGCTCCGGACTGGCCGCCGGCACCCGGGTGGTGCCGGCGCCCGCGTTCTGGCACGCGCTGCGACCGCGCGACGAGGCCGGCTCGCTGGCGCTGCGCGCGATCACCCACGAGCAGGCCGGCGTACTGGTCGAGGAGGTGCGCGCGGACCGCGAGCGCGCCCGGGCCGCGTACGAGGCCGCCAAGAAGGGGTCGGCGAACAAGCCCGCCAAGCCGGCCACGATCCGGACCGAACCGGTGCGCCGCCTGCTGCCCGCGATCACCCACGCCGGTCTGGTCCGCGGCGTCGCCTCGCTGGCCGGGGAGACCGCCCGACTCGCCGAACGACTGCGCGACTTCGGCAAGGTGAACCGCAAGGAGCGGCAGCCCCGCGCCGTGCCCACCGGCCCCGCGTACGGCCGGGACAACGAACTGTGCGCGGCGGTGGCCGGCATCGCGGGCGTCGGCTGCCGCTACTACGGCAACCAGGGCCAGGGCACCTGGACCACGTTCGAACACATCACCGCGGTGGCCGCCGCGCTGGCGCGTACCGACGGCCCGGCCGAATGGACCACCGAACCCGAGAAGCTGCGGGAACCCCACGTGGCCGCCTGGCACGACCTGCTCGACCACCGCGCCGCGATGGTCGCCCGGGCCCTGTCGCCGCTCACACCCGACACACAGCGCGCCTCGCTGCTGCTGCTCCTGGAGGCGCTCGCCGCCGGCCCGCTGGGCACCCCCGCCGGGACGCTGCGCCGGGTCGTGTTGTGCGAGCCCTCCGGCAAGAAGAAGGAACGCAAGCGCATCGGACAGGTCCTGCGCCGCGCCGACCGCACCGTGATCATCCTGGACAGCCAGTACACCTACGGCAACGACACGCAGCACTGGCTCGCGCTCGACCACGACCCGTCGGGCCGGTTCGAGGCGGTCGACGGCTTCACCACGCATGAGGAACACCGCTACCGCGAGCCGATGTCCCCCGAGCGGGTCGCCGCCGTCGTCGAGGGCATTCGTGCCCACGGCCCGGTCCCGTGGCGACCGGAAGCGGTGTCCGCCCTGACCGAGGGCACCGGATTGGGCCGCGCCGAGGCGAGCGTGCTGCTCGCCGGGCTGGTCGCGGGCGACATGGACAAGGACCGCCGGGCGGTGCTCGGCCTCAAGGCGGCCGAGGCGACCACCGCCCGCGAGCAGTTGGACCGGCTCGACCGCGCGGCGCGCACCGGCGTCCAGGGCGCGCTGGTGCCCGAGCGGCCCGAGGACGTCGCCGCCCTGTGGACGAGCGGCTGGGACATCGCGGCCGGCAGCCGCGCCTGGGAGGCCGCCTTCGGGCGGGTGTTGCGGCTGCCCGAGGAGGTCGCCGCGGACGTCCGGGGCATCGCCGCCGCCGCGTTCGAGTACGTCCTCACCCCCGAATCCCAGCGGTGGATCACCGGCACCTCCACCCACAGCGTCGACAAGGACGGCAACCTCGTCGCCTCCGACCCCGCGGCCGTGCCCGCGGGCCACACCCTTGGCCAGACCGTGACCGCGCTCGCCTGGCTGGCCTACCGGCTGCCCTACGGCGATCCGCTGCGCCCGCAGCTGCCGCGCGTGCTCGACCTGCTGCGCAAGCGGGTGGCCGACCCGGGCCTGGTGGTCGACCTGGACGTCGAGTACGCCGAACGCGGCGCCACCTCCACCCTGTTGCGCGAGGCGGCCGGACTACCCGCCACCGGCGGCACCGACCCCGACGGCGTGCTCCGGATCGAGGACCGCTTCTGGCTGCGCCCCTGGTACACCGACAACGAGTTCACCCTGGTGCGCACCGCCGGCTTCACCGGCGCCGACGACCCGTGGTTCGATCGGCTGATCGCGCTGCGCGGCGAGGCGAAGTCCGTCGCCTTCGCCGCCTTCCGCCGCATCCTCGACCCCGCCTTCGAGACGCTCCTGCGCGCCGACGGCCCGCCCGGTGTCCCGCAGGACCCGAGCCACTCGGTGCCCGAGCTGGTCGCCGAGGTCGCCAAGACGCACGGCATCGGCGAGGACGCCGCCGTGCTGTACCTCCAGTTGCTCGCCCTGCCGGACCCGACGGATCGTCAGGTCGCCCGCTGGACCGGCTGGAAGCCCGCCCGGCTGAAGAAGGCCCGGACCGAACTCGCCGGCACCGACCTGGTTCTGGAGGCCAAGCGGGCCCGAGCCGGCCGCTCCCTGTTCCTGCCCGGCGGCTGGAACGCGCTGAAGAGCCCCGCATTGCCCCTGGAGGTCTGGAAGGAGGGGCTCTATCCGAAGCCCGGGCAGGGCATGATCGTGCCCGACCTGCCCGTGCCCGAGCTGTTCCACCGGGCCTGGCGGCGCGTGCAGGACGGCGATGCGCCAGGCTTCGAGGAACTCGTCACCCGCACCACCCGGAAGGGCCGCCGCTGATGGCAACCGCAACCGAACCCGCCGCCGGGGCACGCCAGATACACCCGCCCGAGGACCTGTACGCCCGGGAACTGGCGTTCCTGGCCGCCTACGACCGGGGCCCGCGCCCGCCGGCCTGGCGGCTGACCCCGCGCGCCGTGGTCACCTTCGTGATGGGCAGCGGCGACGAACTCAAGCTGCCCGAACCGGTCGAGGGCCTGCCCCGCGCCCTGACCATCGGCGCCAAGTTCGTCGGGGAACGTGCCCTCGTCGAGCGCTGCGTGGTCACCCTCGCCGGCGAACGCGGCCTGCTCCTGGTGGGCGAGCCCGGCACCGCGAAGTCGATGTTGTCCGAACTGCTCGCCGCCGCCGTCTGCGGCACCAGCGGGCTCACCGTGCAGGGCACCGCGGGCACCACCGAGGACCAGCTCAAGTACGGCTGGAACTATGCGCTGCTGCTTGCCCAGGGCCCCAGCCGCGGCGCCCTGGTGCCCTCGCCGGTGCTCACCGCGATGACCACGGGCGCGGTGGCCCGGATCGAGGAGGTCACCCGCTGCCTGCCCGAGGTACAGGACGCGCTGGTGTCGCTGCTCTCGGAACGGCGGATCGCGGTCCCCGAACTCGCGGGCGGCCCCGACGCGCAGGTACACGCCGCGCCCGGCTTCACCCTGATCGCCACCGCGAACCTGCGCGACCGGGGCGTCTCGGAGATGTCCGCGGCGCTCAAGCGCCGGTTCAACTTCGAGACGGTCGGCCCGATCGGCGACCACGACGCGGAGACGGCGCTGGTGCGCCGCCAGGCCAAGGCCGCGGTGGAACGCACCGGGACGGCGTACGCCGTCGACGACACGGTCCTGGAGGTGCTGGTCACCGCGTTCCGCGACCTGCGCACCGGCCGCTCCGCCGAGGGCTGGGAGATCGAACGCCCGTCCACCGTGCTGAGCACCGCCGAGGCGGTCTCCGTCGCCTCCTCGCTCGCGCTGGCCGCGGCCTACTTCCCGGGCGACCGGGACGTGCTGAGCCTGCTGCCGGGGCACCTGCTCGGCGTCGCGAAGAAGGACGACCCGGCCGACGCGGCCCGGCTGCTCTCCTACTGGGACGCGGCGGTGCGCCGACGGGCCGAACACGGCTCGGCCACCTGGCGCACCCTGTGGGACCTGCGCGGAGTCCTGGAGGGCTGACGAGGTGTCGACCATACGTACGGACGGGCCCAACGACGAGGCCCGTCCGGCCGCCGCGCGCCTTGCCGCGTCCCGGCGGCCCCACCTGATCGGCGTGCGCCACCACGCGCCCTCGCTCGCTGCCGCGGTGCCCGCGCTGCTCGACGAGGCCCGGCCCGACGTGCTGCTCGTCGAACTGCCGCACGAGGCCGCGCCCTGGTTGGAATGGCTCGCGCACGAGGACACCCGGGCGCCGATCGCGCTGGCCGGGACCGGACCGCACGGGCTCGGCTTCTACCCCTTCGCCGACTTCTCGCCGGAACTGGCCGCGCTGCGCTGGGCCGCGCGCAACGGCGTGCCGGCGATCCCGTGCGACCTCCCGCTGGGCCACCCCGGGTGGGACCGGGCGGCCGGCCCGGGGGCGGACGCGGGCGACACCGACGCGCGGGGCGGCGGGCTGCACGCGGCGCTGCGCGACCGGCTCACCGGCCGGGCCGGGGACGACCTGTGGGACCGGCTGGTCGAGGCCACCGCGCCCGGCTCGTCCGCCGAGGCGATCCGCCGCGCCGCGCTCACCGTCGGCTGGGCGCTGCGCCGCGACACGGGCGGCATCGACCCGGTCGACCTGCGTCGCGAGGCGTGGATGCGGTCCACGCTGCGCGCGGCCGAGGAAGCCGGGGCGACGCGGGTCACCGTGGTGCTCGGCGCGTTCCACGCACCGGCCCTGCTCGACGGCGACGCGGAACCGCCCGCCGGCGACATCGCCGACGTGACGATGTCGTTGATCCCGTACACCTACCCGCTCCTGGACTCCCGTTCCGGCTACCCCGCCGGCATCCGCGACCCCGAGTGGCAGCAGTCCGTCCTGGAATCGGCCGGCGACCCCGCCGCGCTGCGCGAGGCGCTGATCGGCGCGGCGGTACGGATCTGCACCGATCTGCGCGGCCAGGGACACCCCAGTGGTCCGGTCGACGCGCGCGAGATCGTCCGGATCGCCGGCGACCTCGCGAACCTGCGCGGCCTGCCGGCGGCGGGGCGCGGCGAACTGCTCGAAGCGACGCAGACCGTGCTCACCCACGGCGAGCCGCTGGGCCGGGGCCGCTCGGTCGCCCGCGCCCTGGAACGGGTGCTGGTCGGCACGCGGGCCGGACGCCCGTCACCGGCCGCGCCGCGCAGCGGCCTGGGGCCCGAGGTGGAGCGCCGGATCACCGAACTGGGCCTGCCCGGACCGACCGACCCGGCGGAGCGCGACCTGCGCCTGGACCCGCTGCGCAGCGACCGCGACCGGCGCCGGGAACTGCTCCTGCAACAGCTGACGACCTGTCGCATCCCCTACGCCGAGCCGACCGCGGTGGTCGGCACCGGCGGCGCGGACGCGGTCACCACCCGCTGGCGGGTGCGCTGGACGCCGTCGGTGGCGGCCCTGCTCGACGCGGCCGGCACGCGTGGCGTCACCCCGGAACAGGCCGCCGAGGGCACCCTCCGCGCCCAACACCACCAGGAACTCGCCGAAGGCGGCCCCACGGCCGCCCAGATCCTCACCGGCCTCGAACGCGCCGCGGCCTGCGGCCTGCCGGACCTCACCGCGACCCGCCTGGCCGAAACCGCCGAGTCCCTCCCCACGATCGCCGGCCTCCCCGACCTCCTCGCGGCCCTGACCCTCACCGACCGCATCCACCAGGGCCACCTGGGCCTCCCCGTACCCGACACCGCCTCGGCGAAGGCCACGGTCGACGAGGCACCCCACGGCACGGCCGACGAGTACACGGAGCCCGGCGACCCAAAGGCCCCCACGGCCTCGGGACCGGAGTCGGGATCGGGATCGGGATCGGGATCGGGATCGGCGTTGGGATCGGGGTTGGGATCGGGCGAGGAGATCACCCGCATCCTCCTCACCGCCGCCGTCCGCCACCTCGACGGCCTGACCGGATCCGACGACCCGGCCGACGCCCGCGCGCTGGCCGACCTCGCCGGACGCGCCGACGTGTTCGGCGGAGTCCGGCTGACCGCCGGGCTGGCCCGCCTGGCCGCCGACGGCTCGCCGCTGATGTCCGCCGCCGCGGGCGCCGTCCGAGTCCTGCTCGGGCACGAGGACCCGACCACCCTCGGCGACCGGATCGGCTCCTGGATCGACACCGCGACCACCCCGGCGACCCGAGCCGAACTGACCCGCCGCCTCACCGGCCTGCTCACCGCGGCCGGCCCCCTCCTCCAGGCGGGCGGCCCGATCCTCACCCCCCTCCTGGACCGCGTCGACACCCTCCCCGACCGCCCCTTCCTGGACCGCCTCCCAGCCCTGAGAGGCGGCTTCGACACCTTGACCCCCGCCGCCCGAGACCGAGTCCTGGCCACCCTGGCCGACCACCTGGGCGACCGAGTCGACACCGACGCGGACCCCATCACCCTGGCCCTATGGACCAGCACCGACCTGACAGCCAAATCAGCCCTACTCCAACGAGCCCTCCTCCCACCCCCCGTCCCAACCACGAGCACGACGAACCCGCAGCCCACGAACCCCACCCCAGCCGCTTCCAGCGGCGCACGAGCCCCATCGCCCCTCGCCGACGCCACAAATCCCCAGCCCTCGCATCCCACCCCCACCACCGGCAGCCCACAAACCCAGCCCGACACACCAAACCTGCAACCCCCGACCCCCGCCGCCACCCTTCCGCAGCCTCCGAACCCCGGCCTAGCCCCGTCTCCCACCACCGGAGCCCCGCAGGACCAATCCGCCCAGGCCAACACCGTGGCTCCGCAGCCCGCGAACCCCGTGCCCGTCGCCGTGCTTTCCGCTCCCGACGGGCGGCCGCGAGGCCAATCCGGCTCGGCCGATGCCGTAAATCCGCAGCCTGCGGGTCTCGCGGAACGGGTGGGCGGGTGGGAACAAACCCACGACCTCCCCCCCGCCCAACGCTGGAAACTCATCCTCGGCCGCCAATCCGACCGCCTCCCCCCAAAGGCATCCGGCATGGCCCGCGCGCTCGACGAGCTATACGGCACCGGCCACGGCGAAGGCTCCCGCAGCGACCTCGGCGACGCCCCGGGCGCCGGCCGCGAAGCCCCCTACCCCGGCGTCCGCGAATGGTCCGAGGACCTGATCGCCCTCTTCGGCCCGGCCGTCCGCGAGGAGGTCCTGGCCGCCGCCGCGTCAGCGGGCCGCACCGATGTGCTCACCCACCTCGACCCCGCCGCCGCCCGCCCCTCCGTCGACCTGCTCAAGACCGTCCTGACCCACGCCGGCGGCCTCCCGGAGAGCAAACTCGCCCTCCTCCGCCCGCTGATCGCCCGCATCGTCGCCGAACTCGCCCGCGAACTCGCCACCCGGCTGCGCCCCGCGCTCACCGGCATCACCACCCCCAGGCCCACCCGTCGCCCCGGCGGCGCGCTCGACCTGCCGCGCACCCTGCGGGCCAACCTCACCACCGCCCGCCGCGCCGCCGACGGCTCGGTGCTCGTGGTGCCGGAGAAGCCGATCTTCCGCACCCGTGCGAGCCGCAGCAACGACTGGCGGCTGATCCTGGTGGTCGACGTGTCCGGCTCGATGGAGGCGTCGACCATCTGGTCCGCGCTCACCGCCTCGATCATGGCCGGCGTCCCGTCCCTGAGCACCCACTTCCTGACCTTCTCCACCGAGGTCATCGACCTCACCGGACACGTCCAGGACCCCCTCGGCCTGCTCCTGGAGGTCAAGGTCGGCGGCGGCACCCACATCGCCGCCGGCCTGCGCGCCGCCCGCGACCTCGTCACCGTGCCCTCGCGCACCCTGATCGCCGTGGTCAGCGACTTCGAGGAGGGTTATCCGATCGGCGGCCTGCTCGCCGAGGTCCGCGCGCTCGCCTCCTCGGGCTGCCACATCCTCGGCTGCGCGAGCCTGGACGACGCCGGACGACCGCGCTACTCGACCGCCGTCGCCGGCCGACTGGTCGCCGCCGGCATGCCGGTCGCCGCGCTGAGCCCCACCGAACTGGCCCGCTGGGTCGGAGAGAAGGTCCGATGAGCACGCAGGGCCTCCCACCGGTCGCCCCCGACGTCACCGCCGACATCGTCGAGGCACTCACCCCGCGCCTGCGCAAACGCCTCGACGCCGCGATCGGCAAACTCGCCGCCTGCCCGATCGAACACGACGGCGACACGGTGCGGATCACCGTCGGCGAGGACGCCGAACTGACCCTGTACATCCCGACCGGAGCCGTCACCACCACCGCCGACCTGCGCTGCAGCTGCCTGCTGGCCCCCGCCTGCGTACACCGCGCCGCAGCAGCCGCCGCGGCCCCGGTGGCCGAGCCCCAAGCCCCCGACGAAACCGCCACACCCGACGCGCCCACCACAACCGAGCCCACGCAACCGGCGGAAGCAACCGCCGAGTCCGCCACCCCCACCGAGCCCACCCCCGCCGAACGCACCGCCGCCGACGCCCTCTGGACCGCCGGCGCCGCGATCGTCGACGCCGGAGTCGACGGCGCCGGCGCCGTACTCCAGGCCGGCCTGCTGCGCGCCGCGCACACCGCCCGCCTTGCCGGCCTGCACCGCGCCGCCGCCGCGGCCGTCACGGTGGCCACCGGCCTGCGCGCCGCCCGCGACCGCGACCCCGCGTACCGGCTCGCCGACCTCGTCGCCGCCATGCGCGAACTGCTCGACGTGGCCCACGCGTTGCGCACCCCGGCGGCGACCTACCCGCAGTCCCTCGACCTCCTGCGCGGCACCTCCCGCCGCGCCTACGCCCCGGCCGGCTCGCTGCGCCTGTACGGCCTGTTCACCGAACCCGTCCTGACCGCCCGGGGGTTCGCCGGCGCGGTCACCACCACGGTCGACCCCACCGGCACCCTGCGCACCATCGGCGACGTCGCCCCCGGCGGCGCCGACCGGGCGATCGGCGCCGCCACCCGCGCGATCCGGCTCGGCGACACCTCGATCGACCCGGTCGCGCTCACCCGCGCCGGCCTCGTCGTCTCCGGTGCCACCGTCTCCGCCAACGGTCGGCTCGGCGCCGGCCAGGCCGTCCGCGCCGCGCGCGCGAGCGGCGCGGCCTGGACCGACGAACCGCTGCGCGCCCTGTGGGAGACGCCGCTGTCCGCCCAGATCGACCGGATCGTGGGCCACCGCGACCTGCCCCCCGACGACCGCCCCGCAGGCGCCGACCTGCTCTTCCTCGACGTCACCGTGCTCGGCACCACCCCCGGCGCCCGGGACCGCCTGCTCGCCGAATGCGCCGGGCAGTCCGTACACCTGCTCGTCGCGCACGCCGACCCCGTCTTCGCCTACCGGGACAACCTGCGCCTGCTCGCCGACCGTCCCGGACTGCGCCTGCGCGTGATCGGCCGCCTCGAACCCGGCGCCGACCGGGCGATCCGGGCGCTCGCGGTCGGCGTCGCGCCCGGCGAGGGCCCGACCCTGCGCCTCGCCGAGGACCGCCTGGGCCGGATCGACCTGGGCCTGGAGCGTCTGCACCGCGCCGACCTGCCCGCCGCCGACCCGACCCCGTCCATACTCGGCGCGGCCGAGGAACCCCCGCCCGCCCCGCTCTACCTGATGCACCGTCACGTGGAACGCGCGATCAGCGGCGGCCGTCCCGTCCTGGTCCTGGCCGGCTCCACCGCCGGCGACACCGCCCGACTGCGCCGGGTGGGGCTGGCCACGGGGGCCGTGCTCGTGGAGCGTCTGACGCACGTCGCGGCGGGCCGCGAACGGGATGTTTTCGGGCGTCTTCGCGCGGGCGACAACGACCTTTTGTCCACTGCGTGGCTGGCCGCTGCCGTGTACGCGCAAACCGTCGAAGGGGCTCTGACCAGGGCTGTTTGGTCCACCGAGGGCTGAGGCAGGGGGCGTTGCGCCAATCGATTTCCGATCGGTGTCGGGCAGCGTGTATGGTTTTCCTGCTCGCCCCAATAGCTCAGTCGGTAGAGCGTCTCCATGGTAAGGAGAAGGTCTACGGTTCGATTCCGTATTGGGGCTCAGACGATGGGATCCCCACCTGGCAACAGGTGGGGGCCTCGTCGAGGCGGCGTAGCTCAGACGGTAGAGCAAGCGGCTCATAATCGCTGTGTCACCGGTTCAAGTCCGGTCGCCGCTACCAAGCGAGCCGATTCGGGGGAGACTCCGCATCGGCTGCTTTTGCTGTATTCACCCCTGACCGCAAGGAAGGCACTCCAGTGGCTGCCACCGACGTCCGCCCGAAGATCACGCTGGCCTGCGTGGAGTGCAAGGAGCGGAACTACATCACCAAGAAGAACCGGCGCAACGACCCGGACCGTCTTGAGATGAAGAAGCACTGCCCCCGCTGCAACGCGCACACCGCGCACCGCGAAACCCGCTAGGCGTTTCGCACTCCGACACCGACGAGGCCACTCCCCACGAGGGGGGTGGCCTCGTTGTCGTATTCTCCGCAGCGTTGCCCCGCCGGCTCGCCGGCCACCGCCGCCTCCACCAGGGAGAACCGCTTTTATGCCGCTGGACGCGAAGTTCATCGGGCGGACCTACCCGCCCACCGAGCCGTACGAGGTGGGTCGGGAGAAGATCCGCGAGTTCGCCGCCGCGATCGGTGACCCCGATCCCGCGTACAACGACCCCGAGGCGGCCAAGGCGCTCGGCCACCCCGACGTGATCGCGCCGCCGACCTTCGCGATCGTGGTCACGATGCGCGCCGCGGACCAGGTCGTGTACGACCCCGAACTGGGCCTGGACTACTCGCGTGTGGTGCACCGCGACCAGAAGTTCACGTACACCCGACCGGTGCGCGCCGGTGACCGACTGACCGTGGTGACCACCGTGGACGACATCAAGTCCCTCGCGGGCAACGACGTCCTCACCACCCGCGCCGAAGTCAGGACCGTGGAGGGCGAGCACATCGTCACCGCGCTGTCGAGCCTGGTGGCCCGCGCCGCCGACGAATCGGAGGGCTGACCATGACCGCCAAGATCTCCTTCGACGACGTCGCGGTCGGCACCCAACTGCCCACGCGCAGCTTCCCGGTCACCCGGGAGACCCTGGTCCGCTACGCGGGCGCGTCGGGCGACTTCAACCCGATCCACTGGAACGGCCGATTCGCGACCGACGTCGGCCTGCCCGACGTGATCGCGCACGGGATGTTCACCATGGCCGAGGCCGCCCGCGTGGTCACCGACTGGCTCGGCGACCCGGGCGCGCTGGTCGAATTCGGCGTGCGCTTCACCAAGCCGGTCGTGGTCCCGGACACCGTCGAGGGCGCGACCATCGAGGTCACCGGCAAGGTCGCGGTGCTCCTGGACGACCGCCGGGCCCGCGTGGACCTCGTGGTCACCGCCGCCGGCGCCAAGGTCCTGGGCGTACCCAGAGCCATCGTGCAACTGGCCTGAGCCCAGGCGCCGGGGCGCGCCCGGAGCCGCGGCCCGCTCCGCCCCGGCCCCGGACTCCGAGCGTGCCGGCAGCCGTGATGCGGCCGGCCTCGGCCCGAGGCGCCGGGTGTGCCCGGACCCCCCGCGCGGCCGGCCCGAGCCCGGTGCCGGGCGGGTGATGCGAGAATCCAACGGTGCAGCCTGAAATCGACGCGCCCCTCGCCGCCCTGACCACCCTCCGCCTCGGCGGACCGGCCCGTCGGCTCCACACGGCCACGACCACCGATGCGGTCCTGGCGATCGTCCGCGCCACCGACGAGCAGGGCATCCCGCTGCTCGTGCTCGGCGGCGGCAGCAACCTGGTCGTCGGCGACGACGGCTTCGCCGGCGACGTGCTGCGGATCGCCACCACGGGCCTGCGCATCGACGGCACCGAGCTGAGCGTGGACGCCGGCGTGCCGTGGGACGACGTGGTCACCGCCGCGGTCGACGCGGGCCTGTCCGGCATCGAATGCCTCGCGGGCATCCCCGGCAGCGCGGGCGCCACCCCGGTGCAAAACGTCGGGGCGTACGGCCAGGAGGTCGCCGAGACGATCACCTCCGTCGAGGTCTACGACCGCACCGAACGCCGCCCGCGCACCCTCACCGCCGCCGACTGCCGCTTCACCTACCGGCACAGCGTGTTCAAGGGCGACGACCGCTTCGTGGTGCTGCGGGTGCACTTCCGGCTGCACGACGACGACGGCCGCTCGGCCCCGATCCGCTACGCCGAACTGGCCCGCGTGCTCGGCGTCGAGCCGGGGGAGCGGGTCGCGCCGGCCGCCGCCCGCGCCGCCGTACTCGAAGTGCGCCGCGGCAAGGGCATGGTCCTGGACGCCGCCGACCACGACACCTGGAGCGCGGGCTCCTTCTTCACCAACCCGATCCTGACCCACGACGCCTTCGCCGACCTCACCGCGCGCGTCGCCCGACACCTGGGCCCCGACGTCACCCCGCCCCGCTACCCGTCCGGCGCCGACCACGTGAAGACCTCCGCGGCCTGGCTGATCGAACGGGCAGGCTTCACCAAGGGCTACGGCGAGGGCAGAGCCCGGATCTCCACCAAACACACTTTGGCCCTGACCAACCGCGGCAAAGCCACCACGGAAGACCTCCTCACCCTGGCCCGAGAGGTCCGCGACGGCGTGGCAACAACCTTCGGCATCACCCTCACGAACGAACCGGTCCTGATCAACGCCAAGCTCTAACCCACCCCCACGAGCCCCCACCCCCGGCGCGCCCACCAAACCCCACAGCCCACCCACACCCCACACCCGGCCGTCGGCGCTCGACCCGACCCCGATGCTCTCGGCCGCGGGGCCCGATTCGCTCGCCGCCTGCCCGAATCCCGCAGCCTTTCACCTCACGCAACGGGTGGGCGGGTGGGCACAACCCCCGCCCCCACCACCGCACCGGACCCCGCCAGCCACCCCTCCACCCCGTCCAGCAACGCCCGCTGCACCTCCGCCGGCGCCACCGAGCCCAGGATCGACTGCCGCGCCAACTCCGCCAACTCCGCGTCGGTGAACTCGTGTTCGTCCCGGGCCAGCTCATACTGCGCGGCCAACCGCGATCCGAACAGCAGCGGGTCGTCCGCGCCCAGCGCAATCGGCACTCCCGCCTCGAACAACGTCCGCAACGGCACATCCGCCGCCTTGTCGTAGACGCCGAGCGCGACATTGGAGGCCGGACACACCTCGCATACGATCCGCCGCCGAGCCAACACCGCCATCAACTCGGGATCCTCCACCACCCGGATCCCGTGCCCGAGCCGCCGCGCCCCCAACACGTCCACGCAGTCCCGGATGCTGCGCGGCCCGTCCAACTCGCCACCGTGCGGATTCGCGAACAGCCCCGCGTGCCGGGCGATTTCGAAGGCCCGCTCGAACGCCGGCGCCCGCCCGCGCCGCTCGTCGTTGGACAGCCCGAACCCGACCACGCCACGATCGGTGTACTGCGCCGCGAGCCGCGCGAGCGTACGCGCCTCCAACTGGTGCTTGGTCCGATTCGCCGCGATCACCACGGCGATCCCGATCCCGGTAGCCTTCCGCGCCGCCTCCACCGCGTCCAGCACGATCTCCACCGCCGGGGTCAGCCCACCCAGCCGCGGCGCGTACGAGGTCGGATCGACCTGGATCTCCAGCCACCCGGACCCCTCGGCCCGATCGTCCTCGGCCGCCTCGCGGACCAGCCGATGCATGTCGTCCTCGGAGCGCACGCACGAGCGCGCGATGTCGTACAGCCGCTGGAAGCGGAACCAGCCGCGTTCGTCGGTCGCCCGCAATCGTGGCGGCCGGCCCGAGGTCAGCGAGTCGGGCAGCCGCACACCGTGCAGGTCCGCCAGTTCCAACAGGGTTTCCGACCGCATGGATCCCGTGAAGTGCAGGTGGAGATGAGCCTTCGGGAGGGTGCGGACATCGCGTGCGGGACGATCCATCCACAGATCATGGACCACCGGCCCCGCACGCGTGAGGGGTACCGCCGATGATCCCTCTGAAGGAGAGCGGAAACTTCGGCGGCGCCGACGTGAACGACGACACGAACGACGACGTGCGGCTACTTCGCCTCGGCCAGCAATTCCGCGATCCGGCGTACGCCCTCGACCAGGTCCTCGTCGCCGAGCGCGTACGACAGGCGCAGGTAGCCCGGAGTTCCGAAGGCCTCGCCCGGTACCACCGCCACCTCGACCTCGTCCAGGATCAGCCCCGCCAACGCGGCCGACGTCGCGGGGCGCGCGCCCCGGATCTCCCGGCCGAGCACCCCCTTCACCGACGGATAGGCGTAGAAGGCGCCCTTGGGCTCGGGGCACTCGACGCCCGGGATCTCGTTCAGCATCCGCACGATGGTGCGCCGGCGCCGGTCGAACGCCGTCCGCATCGTGTCCACCGCCGACAGATCCCCGCTCAGCGCGGCCAGCGCGGCGGCCTGGGCGATGTTGCAGACGTTGGAGGTGGCGTGCGACTGCAGGTTCGCGGCGGCCGACACCACGTCCCGGGGGCCGATGATCCACCCGACCCGCCAGCCCGTCATCGCGTAGGTCTTGGCCACCCCGTTGACGATCACGCAGCGGTCCGCCAGCTCCGGCACCACCACCGGCATCGAGACGAACTCGGCGTCGTCGTAGACCAGGTGTTCATAGATCTCGTCGGTCAGCACCCACAACCCGTGCTCGACCGCCCAGCGCCCGATCACCTCGGTCTGCGCCCGCGAGTACACCGCGCCGGTCGGGTTCGACGGCGAGACGAACACCAGCACCTTGGTGCGCTCGGTCCGGGCCGCCTCCAACTGCTCGACCGACACCAGGTAGCCGGTGGTCTCGTCGGCGACCACGGCCACCGGGACGCCGCCCGCGAGCTTGATCGACTCGGGGTAGGTGGTCCAGTACGGCGCCGGCACCAACACCTCGTCGCCCGGGTCGAGCAGCGCCGCGAAGGCTTCGTAGATGGCCTGCTTGCCGCCGTTGGTCACCAGGACCTGTGCCGGATCCACGGCCGGACCCGAGTCGCGCAGCGTCTTGGCCACGATCGCGGCCTTCAACTCCGGCAGCCCGCCGGCCGGGGTGTAGCGGTGGAAGCGCGGTTCGCGACAGGCCGCGACCGCGGCGTCCACGATGTAGTCCGGCGTCGGGAAGTCCGGCTCGCCGGCGCCGAAGCCGACCACGGGACGCCCGGCGGCCTTGAGCGCCTTGGCCTTGGCGTCGACCGCGAGCGTCGCCGACTCGGCGATGGCACCGACGCGGACCGAGACCCGTCGCCCGGCGGCGGACCCGGACCCGGACGCGGCGGACGGGGAGCTGGGGGTGGAAGCCGTCATGCCGGCCATCGTCGCATTCGCCCCCGCCGAGAGCACGCCGATTCCGCGCCGCGAGCACACCCGAACTTCGGTACCGTCACGGCACGGGTTCGACCTGACGCACCCGACCCCGTACACTCGACGCTTGGCGGTCCCAACCTGCGTGCTGCCGCGCCCGAAATCCTGTGTTCTCGGGCCGGTGACTCCGCTAGGTTGATGACCAAACGAAGGGCACTAGCTCAATTGGCAGAGCACCGGTCTCCAAAACCGGGGGTTGGGGGTTCAAGTCCCTCGTGCCCTGCGATGTGCGAGAGCGGTCGATCCTCGGATCGACCGTGACGTGCACGCAGTCAGCGCAAACTGTCGGCGCCGACAACCCCGTCGGTGATCCACGGTCGGACCGGATCAGGTGAGGACGAGTTGACGGAGGCCCACGGCTCCACGGCTACGCCTGAGCACAGCAGCTCTGATGGCCACGGCTCCGACGACGTGCCCCCCGGCGGTCGCCGGGCGAATCGCCCGAAGGGCTCCTCGGGCAAGCCGGAGCAGAAGAAGAAAAACCTGTTCGCGCGGGCGGCTCTCTTCTACCGGCAGATCATTGCCGAGCTGCGCAAGGTCGTCTGGCCGACCCGCAACGAGCTGAGCACGTACACGACCGTGGTCATCGTGTTCTGCCTGATGATCATCGGAATCGTCTACGGACTCGACCTCGCCTTCGCGAAGGCCGCGCTCGCCGTCTTCGGCTGAGCCCCGTCCCTCGCAGCGCGCCTGCAACGACCGTTCGACCCCCAGCCAGGAAGAAGCACCCAACGTGTCTGACCCGAACCTGTCCGCCGACAACTCCGCCGATGAGACGGGGACCCTGTCGGAGCAGGCGGAGGCCGCGGCTCTCGAGGACATCGCCCTCGAGGACGCGGCCGAGGCCCCGGCCGTCTCCACCGATGACGACGTGGAAGACGCCGAGGCCGGCGAGGAAGACGCCGAGGGCGCGGAAGCCGAGTTCGCCGACGACGAAGACGAGGACGACGACGAGTTCGCCGACGCGTCCGAGTCCGACGACGACGCCGAGGCAGCCGAGGACGTCCCCGAGGGCGACCCCGTCGAGGACTTCAAGGAAGTCCTCCGTCGCGCCCCGGGCGAGTGGTACGTCATCCACTCGTACGCCGGCTACGAGAACCGGGTGAAGGCCAACCTCGAGTCCCGCACCACCTCGCTCAACATGGAGGACTACATCTTCCAGGTCGAGGTGCCGCAGGAAGAGGTCGTCGAGATCAAGAACGGTCAGCGCAAGACCGTCAAGCGCAACAAGTTCCCCGGCTACGTGCTGGTCCGGATGGACCTGACCAACGAGTCGTGGGGCGCCGTGCGCAACACCCCCGGTGTCACCGGCTTCGTCGGCAACGCGCACGAGCCCTTCCCGCTCACCCTCGACGAGGTCGTCAAGATCCTCGCCCCCGAGGAGGAGAAGGCGACCGGCGGCGGCAGCGGCGCCAAGAGCACCACCGAGGTCAAGGTGCTCGACTTCGAGGTCGGCGACTCGGTCACCGTTATCGACGGCCCCTTCGCGACGCTCCAGGCGACGATCAACGAGATCAACGCCGACTCGCAGAAGGTCAAGGGCCTGGTGGAGATCTTCGGGCGCGAGACGCCGGTCGAGCTCTCGTTCAACCAGATCCAGAAGAACTGATACTTCCCCCTGGTGGGGCCCCGGTTCGCCGGGGCCGCATCCGGGTGGTGGACAAGGCGCCCTCACAACGGTGGTTATCGTTGAGTGGGCGCCGCACCGCGTGGCGGGCCCGAACACGTCCGCGCTCCGCGTGGTGATCGGGACGTACATCTCGTCGAAGGACCCGGAAAAAATGCCTCCCAAGAAGAAGAAGCTGTCAGCGATCATCAAGCTGCAGATCAAGGCCGGCGCAGCCACGCCGGCCCCGCCGGTCGGCCCCGCGCTGGGTCAGCACGGCGTCAACATCATGGAGTTCTGCAAGGCCTACAACGCGGCGACCGAGTCGCAGCGTGGCGACATCGTCCCGGTGGAGATCTCGGTCTACGAAGACCGCTCCTTCACCTTCGTGACGAAGACGCCGCCGGCCGCGCGCCTGATCCTCAAGGCCGCCGGTGTCGAGAAGGGCTCGGGCGAGCCGCACAAGACCAAGGTCGCGAAGATCTCTCGCGAGCAGGTCCGCGGCATCGCGCAGACCAAGATGGCCGACCTGAACGCCAACGACCTCGACGCCGCCGAGAAGATCATCTCCGGCACCGCGCGTTCGATGGGCATCACGGTCGAGGGCTGATCCAGCCCCCGCAGCACTCCGGCAGTACCGAAACAGCGCGAGAAGGTGTGCGTACGCCCACCGACTCGCGGAGTGGAAGGGTCCGCGCGACCCGCTCCCACCACAACTCCTTTCAGAATTCCAGGAGCTTTCAGTGAAGCGCAGCAAGTCCTACCGCGAGGCCGACACCAAGGTCGACCACGAGCGTCTCTACTCGCCGCTCGAGGCCGTTCGCCTGGCCAAGGAGACCTCGCCCACCAAGTTCGCCGGCACCGTCGAGGTGGCCATGCGCCTGGGCGTCGACCCGCGCAAGGCCGACCAGATGGTCCGCAGCACGGTCATCCTCCCGCACGGCACCGGCAAGACCGCCCGGGTCCTGGTCTTCGCGACCGGTGACCGTGCCGAGGCTGCCAAGGCCGCCGGCGCCGACATCGTCGGCTCCGACGAACTCATCGACGAGGTCGCCAAGGGTCGGCTCGACTTCGACGCCGTCGTCGCCACCCCGGACCTCATGGGCAAGGTCGGCCGCCTGGGCCGCGTGCTCGGCCCGCGTGGTCTGATGCCCAACCCGAAGACCGGCACGGTCACGCCCGACGTGGCGAAGGCCGTGAACGAGATCAAGGGCGGCAAGATCGAGTTCCGCGTCGACAAGCACTCGAACCTGCACTTCATCATCGGCAAGACGACGTTCGACGACGCCCAGCTCGTCGAGAACTACGCCGCCGCCCTCGAAGAGGTGCTCCGCGCGAAGCCGTCGGCCGCCAAGGGTCGCTACATCAAGAAGGTCGGCGTCTCGACCACGATGGGCCCCGGCATCCAGGTCGACCCCAACCGCACCCGCAACCTCCTGGTGGAGGAAGAGGCGGTCTGATCCGCCCCGCACGCGAACGAGGCCCGGCACCCCACACGGTGTGCCGGGCCTCGGCACGTCCGGCCCCGGCGCCGCCAAGCTCTGCCAAGCGCCGCCGGGCGCCGGCGAAGCCCGCCCCGCCCGCCCGACGGAAGCGATTTGCTCCGAACGAGTGCCGTCGCGTACCTTTGCCTCAAGCCAAAGACCGTCGGTCGTTGTCGTCGTGCCGCAAGGCGGGTCGACAAACGAAGGTTCCGCATCGCGGACGGCCTGCGCAGGTGTGAACGTGAGACGTTACCCCCGATACATACGGATGCCGTGTGGATCGAGGATGTACGCCCCGTGCGCCTGCGCCGGGGCGTTTTTCGTGTGTGGACCCCTTCCGCCCCGCGGACCGGCGAATTCATCCGGCACAGGTCGACCGCCACGGTCGACCGGCAATCGCATCGCGGAAGGAGGCCAGCCCTATGGCGAGGCCCGACAAGGCGGCCGCGGTCGCCGAGCTCACGGACCAGTTCCGTGACTCGAACGCCGCAGTGCTGACCGAGTACCGCGGGCTCACCGTCGCGCAGCTCAAGGAGCTGCGTCGTTCGCTCGGTGAGAACGCGCAGTACGCCGTGGTGAAGAACACGCTGACCAAGATCGCCGCCAACGAGGCGGGCATCGATCAGCTGGACGACCTCCTCGAGGGCCCGTCCGCGATCGCGTTCGTCACGGGTGACCCCGTGGAGGCCGCGAAGAGCCTGCGTGACTTCGCCAAGGCGAACCCCCTTCTCGTCATCAAGGGCGGCGTCCTTGAGGGCAAGGCGCTCAGCGCCGACGAGATCAAGAAGCTCGCGGACCTCGAGTCCCGCGAGGTGCTGCTCGCCAAGCTGGCGGGTGCCATGAAGGGTTCCATGGCCAAGGCCGCGGCGACCTTCCAGGCTCCGCTCTCGCAGTTCGCCCGCACCGCGGACGCGCTCCGGGCCAAGGTCGAGCAGGGCGGTGCCGGCGAGCCGGCTCCCGCCGCGGAGGCCGAGACCGCCGAGTAGCTCGGCAGTCGCGACCGACGTCGCCGGGGGCAGCGCCCCCGCCCATCCACACCACCCGGCACCCGCCGAATTGATCAGGAAGGAACGCCGACCATGGCGCTCACGCACGAAGAGCTCATCGAAGAGTTCAAGGCCATGCCCCTCATCCAGCTCGCGGACTTCGTGAAGCTGTTCGAGGACACCTTCGACGTCAAGGCCGCCGCCCCGGCCGCCGTCATCGCCGGCCCCGCCGGCGGCGGCGCCGCTGCCGAGGCCGTCGAGGAGCAGGACGAGTTCGACGTCATCCTCACGGGTGCCGGCGACAAGAAGATCCAGGTCATCAAGGAGGTGCGCGCGCTCACGAGCCTCGGCCTGAAGGAGGCCAAGGACCTCGTGGACTCCGCCCCCAAGGCGCTCCTGGAGAAGGTCTCGAAGGAGGCCGCCGAGAAGGCGAAGGCCGCCCTCGAAGGCGCCGGCGCCTCGGTCGAGGTCAAGTAATTCGACGCCGCCCACCCGGGCGGCATCACCGAAGGCGATCGTCCGTCAGGGCGGTCGCCTTCGGGCTTTTCGGGGCCGGTTTCGGGCTCGCCCGCACCCGGTCCGCCGACGTCGACGGGTCATCGGAAGGGGTCGCGCGGCGCCCGATCCGCCCCGATCGGCCTCGCCCGAAAGGGTGATACTCCCAACACCCTGAGCAGCTGCCGAACCCCCGCGCACCAGCGTCGTCGTGTCCTCGCCGAGGGCGTGCGCCACGGCGCGCGCGGCCGGTTCGAAGCGCGCCGTCCGGGCGTTGTCGGACCGGCGGTCTACCGTGTTTTTCCGGCCTACCGAGGCTTCTCGACGACTCGGTCGGCCACTGTGACGAGACTCTCGCCGCAGGCCGCGAGTTCGGGACGGAGGTCCGGTTTTCTCGGCGCTCGGAAGGGTTCCGTCGGCTGTCAGGGGGAAAGCAACCCCTTGACGAACGGATCGGGGCGCGCAATTCTTCGGACGCACCCCTGAAGCACGGTTGCCGGATGGTTCGCGAATCCGGGTGGTGGACCGGCCCTTCATAGGGGCTGGACAGCGGTGTGCCTTGTGGCTACACTGACCCTTTGCGCTGCCTATTGACTTACCCCGGTGTATGAACCCGGGCCGTCCAGTATGCGCATAGTGAGTCCGAGCCCTCGGAAGGACCCCTCTTGGCCGCCTCGCGCACCGCCTCCGCTACCAACCCCGGCGCCGCCACTGCCCCGCTCCGCATCTCCTTCGCCAAGATCAGGGAACCCCTGGAGGTTCCGAACCTTCTCGCGTTGCAGACCGAGAGCTTCGACTGGCTGCTCGGCAACAGTGCGTGGAAGGCACGGGTCGAGGCCGCCCTCGCGGGCGGACAGGATGTGCCCACCAAGTCCGGACTCGAAGAGATCTTCGAAGAGATCTCGCCGATCGAGGACTTCTCCGGTTCGATGTCCCTGACGTTCCGGGACCACCGGTTCGAGCCTCCGAAGAACTCCATCGAGGAGTGCAAGGAGCGCGACTTCACCTACTCGGCGCCGCTGTTCGTCACGGCCGAGTTCACCAACAACGAGACCGGCGAGATCAAGAGCCAGACGGTCTTCATGGGCGACTTCCCGCTCATGACCAACAAGGGCACCTTCATCATCAACGGCACCGAGCGTGTCGTGGTGTCCCAGCTGGTCCGCTCGCCGGGTGTCTACTTCGACAGCCAGGTCGACAAGACGTCCGACAAGGACATCTTCAGCGCGAAGGTCATCCCCTCGCGTGGTGCCTGGTTGGAGCTGGAGATCGACAAGCGCGACACCGTCGGTGTCCGCATCGACCGCAAGCGCAAGCAGAGCGTCACCGTGCTGCTCAAGGCGCTCGGCTGGACCGACTCCCAGATCCTGGAGGAGTTCGGCCAGTACGAGTCGATGCGCCAGACCCTGGAGAAGGACCACACCCAGGGCCAGGACGACGCGCTGCTCGACATCTACCGCAAGCTGCGTCCGGGGGAGCCGCCGACCCGCGAGGCCGCGCAGACCCTGCTCGAGAACCTCTACTTCAACCCGAAGCGCTACGACCTCGCCAAGGTCGGCCGCTACAAGGTGAACAAGAAGCTCGGGGTCGAGCAGGCGCTGGACGCCGGCGTCATGACCGTCGAAGACGTCATCGCGACCATCAAGTACCTGGTCAAGCTGCACGCCGGCGAAGAGGCCATGGAAGGCGCGTCGGGCCAGGAGATCGTGGTCGAGGTCGACGACATCGACCACTTCGGCAACCGTCGCCTGCGCAACGTCGGCGAGCTCATCCAGAACCAGGTCCGTACCGGCCTGGCCCGGATGGAGCGCGTCGTCCGCGAGCGCATGACCACCCAGGACGTCGAGGCGATCACGCCGCAGACGCTGATCAACATCCGGCCGGTCGTCGCCTCCATCAAGGAGTTCTTCGGCACCAGCCAGCTGTCGCAGTTCATGGACCAGACGAACCCGCTGTCGGGCCTGACCCACAAGCGTCGTCTGTCCGCGCTCGGCCCCGGTGGCCTCTCGCGTGAGCGGGCCGGCTTCGAGGTCCGCGACGTGCACCCCTCGCACTACGGCCGCATGTGCCCGATCGAGACCCCCGAAGGCCCGAACATCGGCCTGATCGGCTCGCTCGCCTCCTACGGCCGGGTCAACGCATTCGGCTTCGTCGAGACGCCGTACCGCAAGGTCGTCGAGGGCCGGGTCACCGACGGCATCGACTACCTGACGGCCGACGAAGAGGACCGCTTCGTCATCGCGCAGGCCAACGCCCCGCTGAACGAGGACGACTCGTTCGCCGAGGCCCGTGTGCTCGTGCGTCGCCGCGGCGGCGAGATCGACTACATCCCCGGCGACGAAGTCGACTACATGGACGTCTCGCCGCGCCAGATGGTGTCGGTCGCGACCGCGATGATCCCGTTCCTCGAGCACGACGACGCGAACCGCGCGCTGATGGGCTCGAACATGATGCGCCAGGCGGTGCCGCTGCTGAAGGCGGAGTCGCCGCTGGTGGGCACCGGCATGGAGTACCGCGCCGCGGTCGACGCCGCCGACGTGATCACCGCCGAGAAGCCCGGCGTGGTGCAGGACGTCTCGGCCGACTACATCACCGTGATGAACGACGACGCGACGTACACCACGTACCGCGTGCAGAAGTTCATGCGCTCCAACCAGGGCACGTCCTTCAACCAGAAGGTCGTCGTCGACGAGGGCGCGCGGGTCGAGGCCGGCCAGGTGCTGGCCGACGGTCCGTGCACCGAAGAGGGCGAGATGGCCCTCGGCAAGAACCTCCTCGTGGCGTTCATGCCGTGGGAGGGCCACAACTACGAAGACGCGATCATCCTGTCGCAGCGTCTGGTGCAGGACGACGTCCTCTCCTCGATCCACATCGAGGAGCACGAGGTCGACGCCCGTGACACCAAGCTCGGCCCGGAGGAGATCACCCGGGACATCCCGAACGTCTCCGAAGAGGTCCTCGCCGACCTGGACGAGCGCGGCATCATCCGGATCGGCGCCGACGTCGTCCCGGGCGACATCCTGGTCGGCAAGGTCACGCCCAAGGGCGAGACCGAGCTGACCCCGGAGGAGCGCCTGCTCCGCGCGATCTTCGGCGAGAAGGCGCGCGAGGTGCGCGACACCTCGCTCAAGGTCCCGCACGGCGAGTCCGGCAAGGTCATCGGTGTGCGCGTGTTCGACCGCGAGGCCGGCGACGAGCTGCCGCCGGGCGTGAACCAGCTGGTCCGCGTCTACGTCGCGCAGAAGCGCAAGATCACCGACGGTGACAAGCTCGCCGGCCGGCACGGCAACAAGGGCGTCATCTCGAAGATCCTGCCGGTCGAGGACATGCCGTTCCTGGAGGACGGCACCCCGGTCGACATCATCCTCAACCCGCTCGGTGTCCCGTCCCGGATGAACCCGGGACAGGTCCTGGAGACGCACCTCGGCTGGATCGCCAAGACCGGCTGGAGCGTCGAGGGCGACGACGAGGACTGGAAGGGTCGCCTCCGGGCGATCGCGGCCGACCAGGGTGCCCCCGGCACCAACGTCGCCACCCCGGTCTTCGACGGCGCGCGCGAGGAGGAGATCACCGGTCTCCTCGACTCGACCAACAAGACCCGTGACGGTGTCCGGCTGATCGACGGCACCGGCAAGGCGAAGATGTACGACGGCCGCTCCGGCGAGCCGTTCCCGCACCCGGTCTCGGTCGGTTACATGTACATCCTCAAGCTGCACCACCTGGTCGACGACAAGCTGCACGCCCGGTCGACCGGTCCCTACTCGATGATCACCCAGCAGCCGCTGGGTGGTAAGGCCCAGTTCGGTGGCCAGCGCTTCGGTGAGATGGAGGTGTGGGCGCTCGAGGCATACGGTGCCGCCTACGCCCTCCAGGAACTGCTGACCATCAAGTCCGACGACGTCCTCGGCCGCGTGAAGGTGTACGAGGCGATCGTCAAGGGCGAGAACATCCCGGAGCCGGGCATCCCCGAGTCCTTCAAGGTGCTCATCAAGGAGATGCAGTCGCTCTGCCTCAACGTGGAGGTCCTCTCCAGCGACGGTATGTCGATCGAGATGCGCGACACCGACGAGGACGTCTTCCGCGCTGCGGAGGAGCTTGGAATCGACCTGTCGCGGCGCGAGCCGAGCAGCGTCGAAGAGGTCTGAGGCTCCCTCCCGGGTCCGGCCGCGAGGCCGGACCCGGGATTTCGACCCCAGTCCTGATGAAGACACACACTGGTGGACACGGCACAGCCCCCGCCGTGACCGCCGGGACCAAACCCCGAAAGAGGGATTGACGAAACAGTGCTCGACGTCAACTTCTTCGACGAGCTGCGTATCGGCCTCGCTACCGCAGACGACATCCGCCAGTGGTCGCACGGCGAGGTCAAGAAGCCCGAGACCATCAACTACCGCACCCTGAAGCCGGAAAAGGACGGGCTCTTCTGCGAGAAGATCTTCGGTCCGACCCGGGACTGGGAGTGCTACTGCGGCAAGTACAAGCGTGTCCGCTTCAAGGGCATCATCTGTGAGCGCTGCGGCGTCGAGGTCACTCGCGCCAAGGTGCGTCGTGAGCGCATGGGCCACATCGAGCTCGCCGCGCCGGTCACGCACATCTGGTACTTCAAGGGTGTGCCCAGCCGCCTCGGCTACCTGCTCGACCTCGCCCCGAAGGACCTGGAAAAGGTCATCTACTTCGCGGCGTACATGATCACGTACGTCGACGACGAGCGTCGCCAGCGCGACCTGCCGTCCCTCGACGCCAAGATCTCGGTCGAGCGTCAGCAGATCGAGCAGCGCCGTGACGCCAGCGTCGAGGAGCGGCAGAAGAAGCTCGAAGCCGACCTCGCCGAGCTGGAGGCCGAGGGCGCCAAGTCCGACGTGCGCCGCAAGGTGCGCGAAGGCGCCGAGCGCGAGATGAAGCAGCTGCGCGACCGCAACCAGCGCGAGCTGGACCGGCTCGACGACGTGTGGACCCGGTTCAAGAACCTCAAGGTCCAGGACCTCGAAGGCGACGAGATCCTGTTCCGCGAGATGCGGGACCGCTTCGGCACCTACTTCATGGGCGGCATGGGCGCGCAGGCGCTCCAGCGTCGGCTGGAGTCGTTCGACCTCGACGCCGAGGCCGAGAAGCTGCGCGAGATCATCCGCACCGGCAAGGGCCAGAAGAAGACCCGCGCGCTCAAGCGCCTCAAGGTCGTCTCCGCGTTCCAGCAGACCCGGAACAGCCCCAACGGCATGGTCCTGGACTGCGTCCCGGTGATCCCGCCGGACCTGCGTCCGATGGTGCAGCTGGACGGTGGCCGCTTCGCGACCTCCGACCTGAACGACCTGTACCGCCGCGTGATCAACCGCAACAACCGCCTGAAGCGCCTGCTCGACCTCGGTGCCCCCGAGATCATCGTGAACAACGAGAAGCGCATGCTCCAGGAGGCCGTCGACGCGCTGTTCGACAACGGCCGCCGCGGTCGTCCGGTGACGGGTCCGGGCAACCGGCCGCTGAAGTCCCTGTCCGACATGCTCAAGGGCAAGCAGGGTCGTTTCCGGCAGAACCTGCTCGGCAAGCGCGTGGACTACTCCGCGCGTTCGGTCATCGTCGTCGGCCCGCAGCTCAAGCTGCACCAGTGCGGTCTGCCGAAGGCCATGGCGCTCGAGCTGTTCAAGCCGTTCGTGATGAAGCGCCTGGTGGACCTCAACCACGCGCAGAACATCAAGTCGGCCAAGCGCATGGTCGAGCGTGCCCGCCCGGTGGTGTGGGACGTGCTCGAAGAGGTCATCGCCGAGCACCCGGTGCTGCTCAACCGCGCGCCGACGCTGCACCGTCTGGGCATCCAGGCGTTCGAGCCGCAGCTCGTCGAGGGCAAGGCCATCCAGATTCACCCGCTCGTGTGCACCGCGTTCAACGCGGACTTCGACGGTGACCAGATGGCCGTGCACCTGCCGCTGTCCGCGGAGGCGCAGGCCGAGGCCCGCATCCTGATGTTGTCCAGCAACAACATCCTGAAGCCGGCCGACGGTCGCCCCGTCACCATGCCGACCCAGGACATGGTGCTCGGGCTGTTCTTCCTGACCTCCGAGCGGGAGAACACCAAGGGTGACGGGCGCGTCTTCGCGTCCACGGCCGAGGCGATCATGGCGTTCGACGCCCGTGAGCTCGACCTGCAGGCGAAGATCGAGCTGCGGCTGCCGGCGGGCACCGTCCCGTCGCGCGGCTGGGTCGCGCCCGAGGGCTGGGAGCCCGGTTCGCCGCTGCGCGTGCGCACCTCGCTCGGTCGCGCGTTGTTCAACGAGCTCCTGCCGGCGGACTACCCGTTCGTCGACGAGGAGATCGGCAAGAAGACGCTGTCGGTCATCGTGAACGACCTGGCGGAGCGGTACCCGAAGGTGGTCGTGGCGGCGACGCTCGACAACCTGAAGGAGGCCGGCTTCCACTGGGCCACCCGTTCCGGTGTCACCGTCTCGATCTCCGACGTCGTCGTCCCGCCGGCGAAGAAGGAGATCCTGGAGCGCTTCGAGGCCCAGGCCGAGAAGGTCCAGAAGCAGTACGAGCGCGGCCTGATCACCAAGGACGAGCGTCAGCAGGAGCAGATTCAGATCTGGACCAAGGCGACCAACGAGGTCGCCGAGGCGATGAACCTGAACTTCCCCAAGACGAACCCCATCTTCATGATGGTCGACTCGGGTGCTCGCGGAAACATGATGCAGATGCGGCAGATCGCGGGTATGCGCGGTCTGGTGTCGAACGCCAAGAACGAGACGATCCCCCGTCCCATCAAGGCGTCCTTCCGCGAGGGCCTGTCCGTGCTCGAGTACTTCATCTCGACGCACGGTGCCCGTAAGGGTCTGGCCGACACCGCGCTGCGTACCGCCGACTCGGGTTACCTGACCCGTCGTCTGGTGGACGTCTCGCAGGACGTCATCGTGCGCGAGGAGGACTGCGGCACCGACCGCGGTCTGGTGTTGTCGATCGCCACGCGTGGTGCCGACGGCGTGCTCCGCAAGGACGACGACGTCGAGACCAGCGTCTACGCCCGCAACCTGGCCGAGGACGTCGTCGTCGACGGCAAGGTGCTGGCCCCGGCCAACGCCGACCTCGGCGACGTGATCATCAACCACCTCGTCGCCGAAGGCGTCGAGTCGGTGAAGACGCGGTCGGTGCTGACCTGCGAGTCCAAGGTCGGCACCTGCGCGATGTGCTACGGCCGTTCGCTGGCCACCGGCAAGCTGGTGGACATCGGCGAGGCGGTCGGCATCATCGCCGCCCAGTCGATCGGTGAGCCCGGCACCCAGCTGACGATGCGTACCTTCCACACCGGTGGTGTGGCCGGTGACGACATCACCCAGGGTCTGCCCCGTGTCGTCGAGCTGTTCGAGGCGCGCACCCCCAAGGGTGTCGCCCCGATCAGCGAGGCGGCCGGTCGGGTCCGCATCGAGGACACCGAGAAGACCCGCAAGGTCGTCGTGGTGCCGGACGACGGTTCCGAGGAACTGGCGTACGCGGTCAGCAAGCGCTCGCGCCTGCTGGTCGAGGAGGGCGACCACGTCGACGTCGGCCAGAAGATGCTCGTCGGCGCGGTCAACCCGCACGACGTGCTGCGCATCCTCGGTCAGCGCGCGGTGCAGATCCACCTCGTGGCGGAGGTCCAGCAGGTCTACCGCTCGCAGGGTGTGTCGATCCACGACAAGCACATCGAGATCATCATTCGGCAGATGCTCCGCCGCGTGACGATCATCGAGTCGGGCGACGCCGAGCTGCTTCCGGGCGAGCTGGTCGAGCGCGGTCGCTTCGAGACGGAGAACCGTCGGGTCATGTCGGAGAGCGGGCACCCGGCCTCGGGCCGTCCGCAGCTCATGGGCATCACCAAGGCGTCGCTGGCCACCGAATCGTGGCTGTCGGCGGCCTCCTTCCAGGAGACCACCCGGGTGCTCACCGACGCGGCGATCCACGCCAAGTCGGACCCGCTCCTTGGCCTGAAGGAGAACGTGATCCTGGGCAAGCTCATCCCGGCCGGTACGGGCATGCCCCGCTACCGCAACATCCGGGTCGAGCCGACCGAGGAGGCCAAGGCCGCCATGTACTCGATGTCCGGGTACGACGAGGCCGACTACTCCGCGTTCGGTTCCGGCTCCGGCCAGGCCGTCCCGCTGGAGGAGTACGACTTCGGCGGCTACCAGGGCTGATCCGTCCCGGTACCGGACAGGGCCGCCATCCTTCGGGGTGGCGGCCCTGTCGCGTGTTCGAGGCCGGGTGCCCGAAGGACTCTCCACGAGGGCCCCGGGGGTGCGACGATGCTTCCAACGCTCCGTCGTACCCCGGGAGGACCCCATGAGCACCCCCGGCGGGCCCGGCCCGTACGGCCCCTTCGGCGAACGACCCGCCGACGACTCCGAGGGCCCCTACGGCGCCCCCGGCGGGCAGCCGTCGTATGGCGACCCCGCCGCGCCGTACGGCTACGGCCAGGCGGCGTACGGGCAGCCCTACGACCCGAACGCCCCCTACGGCCAACCGCCCTACGGCTACGGCTACTACCCACAACCCGGCTACGGCGGTTACCTGCCCCAGCCGGGCACCAACGGCCTGGCCATCGCGTCGATGATCCTGGGCATCGTCTGGATCTACTGGATCGGCAGCCTGCTCGCGGTGATCTTCGGGCACATAGCCCTGGCCCAGACCGCCCGCACCGGCCAGGAGGGCCGCGGCATGGCGATCGCCGGTGTGGTGCTCGGCTGGATCGGCATGGCGGTGCTCGCGCTGGTGGTCGTGGCGCTCATCGTGGATTCCGGGCACGACCACGGGTATTCCGACTACCTCGGCCTGCTCGTCGGAGGGTGCGGCGTGCGCTGACCCGAGGCCCGGCCCGCCCGGGGGAGCGGCCCCGGGTGCTCGTTCGCCTCTTTCCGCGATGCCGGGTACGGTGGGGCCCGGAGAGTGACATATCGGCCCGAGCGAATCGGTGCTCCACCAGCGTGAGAGCCCCGGATTCCGTGTCGTGGTGGGGGTCTTTCTTTTCGCTTTGACCTCTGCTGCTGTGGTAGGTAGTCTCTCTCCTTGTGCCTGGGGTGTCCCCGGGCTCTTGTGCCTGCGCTCACCGCAATCCCCTCGGGATGCGTGCGTGAGAGGGCGCGGGAGACCGACCCGCAGCCTCCTGAGCAAGCACACTCCCAAGACCGGGCGACACGCCCGACCGCGGGGGTCGGGCTTGCCGGTGGTTCCGGCGTCGACCGGGATGCAGGCCGATTCAGACATTGCAGTCGCTTCAAAAAGACCGCTCGGCACGAAGAAGACGGAGACGCGGTGCCCACGATCCAGCAGCTGGTCCGAAAGGGCCGCCAGGACAAGGTCGACAAGGCCAAGACTCCGGCGCTCAAGGGGAGCCCGCAGCGTCGCGGCGTGTGCACCCGTGTTTACACGACGACGCCGAAGAAGCCGAACTCTGCGCTTCGCAAGGTCGCGCGTGTGCGCCTCACGAGTGGCATCGAGGTGACGGCCTACATTCCCGGCGAGGGTCACAACCTCCAGGAGCACTCCATCGTGCTCGTTCGCGGTGGTCGTGTGAAGGACCTCCCCGGTGTCCGCTACAAGATCATCCGCGGTTCGCTCGACACCCAGGGTGTCAAGAACCGCAAGCAGGCGCGCAGCCGCTACGGCGCGAAGAAGGAGAAGAGCTAATGCCGCGTAAGGGCCCTGCCCCCAAGCGACCGGTCATCATCGACCCGGTTTACAACTCGCCGCTGGTCACCTCGCTGGTGAACAAGGTCCTGATGAGCGGCAAGCGCTCCGTCGCCGAGAAGATCGTCTATGGCGCGCTCGAAGGCTGCCGCGAGAAGACCGGTACCGACCCGGTCATCACGCTCAAGCGCGCGCTCGAGAACGTGAAGCCGACCCTCGAGGTCCGCAGCCGCCGTGTCGGTGGCGCGACCTACCAGGTGCCGGTCGAGGTCCGTCCGGGCCGCTCCACGACCCTCGCTCTCCGCTGGCTCGTCGGCTACTCCCGCGCCCGTCGCGAGAAGACGATGACCGAGCGTTTGATGAACGAGCTGCTGGACGCGAGCAACGGTCTGGGTGCCGCGGTCAAGCGCCGCGAGGACACCCACAAGATGGCCGAGTCCAACAAGGCCTTCGCGCACTACCGCTGGTAGTTCCACCCGCAACGACGAGAAGCCGAGAGAAGACAAGCCACGATGGCTACCACTGCTCTTGATCTGGCCAAGGTCCGAAACATCGGCATCATGGCCCACATCGACGCGGGCAAGACCACCACCACCGAGCGGATCCTGTTCTACACCGGGGTCAACTACAAGATCGGTGAGGTTCATGAGGGCGCTGCCACCATGGACTGGATGGAACAGGAGCAGGAGCGCGGCATCACCATCACGTCTGCCGCGACGACCTGTCACTGGACGCTCGACGACGTCGATCACACGATCAACATCATCGACACCCCGGGCCACGTCGACTTCACCGTCGAGGTGGAGCGTTCGCTGCGCGTGCTCGACGGCGCCGTCACCGTCTTCGACGGTGTCGCCGGCGTGGAGCCGCAGTCCGAGACCGTTTGGCGTCAGGCCGACCGGTACGGCGTGCCGCGCATCTGCTTCGTGAACAAGCTCGACCGCACCGGCGCCGAGTTCCACCGCTGCGTCGACATGATCGACGCGCGCCTGGGCGCGGTTCCGCTGGTCATGCAGCTGCCGATCGGCACCGAGATGGACTTCCAGGGCGTTGTCGACCTGGTCGCCATGAAGGCGCTGGTCTGGTCCGCCGAGGCGGCCAAGGGCGAGATGTACGACGTCGTCGACATCCCGGCCACGCACGTCGAGGCGGCCGCCGAATACCGCGGCAAGCTGCTCGAGACGATCGCCGAATACGACGACCAGATGATGGAGCTGTACCTGGAGGGCCAGGAGCCCGACACGGAGCAGCTGATCGCCGCGATCCGTCGCGCGACCATCGCCTCGACCAAGGGTGAGAACAAGGGCAAGCCCACGTTCACCCCCGTGTTCTGCGGCACCGCGTTCAAGAACAAGGGCGTCCAGCCCCTGCTCGACGCGGTCGTGCGCTACCTGCCGTCGCCGCTCGACATCGAGGGCATCCAGGGTCACGCGGTCAACAACGAAGAGGAAGTCATCGTTCGCCAGCCGAGCGACGACGAGCCCTTCGCGGGCCTCGCGTTCAAGATCATGCGTGACCCGCACCTCGGCAAGCTCACCTTCGTCCGGGTCTACTCGGGTGTCCTGGAAGCCGGCAGCTCCGTGCTGAACTCGGTGAAGGGCAAGAAGGAGCGCATCGGCAAGATCTACCGGATGCACGCGAACAAGCGTGAGGAGATCCCGTCGGTCGGCGCGGGCGACATCATCGCGGTGATGGGTCTGAAGGACACCACCACCGGCGAGACGCTCTGCGACCCGTCCAACGCGGTGATCCTGGAGTCGATGACGTTCCCGGCCCCGGTCATCGAGGTCGCGATCGAGCCGAAGTCCAAGGGCGACCAGGAGAAGCTGGGTGTCGCCATCCAGTCCCTCGCCGCCGAGGACCCCTCCTTCCAGGTGCACACCGAGGAGGAGACCGGCCAGACCATCATCGGTGGCATGGGCGAGCTGCACCTCGAAGTGCTCGTCGACCGGATGAAGCGCGAGTTCCGCGTGGAGGCCAACGTCGGCAAGCCGCAGGTGGCCTACCGCGAGACGATCCGCAAGGTCGTCGAGCGCGTGGACTACACGCACAAGAAGCAGACCGGTGGTACCGGTCAGTTCGCCAAGGTGCAGATCGCGCTCGAGCCGCTCGAGGGCGACGCGTACGAGTTCGTCAACAAGGTCACCGGTGGCCGCATCCCGAGGGAGTACATCCCCTCGGTCGACGCGGGCGCGCAGGAGGCCATGCAGTACGGCGTACTCGCGGGCTACCCGATGGTCGGCGTGCGTCTGACGCTGATCGACGGTGGCTACCACGAGGTCGACTCGTCCGAACTCGCCTTCAAGATCGCCGGTTCGCAGGCGTTCAAGGAAGCGGCTCGGCAGGCGTCGCCGGCTCTTCTCGAGCCGATGATGGCCGTCGAGGTCACCACGCCCGAGGACTACATGGGCGATGTGATCGGCGACCTCAACTCGCGTCGCGGCCAGATCCAGGCCATGGACGAGCGCTTCGGTGCGCGTGTCGTCAAGGCTTTGGTCCCGCTGTCGGAGATGTTCGGCTATGTCGGCGACCTCCGCAGCAAGACCTCGGGTCGCGCGAGCTACTCCATGCAGTTCGACTCCTACGCCGAGGTTCCGAGGAACGTCGCCGAGGAGATCATCGCCAAGTCGCGCGGCGAGTAATCACCGCAGGCGCGGCACCAGCGATACCTGGGGGACCCGGGGTCCGAAACCGGACTCCGGGGCCTCCGCCCCGGCTCACCCCCGATACCCGACGTCGTACGGCGTAAAGAACCAGTCCACAGGAGGACCCCAGTGGCGAAGGCTAAGTTCGAGCGGACTAAGCCGCACGTCAACATCGGCACCATTGGTCACATCGACCACGGTAAGACGACGCTGACCGCGGCGATTACCAAGGTGCTGCACGACGCGTACCCGGACCTGAACCCCTTCACGCCGTTCGACCAGATCGACAAGGCGCCGGAGGAGCGGCAGCGCGGTATCACGATCTCGATCGCGCACGTCGAGTACCAGACGGAGAACCGTCACTACGCGCACGTCGACTGCCCCGGGCACGCCGACTACATCAAGAACATGATCACCGGTGCCGCGCAGATGGACGGCGCGATCCTCGTGGTCGCCGCCACCGACGGCCCGATGCCGCAGACCAAGGAGCACGTGCTCCTGGCCCGCCAGGTCGGCGTTCCGTACATCGTGGTCGCGCTGAACAAGGCCGACATGGTGGACGACGAGGAGATCCTGGAGCTCGTCGAGCTCGAGGTGCGCGAGCTCCTCTCCGAGTACGAGTTCCCGGGCGACGACCTTCCGGTCGTGCGGGTCTCGGCGCTCAAGGCGCTCGAGGGCGACAAGGAGTGGGGTGGCAAGCTCCTGGAGCTGATGGCCGCCGTCGACGAGGCGATCCCGACCCCGCCGCGTGACACCGACAAGCCGTTCCTCATGCCCGTCGAGGACGTCTTCACGATCACCGGTCGTGGCACCGTCGTCACCGGTCGCATCGAGCGTGGCATCGTCAAGGTCAACGAGACTGTCGACATCGTCGGCATCAAGGAGACCAAGACCACCACCACGGTCACCGGCATCGAGATGTTCCGCAAGCTGCTCGACGAGGGCCAGGCGGGCGAGAACGTCGGTCTGCTCCTCCGCGGCATCAAGCGCGAGGACGTCGAGCGCGGCCAGGTCATCATCAAGCCGGGTTCGGTCACGCCGCACACCGACTTCGAGGCCCAGGTCTACATCCTGTCGAAGGACGAGGGTGGCCGTCACACCCCCTTCTTCAACAACTACCGGCCGCAGTTCTACTTCCGTACGACGGACGTGACCGGCGTGGTGACCCTCCCCGAGGGCACCGAGATGGTCATGCCGGGTGACAACACCGGCATGGACGTCGCGCTGATCCAGCCGATCGCCATGGAAGAGGGCCTGCGTTTCGCCATCCGCGAGGGTGGTCGCACCGTGGGCGCCGGCCAGGTCGTCAAGATCAAGAAGTGATGAAATCCCGCCCGCCGGTCCACCTGGGTCGGCGGGCGGGGCTTTGTCCGGATCGATTCCACCCCCTAGGTGGGACCGGATATCCATTGCTCGGGGGCTCTCTCCAACCCGGGGGAGCCGCTCGATTGGCCAAGCCCGCCATCGGTGGGGCATACTAGCCAAGTTGCTCGGATGGACAACGGGCTGCGCCGTGCCTGTCGCGAAGACGGTACGTAGCGCGGCCCCCGTTGGCTCCGAACAATCGGTGGACTTCTGTCCTGCCACCCATGCAGCCGGCGTCGTCGCTTAGTGACCTCGTGCCGTCCTTTCGCTTGCCGCAGCGAAGGTGACGCCGAGCGTACGTTGCCCAGGCCCCCAGGCCGCCCGTAAGGGTTTCCAAGGGGCGCTTGTGAGCAACAAGGCGACACGCCCGACCGCGGGGGTCGGCGGGGAAGGGAAACCCCGAGGGGTTTTCAGCCCAAGTCTTCTCCCCGTGTCAGCGGGGGTGATCCGCAGCGGTACGAGAGAAGGAATTCGAAGCAGCCATGGCGGGACAGAAGATCCGCATCAGGCTCAAGGCCTACGACCACGAGGTCATCGACAGCTCGGCGAAGAAGATCGTCGAGACGGTGACGCGTACTGGTGCGCAGGTTGCGGGACCGGTGCCGCTGCCGACCGAGAAGAACGTGTACTGCGTCATCCGCTCGCCGCACAAGTACAAGGACTCGCGCGAGCACTTCGAGATGCGCACTCACAAGCGGCTCATCGACATCCTCGACCCCACGCCGAAGACGGTCGACTCGCTCATGCGTCTCGACCTGCCGGCCGGCGTCGACATCGAGATCAAGCTCTGAGGACGCACCGACGATGACGAAGCAGATGAAGGGCATCCTGGGCAAGAAGCTCGGCATGACCCAGGTCTGGGACGAGAACAACCGCGTCGTTCCAGTGACTGTGGTCGAGGCCGGGCCCTGCGTCGTGACCCAGGTCCGCACCGCCGAGGTCGACGGCTACTCCGCCGTCCAGATCGCGTTCGGCGCGATCGACCCGCGCAAGGTGAACAAGCCGCTCGCCGGCCACTTCGCCAAGGCCGGTGTGACCCCGCGTCGCCACCTGGTCGAGCTCCGGACCTCCGACGCCGGCGAGTACACGCCGGCCCAGGAGATCACCGCCGATGTGTTCGAGGCCGGCCAGAAGGTCGACGTCATGGGCACCTCGAAGGGCAAGGGCACGGCCGGTGTCATGAAGCGACACGGCTTCAAGGGTCTCGGCAGCTCGCACGGTACGCAGCGCAAGCACCGTTCGCCCGGCTCGATCGGTGGCTGCGCCACCCCGGGTCGTGTGTTCAAGGGTGTGCGCATGGCGGGCCGCATGGGCAACGAGCGCGTTTCCACCCAGAACCTGACCGTTCACGCCGTGGACGCGGAGAAGGGCCTGCTCCTGATCAAGGGTGCGGTCCCCGGTCCGAACGGCGGCCTGGTTCTGGTGCGCACTGCGGCGAAGGGTGTGTGAATCTCATGACCAGCATTGACGTTCTTTCGCCCGCCGGCGACAAGTCCGGGACGATCGAGCTCCCCGCGGGGATCTTCGACGTCCAGGTGAGCATCCCGACGATCCACCAGGTCGTCGTGGCGCAGCTCGCCGCCGCCCGTCAGGGCACGCACAAGACCAAGACTCGTGGCGAGGTCCGCGGCGGTGGGCGCAAGCCGTACCGCCAGAAGGGCACCGGTCGCGCCCGTCAGGGCTCGACCCGCGCGCCGCAGTTCGCCGGTGGTGGCGTCGTGCACGGTCCCGTGCCGCGCGACTACGAGCAGCGGACCCCGAAGAAGATGAAGGCGTCCGCCCTGCGCGGCGCTCTCTCGGACCGGGCTCGGCACGAGCGCATCCACTGCGTCTCCGCGCTGGTCGAGGGCGAGACGCCTTCGGTCAAGGCCGCGAAGACCCTCCTCGGCAAGATCAGCGAGCGCAAGAACCTGCTCCTGGTCGTCGAGAAGTCCGACACCGCCGCCTGGCTGAGCGCTCGCAACCTCCCGCAGGTGCACGTGCTCGAGGTCGGGCAGCTGAACACCTACGACGTGCTCGTCTCCGACGACGTGGTCTTCACGAAGGCCGCTCTGGAGCGCTTCATCGCCGGACCGGCGAAGGCCGCCTCGGCGGTCGCGGGCTCCGACGAGCTCGAAGGGAGCATCGCGTGAGCACCGACACCGTCGAGAGCACGACGAAGGTCACCAGCAAGACCTACACCGACCCGCGCGACGTGCTGCTGAAGCCGGTGATCTCGGAGAAGAGCTACGGGCTCATCGACGAGAACAAGTACACGTTCATCGTGCACCCCGACGCCAACAAGACCCAGATCAAGCAGGCCGTCATCGCGGTCTTCGGGGTCAAGGTCGAGAGCGTCAACACGATCAACCGCGTCGGTAAGCGCAAGCGCACCAAGACCGGTTTCGGCAAGCGCAAGGACACGAAGCGCGCGATCGTCACCCTTGCAGAGGGCGAGCGGATCGACATCTTCGGTGGACCCGTCGGCTGACGGCCGCTGATACGGACGAGGACTAAGAGAAGCCATGGGCATCCGCAAGTACAAGCCGACGACGCCGGGCCGTCGTGGCGCCAGCGTCGCCGACTTCGTCGAGATCACGCGGTCCGAGCCGGAGAAGTCGCTGGTCCGCCCTCTGCACAGCAAGGGTGGTCGTAACAACCACGGCCGCGTGACCGCTCGCCACCAGGGTGGCGGACACAAGCGCGCGTACCGACTGATCGACTTCCGGCGCAACGACAAGGACGGCGTTCCGGCCAAGGTCGCGCACATCGAGTACGACCCGAACCGCACCGCGCGCATCGCTCTGCTGCACTACGCGGACGGCGAGAAGCGCTACATCCTGTGCCCGAACAAGCTGAAGCAGGGCGACCGGATCGAGAACGGTCCGGGCGCCGACATCAAGCCGGGCAACAACATGCCGCTCCGGAACATCCCGGTCGGTACGGTCATCCACGCCATCGAGCTCCGGCCCGGTGGCGGCGCGAAGATCGCCCGTTCCGCGGGTGTCAGCGTGCAGCTGCTGGCGAAGGAGGGCGCCCACGCGACCCTCCGCATGCCCTCGGGCGAGATTCGCCTGGTGGACGTGCGCTGCCGGGCGACGGTCGGCGAGATCGGCAATGCCGAGCAGTCGAACATCAACTGGGGCAAGGCCGGTCGCATGCGCTGGAAGGGCAAGCGCCCGACCGTCCGCGGTGTGGCGATGAACCCCATCGACCACCCGCACGGTGGTGGTGAGGGCAAGACCTCCGGTGGTCGCCACCCGGTGAGCCCCTGGGGCAAGCCCGAGGGTCGTACTCGTCGGCCGAAGAAGGCCAGCGACAAGCTCATCATCCGCCGCCGCAAGACGAACAAGAAGCGCTAGGAGCAGTCTCGATGCCGCGCAGTCTGAAGAAGGGACCCTTCGTCGACGGCCACCTCATCAAGAAGGTGGACGTACAGAACGACAAGGGAACCAAGAACGTCATCAAGACCTGGTCCCGCCGCTCGATGATCGTCCCGGCGATGTTGGGCCACACGATCGCGGTGCACGACGGCCGCAAGCACGTCCCGGTGTTCGTGACCGAGTCGATGGTCGGCCACAAGCTCGGCGAGTTCGCGCCGACTCGGACCTTCCGCGGTCACGAGAAGGACGACCGGAAGTCGCGTCGTCGCTGACGCGGCGAATCGCATGGATATCGAGATGAGCAAGGGGACGTCGATGGAAGCCAGGGCTCAGGCGCGGTACATCCGCGTCACGCCCATGAAGGCCCGCCGTGTGGTGGACCTCATCCGTGGCATGAACGCCGCGGAGGCCCAGGCGGTCCTGCGATTCGCCCCGCAGGCCGCGAGTGAGCCGGTCGGCAAGGTGCTGGACAGCGCCATTGCCAACGCCGGTCACAACCACAACCTGGACACGAACAACCTGTACGTGTCCTCCGCCTACGTGGACGAGGGTCCGACCCTCAAGCGTTTCCGTCCGCGGGCACAGGGCCGGGCGTACCGCATCCGCAAGCGCACCAGCCACATCACCGTGGTTGTCGCCGAGAAGGAGAGGACCCGCTAGTGGGCCAGAAGGTTAACCCGCACGGGTTCCGTCTCGGCATCACCACGGACTTCAAGTCCCGGTGGTACGCCGACAAGCTGTACAAGGACTACGTCGGCGAGGACGTCAAGATTCGTCAGATGATGACGAAGGGCATGGAGCGCGCCGGGATCTCGAAGGTCGAGATCGAGCGCACCCGTGAGCGCGTCCGCGTCGACATCCACACCGCCCGGCCGGGCATCGTCATCGGCCGTCGTGGTGCGGAGGCCGACCGCATCCGCGGTGAGCTGGAGAAGCTCACCGGCAAGCAGGTCCAGCTGAACATCCTTGAGGTCAAGAACCCCGAGGTGGACGCCCAGCTGGTCGCGCAGGGTGTGGCCGAGCAGCTTTCGAGCCGCGTGTCCTTCCGCCGCGCGATGCGCAAGGCGATGCAGAGCTCCATGAAGGCCGGGGCCAAGGGCATCAAGATCCAGTGCGGTGGTCGCCTGGGTGGGGCAGAGATGTCCCGCTCGGAGTTCTACCGCGAGGGTCGTGTGCCGCTGCACACGCTGCGCGCCAACGTCGACTACGGCTTCTTCGAGGCCCGTACGACGTTCGGTCGCATCGGTGTGAAGGTGTGGATCTACAAGGGCGACGTGAAGAACATCGCCGAGGTCCGTGCCGAGAACGCCGCGGCGCGTGCCAGCAACCGTCCCGCCCGTGGTGGCGCTCCCGAGCGTCCCCGCCGCGGCGAGGGTGGCGGCGGCGGTCGTGGTGGCGAGCGCGGTGGCCGTGGTGGCCGCGGCGGACGTCCGCAGCAGAACGACGCGCAGGCCACCGGTTCCTCGGACACCGGTTCCGCGCCGGCGGCCGAGGCTGTGAACTCGGCGCCCGAATCCGGATCGGAGGCCTGACCCCGATGCTGATCCCCCGCAGGGTCAAGCACCGCAAGCAGCACCACCCCAAGCGTGGTGGCCGCGCCAAGGGCGGTACGGAACTGGCGTTCGGCGAGTACGGCATCCAGGCCCTCGGCCAGGCGTACGTCACCAACCGTCAGATCGAGTCCGCTCGTATCGCCATCACCCGGCACATCCGCCGTGGTGGCAAGGTGTGGATCAACATCTACCCCGACCGTCCGCTGACCAAGAAGCCTGCCGAGACCCGCATGGGTTCCGGTAAGGGCTCGCCCGAGTGGTGGGTCGCGAACGTCAAGCCCGGTCGGGTGATGTTCGAACTGTCGTACCCGAACGAGAAGGTGGCTCGTGAGGCGCTCACCCGCGCCGTGCACAAGCTGCCGATGAAGTGCCGGATCGTCCGGCGCGAGGCTGGTGAGGCGTGATGGCGGCCGTTACCAAGGCGTCCGAGCTCCGCGAACTCGGTGACGAGGAGATCGTCGCCAAGCTCCGCGAAGCCAAGGAGGAGCTGTTCAACCTCCGTTTCCAGGCGGCGACCGGGCAGCTCGAAAACCACGGGCGGCTCAAGGCTGTCCGTAAGGACATCGCCCGGATCTACACGCTGATGCGCGAGCGCGAGCTGGGCATCGACGTGCAGGAGACCGGAGGCGCGGCGTGAGCGAGAAGACTGAGATGACTGAAGCAGCCCGGGGATTCCGCAAGACCCGTGAGGGCCTCGTCGTCAGCGACAAGATGGACAAGACCGTCGTCGTCGCCGTCGAGGACCGCGTGAAGCACCCGATGTACGGCAAGGTCATCCGCCGCACGAACAAGCTGAAGGCTCACGACGAGCAGAACGCCTGTGGCGTCGGTGACCGTGTCGTCCTCATGGAGACTCGGCCGCTGTCCGCCAGCAAGCGCTGGCGCATCGTCGAGATCCTCGAAAAGGCCAAGTAGCGAGCGCCGGTCGCCCCACCATCCGTGGGTCGTGACCGCGACGTGACGATCAGGAGTTAGACGTGATCCAGCAGGAGTCGCGACTGCGAGTCGCCGACAACACGGGTGCGAAGGAGATTCTCTGCATCCGTGTGCTCGGTGGCTCCGGCCGGCGCTACGCGGGCATCGGGGACGTCATCGTTGCCACCGTCAAGGACGCGATCCCCGGTGGCAACGTGAAGAAGGGCGACGTCATCAAGGCGGTCGTCGTGCGGACGGTCAAGGAGCGCCGGCGTGTCGACGGCTCCTACATCCGCTTCGACGAGAACGCCGCCGTCGTCCTGAAGAACGATGGCGAACCCCGTGGCACCCGTATTTTCGGCCCGGTCGGCCGTGAGCTTCGCGAGAAGAAGTTCATGAAGATCATCTCGCTCGCGCCGGAGGTGCTCTAACCAATGGCGAAGGCGATGAAGATCAAGAAGGGTGACCTGGTACAGGTCATCACCGGCAAGGACAAGGGCAAGCAGGGCAAGGTCATCGCGGCCTACCCGACGCAGGAGCGCGTCCTGGTCGAGGGTGTCAACCGGATCAAGAAGCACACCAAGGTGGGTCAGTCCGCCAAGGGTGCCAAGACCGGCGGCATCATCACCCAGGAAGCGTCCGTCCACATCAGCAACGTGATGCTGGTCGTGGAGAAGGACGGTAAGAAGGTCCCGACCCGGACCGGCTTCCGGTTCGACGACGAGGGCAACAAGATCCGGTACGCCAAGCGGACCGGTGAGGACATCTGATGACGGTCACCACCGAGGCGCGTGAACTGCCGCGTCTGAAGCAGCGTTACCGCGAGGAGATCCTGGGCAAGCTGCGTGAGGAGTTCTCGTTCGAGAACATCATGCAGGTTCCCGGTGTCACCAAGATCGTGGTCAACATGGGTGTGGGCGACGCCGCCCGCGACTCCAAGCTGATCGACGGCGCGATCAAGGACCTGATGGCCATCACCGGCCAGAAGCCCCAGGTCACCAAGGCCCGCAAGTCCATCGCGCAGTTCAAGCTGCGCGAGGGTCAGCCGATCGGCGCGCACGTTACACTGCGCGGCGACCGCATGTGGGAGTTCCTGGACCGTCTGCTGTCGATCGCCCTGCCGCGTATCCGCGACTTCCGCGGGCTTTCGCCCAAGCAGTTCGACGGGCGCGGCAACTACACCTTCGGTCTCACGGAGCAGTCGATGTTCCACGAGATCGACCAGGACAAGATCGACCGCGTTCGTGGCATGGACATCACTGTGGTGACCACCGCCAAGAACGACGACGAGGGCCGCGCTCTGCTGCGTCTCCTCGGCTTCCCGTTCAAGGAAGCGTGAGCAGTCGCCTCGGCGGCTGAGGAACGCAACAAGGAGACTGAGACGTGGCGAAGAAGGCCCTGATCGCAAAGGCCGCCCGCAAGCCGAAGTTCGAGGTTCGCGGCTACACGCGCTGCCAGCGCTGTGGCCGTCCTCACTCGGTGTACCGCAAGTTCGGTCTGTGCCGTGTGTGCCTGCGCACCATGGCGCACGCCGGCGAGCTGCCGGGCGTCACCAAGAGCAGCTGGTAGTCCGCGGCCGCCCCGGCGGCCGAGAGCTACCGCTACCGCAACAAATCGTTCGCCCGCTGGGCCGAGCGAGAACAGTAACGACGTCGTAGGTCCCGCACCGCAGTCGCCGTCCGCCGCCGTCCTTCGGGTCGGCGGCGGACGAGGGATCGCACGCCGGGAAACCACGGCGAGAAAGGCCTTGAGGCCGTCATGACCATGACCGACCCCATCGCAGACATGCTGACCCGTCTGCGGAACGCCAACTCGGCATACCACGACGATGTCGTGATGCCGTTCAGCAAGATCAAGTCGCACATCGCGGAGATCCTCCAGCAGGAGGGTTACATCCAGGGCTGGCGCGTCGAGGACGCGGAGGTGGGCAAGAAGCTCACCGTCGTCCTCAAGTACGGCCCGAACCGCGAGCGCTCGATCGCCGGCGTCCGCCGCGTGTCGAAGCCCGGTCTGCGGGTGTACGCAAAGTCCACGAACCTGCCGAAGGTACTCGGTGGCCTCGGCGTCGCGATCATCTCGACGTCGACCGGTCTCCTCACCGACAAGCAGGCGGCCAAGAAGGGCGTGGGCGGGGAAGTCCTCGCCTTCGTCTGGTAAGGGAAGGGAAGGAGAGCAATGTCGCGCATCGGACGTCTCCCCATCCCGGTTCCCACCGGTGTGGACGTCACCATCAATGGCCGCGAGGTTGTCGTGAAGGGCCCCAAGGGTTCCCTGTCGCACACCATCGCCGCCCCGATCGAGATCGCCAAGTCGGACGACGGCACCCTCGCGGTGACCCGCCCCGACGACGAGCGTCGCTCGAAGGCCCTGCACGGGCTGTCCCGGACGCTGGTGGCGAACATGATCACTGGTGTGACCCAGGGATACATCAAGAAGCTCGAGATCAGCGGTGTCGGCTACCGTGTCCAGCAGAAGGGCTCCTCGCTGGAGTTCGCGCTCGGATTCAGCCACCCCGTGGTCGTCGAGGCCCCGGAAGGCATCACCTTCGCGGTCGAGGCCCCCACCCGTTTTTCGGTCGAGGGCATCGACAAGCAGAAGGTCGGTGAAATCGCCGCGAACATCCGCAAGCTGCGGAAGCCCGACCCGTACAAGGCCAAGGGCGTCAAGTACGCGGGCGAGGTCATCCGCCGCAAGGTCGGAAAGGCTGGTAAGTAGGCATGGCTGTCGGCGTGAAGACCGGCAAGGGCGTTGCGAAGAAGTCTGTCGCACGCAAGCGCCGGCACATCCGGGTGCGGAAGAAGGTTTCCGGCACCCCGCTGCGGCCCCGTCTCGTCGTGAGCCGCTCCACCCGTCACATGGTGGCGCAGGTTATCGACGACATCGCCGGCCACACTCTCGCGTCCGCCTCCACGATGGACCCGTCCATCCGTGGTGGTGAGGGCGACAAGACCGCCCAGGCTCGCAAGGTCGGCGAATTGGTCGCCGAGCGCGCGAAGGCCGCTGGTGTCGAGGCCGTCGTGTTCGACCGCGGTGGCAACAGGTACCACGGTCGCATCGCCGCTCTCGCGGATGCCGCACGCGGAAACGGGCTCACCTTCTGAGCCCGCTGCTCCGGACAAGCTTCGAACGACAGATGAGGACATTCTGATGGCTGGACCCCAGCGCCGCGGTGGCGGCGCCGGCGGCGGCGAGCGGCGGGACCGGCGGGATCGACGTGATGGTGGCGCAGCCGCCGAGAAGACCGCTTACGTCGAGCGCGTCGTCGCGATCAATCGCGTCGCCAAGGTCGTGAAGGGTGGACGTCGCTTCAGCTTCACCGCGCTGGTCGTGGTGGGCGATGGCGACGGCACCGTAGGTGTCGGTTACGGCAAGGCCAAGGAGGTGCCGGCCGCGATCGCCAAGGGTGTTGAAGAGGCCAAGAAGCACTTCTTCAAGGTCCCCCGTATCCAGGGCACCATTCCGCACCCGATCCAGGGTGAGAAGGCTGCCGGCGTCGTGCTCCTGAAGCCGGCCTCGCCGGGTACCGGTGTCATCGCCGGTGGCCCCGTGCGCGCCGTGCTCGAGTGCGCCGGCATCCACGACGTGCTGAGCAAGTCGCTCGGTTCGTCGAACCCGATCAACATCGTGCACGCGACCGTCGCGGCGCTCCAGGGGCTCGTTCGCCCCGAGGAGATCGCGGCTCGTCGTGGCCTGCCCCTGGAGGACGTGGCCCCGGCCGCGCTCCTGCGGGCCCGCGCGGGGGTTGGTGCGTAATGGCACGTCTCAAGGTCACGCAGACCCGATCCAAGATCGGTGGCAGGCAGAACCAGCGGGACACTCTCCGTTCGCTCGGTCTCAAGCGCGTCCACGACGTGGTCGTCAAGGAAGACCGCCCGGAGATCCGCGGCATGATCGCGACGGTGTCGCACCTCGTCACCGTCGAGGAGGTCGACTGACATGGGTGCTGACAACCCGCTGAAGGTGCACCACCTGCGGCCCGCCCCGGGCGCCAAGACCGCCAAGACCCGCGTGGGTCGTGGTGAGGGCTCCAAGGGCAAGACCGCCGGTCGTGGTACCAAGGGCACCAAGGCTCGTTACCAGGTGCCGGCCCGCTTCGAGGGTGGGCAGATGCCGCTGCACATGCGGCTGCCCAAGCTCAAGGGCTTCAAGAACCCGTTCCGGGTCGAGTTCCAGGTCGTGAACCTGGACAGGATCGAGTCCCTGTACCCCAACGGTGGCGAGGTCACCGTCGAGGGTCTGATCGAGAAGGGCGCGGTTCGCAAGAACCTGCCCGTCAAGGTCCTGGGCACCGGCGAGATCTCGGTGGCCGTTCAGGTGAAGGCGCACGCCTTCTCCGGCTCCGCCAAGACCAAGATCGCCGCCGCGGGTGGTTCGGCCGACGAACTGTCGGTCTGACCCCTCGCGGACAAGGAATGACCGTCATGGCCCGTTCGGATCGGTACCGAACGGGCCTTGACGTCGTTGGAGGCTATAGCTCAGGGGCGTCACGCCGGTAAGGTGGTGGCGCCCCTGTGGTTTGCTGTGCCGTGGGGGTGGGTTCATTGCGCCACCCCCTCACATGACTTGCTCCGTATTTCACTTGTGTTGTGTCATGACGCAGGAACGTCGGCCCCGGGCGATACTTCCGGGCCGTCGGCGCTGTTATTGTCCGTGAGGTTCCTGTGAGGGACCTGACCAGTGGTCCTCTTCCCGGACCGACGACTCGATCGACTCGCCCCTGAGACGGGCGGGGCGCAGGAGGCAGTGTGCTCACCGCGTTCGCCAGGGCGTTCCGCACGCCCGACCTGCGCAAGAAGCTGCTGTTCACGTTGGCGATCATCGTCCTTTTCCGGATCGGGTCGCACATCCCGGTACCCGGCGTCTCGTTCGAGATGGTGCGCTCTTGCGTAGAGGACTCCAACAAGAACAGCCTGTTCGGGCTCGTGAACATGTTCAGCGGTGGTGCGCTGCTGCAACTCACGATCTTCGCGCTGGGGATCATGCCGTACATCACGGCGAGCATCATCCTCCAGCTGCTCACCGTCGTGATCCCGCGATTGGAGGCCCTCAAGAAGGAGGGTCAGGCCGGTACCGCGAAGATCACGCAGTACACCCGCTACCTCACCATTGCGCTGTCCGTGCTCCAGGCGACCGCGCTGATCGCCACCGCCCGCAGCGGCGCGCTGTTCTCCAGCGCCCGCAGTGCCACCTGCGACCCGCAGGGCATCGTTCCGGACGACTCGCTCTTCCGGGTGATCGTGATGGTCGTCGTGATGACGGCCGGCACCTCGACGATCATGTGGCTCGGTGAGCTGATCACCGACCGCGGCATCGGCAACGGCATGTCGATCCTGATGTTCGTCTCGGTCGCCGCCGGCTTCCCGGCCGCGCTGTGGACGATCAAGGAGCAGGGCACCATCGGCGACGGTTGGATCCCGTTCTTCACCGTGATCGCCATCGGCCTCGTGATGGTCGGCCTGGTGGTCTTCGTGGAACAGGCGCAGCGCCGGATCCCGGTGCAGTACGCCAAGCGCATGATCGGGCGTCGCGCCTACGGCGGGACCTCGACCTACATCCCGCTCAAGGTGAACCAGGCGGGCATCATCCCCGTCATCTTCGCCTCGTCGCTGCTCTACATTCCGGCTCTGATCGCGCAGTTCAGCGGTGGCAAGTCGGACTGGGCGGTGTGGATCGAACGACACTTCGTCAAGGGCGACCACCCGCTGTACATGATCACGTACTTCCTGCTGATCGTCTTCTTCGCGTTCTTCTACGTGGCCATCACGTTCAACCCCGAAGAAGTAGCCGACAACATGAAGAAGTATGGTGGCTTCATTCCGGGGATCCGCGCCGGCAGACCGACCGCGGAATACCTGAACTACATCCTCACCAGGATCACGTGGCCCGGATCGTTGTACCTGGGCATGATCGCGCTGGTACCCAGCATCGCGCTCGTGCTCTTCAACGCCAACCAGAACTTCCCGTTCGGCGGCACGAGCATCCTGATCATCGTGGGAGTGGGTCTGGAAACCGTGAAGCAGATCGAGAGTCAGCTCCAGCAGCGCAACTACGAAGGCTTCCTCCGCTAAATGCGTATCGTTCTCGTGGGGCCTCCCGGCGCGGGTAAGGGAACCCAGGCCCAGTACATCGCCGCCAACCTGTCGATTCCCGCCGTCTCGACAGGTGACATCTTCCGCGCCAACGTGAGCCAGGGCACTCCGCTCGGCCGCGAGGCGAAGACCTACATGGACGCGGGCAACCTCGTACCCGATGAGGTGACCATAGGCATGGTCCGGGAGCGCTTGGCGCAGCCGGACGTCGCCGGAGGTTTCCTCCTGGACGGGTTCCCGCGCAACACGGCGCAGGCCAAGGTGCTCGACGAGATCCTGGCCGAGAACGACACCGAGCTGGACGTGGTGCTCGAACTCAAGGTCGACGACTCGGAGATCATTCAGCGGATCTCGGGCCGTCGGCAGTGCCGGGCCAACGGACACGTCTGTCACATCCTGACCGACCCGCCGAAGGTCGCCGGCATCTGCGACGAGTGCGGCAGTGAGCTGTACCAGCGCGACGACGACCGTGAGGAGACCGTCCGGCACCGTCTGGACGTCTACAAGGAGCAGACCGAACCCCTGGTCGGCTACTACTCGGAGCGCAACCTCCTGCTGCCGATCCAGGCGACCGGTCCGGTCAAGGAGGTCACCGAGCGCGCGATGACCGCGCTTCGGGAGTTCGGCGCCTGATCGGCGTCGGCCGCGACAGACATCACACATGGGCGATCCGGGGAAACCCCGGATCGCCCATCGTGCTTTCAGTGGATGACAGGTGAGGACGGCCATGCCGGTGTTCAGGAAGCGGCACATGCGGATCGAACGCAAGACGCCCGAGCAGATCGAGAAGATGCGTCGTGCCGGCGCGGTGGTGGCGAACACGCTGGCCCTGCTGCGCGAGGCGGCGGTGCCCGGGGTGACCACCGCCGATCTGGACACGCTCGCCGAGCGCTCGATCCGCGGCGCCGGGGCGATCCCTTCGTTCAAGGGCTACCACGGCTTCCCGGCGTCGATCTGCGCGTCGGTCAACGACGTGGTGGTGCACGGGATCCCGGACGAGACGCCGCTGCGGGACGGGGACATCGTCTCGATCGACTGCGGCGCGATCCTGGACGGCTGGCACGGCGACTCGGCGATCACGGTGCCGATCGGCACGGTGGTGCCCGAGGTGCTGGAACTGAGCCGGGTGTGCGAGCAGTCGATGTGGGCGGGCATCGAGGCGGCGGTGGCGGGCGGTCGGCTGACCGACATCAGCCACGCGGTGGAGAAGTCCATCCGGTCGCACCGGCTGCCGGGCGGCGCGAAGTACGGGATCGTCGAGGACTACGGCGGCCACGGCATCGGCACCGAGATGCACCAGGACCCGCACGTGCTCAACTACGGCCCGGGCGGCCGGGGTCCGCGCCTGGAGGTCGGGGTGTGCCTGGCGATCGAGCCGATGGTCACCCTCGGCAAGCCGGACACGTACACGCTGCCCGACGAGTGGACGGTCAAGACCACCGCCGGCGGCCACGCGGCGCACTGGGAGCACTCGATCGCGATCACCGCGGACGGACCCGTGGTGCTCACCGCACCCTGAGGACAGACCCCCGCCGATGGTGGGGCTGGCCCCATGTACGAGACCGCGGTGCCTGCCTAGTGTCGAAGGCATGGTGAGGCATCCGACGATGCGGGCATCCGACGTGGACCGCGAGGCGGCGGTGACGCTCCTGCGCGAGCACCATCTGGTCGGACGGCTGACGCTGGCAGAGTTCAACGAGCGTATGGGCGCCGCCTTCGCGGCGGTCACCCTGGGGGACCTGGCCCGGTTGATCGCCGATCTGCCGCCCCCGGAGCATCTGGAGGCCGACGTCGAGGTGATCCGCGCGCGGATGGCCTACGAGGAGGCGCGTACCCGGGCGGCGCTCGCCCGGCCGGCGGTGTCGGGTGCGGAGCCGGCGACGTCGGTGCTGCCCGCGATGCCGCTCACGCCGCCGCGGCCGCTGCCGCCGGTGCCGGCCGAGGTGCGGTGGTCGGCCGCCCCGGCGCGGCGCCCGGGCGACGGGTGGGCCACCGCGGCGCGGGGCCTGCGCGCGGCCTGGACGGTGTTGAACGCGATCACCGCGCTGAACGTGGTGATCTGGCTGCTGGTCGCGGTCGCGGGCACGGGCGTCGTGTACTTCTGGCCGGTGTGGGTCTACGGGCCGGCGGCCGCGGTGCTGGGCTCGATCCAGATGATCGTGTGGCGACACGGCCGCGCCGCGCCGTGACCCGGGCGCCGGTGGGCCGACCGGGACTACGCTCGGAGCATGGACCGTGATCCGAACGCCCCCGCGACGCCGGCGGACCGCGAACGTGTGACCGCCGAGCTGCGAGAGCATCTGGCGTCGGGTCGCCTGGCGCTGTCCGACTACCGGGCCGGCCTGGACGGGGTGCGCCGGGCGGTCACGGTGGGGGAGCTGGACGCGCTCGCGGCGAACCTGCCGGGTCGCGAGGATCGGGCCGAGACGGCGGGCACGACGCCGCCGCCGGGATACGACCGCCCCGTCGAGGCGCCGTTTCGCGCGGGTGCCTACGGTCCGGCCGAGGAGCGTCGGTCGCGGGTGTCCAACGCGACGTTGAACAAGGTGTGGTTGGTCGTGATGACCCTCGGCGTGCTGGTGTGGGCGCTGATCTACTTCGTGCGCTGACCCACGCGCCGGCTCGTGCGCGGGCGGTGCGCCGGTGCGGGTGTCCGTAGGGGCGCCGGGCGCGGAATCCGCGGTTCCGGGGCCGGTTTCGCTTTCACCCGTCCAGTGGCTTAGACTGACTCGTCGGCTCACATGTAGCCAGGTTTGGCGCGCCCGTCATACGGGCGCCAAAAATTTGAGCTTCGTCATGTGCGCCGGGTAACGGTAGTTGATCCCGAGACACGAAGCGCGGAGGACATGCCCAAGAAGCAAGGGGCCATCGAAATCGAGGGCACCGTCATCGAGTCGCTCCCGAACGCCATGTTTCGCGTCGAGCTTCAGAACGGGCACAAGGTCCTCGCGCACATCAGTGGGAAGATGCGGATGCACTACATCCGGATTCTTCCGGACGACCGGGTCGTCGTGGAGCTGAGCCCTTACGACCTGACCCGCGGCCGGATCGTCTACCGCTACAAGTAGGCGAGCCCCGGTCCCGCCCACGCCACGCGTGGTGTGTGGGGCCCGGCAGCAAACCGACAACCGACTCGGCGACGGCGGCGTGCCCGCACGCCTTCGTCACACGTACCGGAGAAATCATGAAGGTCAAGCCGAGCGTCAAGAAGATCTGCGACAAGTGCAAGGTGATCCGCCGTCACGGCCGGGTCATGGTGATCTGCGAGAACCTGCGCCACAAGCAGCGCCAGGGCTGAGCGGCACCACCCCCCTTCGCACAACGAGCGATCGACGCGCGACGCACCCCGTAAGAGCCGCAGCACCCGACCCCCGCCCCGTGCGGGACGCCACCCTCGGCCGGAGGCCGAGGACCGAGCACATCCCCCGTGGATCTGCCGGACCGGTGCTGGGCCAGACCTCCGACTGAAACCAGGAGCCACACATATGGCACGCCTCGTCGGCGTCGACCTCCCCCGTGACAAGCGGGTCGAGGTCGCTCTGACCTACATCTTCGGCGTCGGGCGCACTCGTGCGCTGGACACGCTGAAGAACACCGGTGTCAACCCCGACACCCGCGTCCGCGATCTCGCCGAGGACGACCTGATCAAGCTTCGCGACTGGATCGAGGGCAACTACCGCGTCGAGGGTGACCTCCGCCGCGAAGTCGCCGCCGACATCCGCCGCAAGGTCGAGATCGGTTGCTACGAAGGTCTGCGTCACCGTCGCGGTCTTCCCGTCCGCGGTCAGCGCACCCACACCAACGCGCGTACCCGCAAGGGCCCGCGCCGCGCGATCGCCGGCAAGAAGAAGCCGGGCAAGAAGTAGTCCGCGTACGACGGATCACGCGGTCCTCAATTCGTAGCGGACCGACGACCTCAGGAGTTTTCAGCAGATGCCTCCCAAGAGCCGCGCGGGCGCCAAGAAGGTGCGCCGCAAGGAAAAGAAGAACGTCGCTCACGGGCACGCCCACATCAAGAGCACGTTCAACAACACCATCGTTTCGATCACGGACCCCAGCGGCAACGTGATCTCGTGGGCCTCCGCGGGCCACGTCGGCTTCAAGGGCTCGCGCAAGTCGACCCCCTTCGCCGCGCAGATGGCCGCCGAGTCCGCCGCGCGTCGTGCGCAGGAGCACGGCATGCGCAAGGTCGACGTTTTCGTCAAGGGCCCGGGCTCCGGTCGGGAGACCGCCATTCGTTCGCTGCAGGCCACCGGCCTGGAGGTGGGCTCCATTCAGGACGTCACCCCCGTGCCGCACAACGGCTGCCGCCCCCCCAAGCGCCGCCGCGTCTGACCAGCAGCTGACTAGGAGTTAAAGAACAATGGCGCGTTACACCGGCGCGGACTGCAAGCGCTGCCGTCGCGAGAAGATGAAGCTGTTCCTCAAGGGCAGCAAGTGCGAGGGCCCGAAGTGCCCGATCGAGATCCGCCCCTACCCGCCGGGCGAGCACGGTCGTGGCCGTACCAAGGACAGCGAGTACCTGCTGCAGATGCGCGAGAAGCAGAAGTGCGCGCGCATCTACGGCGTTCTCGAGAAGCAGTTCAAGGGCTACTACGAGGAAGCGAACCGTCGCCAGGGCAAGACCGGCGAGAACCTGCTTCGCATCCTCGAGTCGCGCCTGGACAACGTGGTCTACCGCGCGGGCTTCGCCAAGTCGCGTGACCACGCCCGTCAGCTCGTGCGCCACGGCCACATCGTGGTCAACGGCGTCAAGACGGACATCCCGTCGTTCCGGGTCTCCGACAACGACATCATCGAGGTCCGCAAGGACTCGGTCGAGCTGACCCCGTTCGTGGTCGCCCGTGCCGAGGCCGGCGAGCGCACCGTCCCGGCCTGGCTCGAGGTCATCCCGGGCAAGATGCGCATCCTCGTGCACTCCCTCCCGGCGCGTCAGGTCATCGACACGCAGGTGCAGGAGCAGTTGATCGTCGAGCTCTACTCCAAGTAGCGGCTCTTCGGAACGGGCGGACCGGGCACACGCCGGTCCGCCCGTATCCTTGTTCTCACTGGCGTCATATAGCGGACGCCAATGACATGGAGGCACCCCATGCTTATCGCCCAGCGGCCGACCCTCACCGAGGACGTCGTCGACGAATACCGCTCGCGGTTCGTCATCGAGCCCCTCGAGCCCGGCTTCGGCTACACGCTCGGCAACTCGCTCCGTCGTACCCTCCTCTCCTCGATCCCGGGCGCTGCGGTCACCAGCATCCGGATCGACGGTGTCCTGCACGAGTTCACCACCGTGCCGGGCGTCAAGGAGGACGTCACCGACCTCATCCTGAACATCAAGCAGCTGGTCGTCTCCTCGGAGCACGACGAGCCGGTCGTGATGTACCTGCGCAAGCAGGGCCCGGGTGTGGTCACCGCCGGCGACATCGCGCCGCCGGCCGGTGTCGAGGTGCACAACCCCGACCTGGTCCTGGCCACGCTGAACGCCAAGGGCAAGCTGGAGATGGAGCTGACCGTCGAGCGCGGTCGCGGCTACGTCTCCGCGGTGCAGAACAAGCAGGCGGGCCAGGAGATCGGCCGCGTGCCGGTCGACTCGATCTACTCGCCGGTGCTCAAGGTCACCTACAAGGTCGAGGCGACCCGTGTCGAGCAGCGCACCGACTTCGACAAGCTGATCGTCGACGTCGAGACCAAGCAGTCCATGCGTCCGCGTGACGCGATGGCCTCCGCGGGCAAGACCCTGGTCGAGCTGTTCGGTCTCGCGCGCGAGCTGAACATCGACGCCGAGGGCATCGACATGGGCCCGTCGCCGACCGACGCCGCGCTCGCGGCCGACCTGGCGCTGCCGATCGAGGAGCTCGAGCTCACGGTCCGCTCCTACAACTGCCTCAAGCGCGAGGGCATCCACACCGTGGGTGAACTGGTCGCGCGCAGCGAGGCCGACCTGCTGGACATCCGCAACTTCGGTGCGAAGTCCATCGACGAGGTCAAGGCGAAGCTCAACGGGATGGGTCTGGCCCTCAAGGACAGCCCGCCCGGGTTCGACCCGACCGCCGCCGCGGACAGCTTCGGCGACGAGGACGACCACGGCTTCGCGGAGACCGAGCAGTACTGATCGAGCAGTACTGAGCAGCCCCTTCGGGAGCTGCCGCCACCCGGGCCGACCGGCCCGGGTGGACTGACGCCGGTACCTGATACGGCCGGCGCAGGAATATCAAGGAGAGAACATGCCCAGGCCCACCAAGGGTCCGCGCCTCGGCGGCGGCCCGTCCCACGAGCGGCTGATCCTGGCCGGTCTCGCGACGGCGCTGTTCGAGCACGGTCGCATCACCACGACCGAGGCCAAGGCGCGCCGGCTGCGTCCCGTCGCCGAGCGACTGATCACCAAGGCGAAGAAGGGCGACCTGCACAACCGTCGCCAGGTGCTCACCGTCGTTCGTGACAAGGGCGTCGTGCACACGCTGTTCGAGGAGATCGGTCCGCGCTACGCGAACCGTCCCGGCGGCTACACCCGCATCACCAAGATCGGCACCCGCAAGGGCGACAACGCGCCCATGGCGGTCATCGAGCTGGTCGAGGCGCTGACCGTGGCGCAGACCGCGGTCGGCGAGGCCGAGGCCGCCACCAAGCGCTCGGTCAAGGAGCAGGAGACCGCCAAGGTCGAGACGGCGAAGGCCGCCCCGACCGAGGAGGCGCCCGCCGCCGAGGCCGCCGAGGCCGCGGAGAGCAAGGACGCCGACAAGGCCTGAGGCCGGGTCGGACGCTCCAGGCGTTCCGAATCACCGTGCGAGCCCGTTCTCCGTATCCGTACGGAGGGCGGGCTCGCGCCATGTCCGGAGGTGGATGACGTGGTGCGCTTGCGCATCGATCTGTCGTACGACGGCGCCGAGTTCGCCGGGTGGGCCCGTCAGCGCGAACTGCGCACCGTGCAGGGGACGTTGGAGAGCGCGCTGACCACGGTGCTGCGGCTGGCGGAGCCCGCGCAGCTGACCGTGGCCGGGCGGACCGACGCGGGGGTGCACGCGCGGGGCCAGGTGGCGCACCTGGACGTGCCCGACGAGGTGTGGGCCGATCTGGGCGAGGTGGCGCTGCGTCGGGTCACGGGGCGGCTGCCGCGGGATCTGCGGGTGCGCGACATCACCGTGGCGCCGGCCGGGTTCGACGCGCGGTTCGGCGCGATCTGGCGGCGCTACGCGTACCGGGTGTGCGACGCGCCGGGCGGGGTGGACCCGCTGCGCCGGGGCGACGTGGTGTGGCACGACCGGCCGCTGGACGAGGACCGGATGAACGAGGCGGCCGGGCGGCTGATCGGCGAGCACGACTTCGCGTCGTTCTGCCGCCGGCGCGAGGGGGCCACGACGGTGCGCTGCCTCCAGGACTTCTCCTGGGCCCGCGAGACGCCGACCGGTGCGGACGTGGGTCCGGCGTACCGCCCGGTGATCGTGGCGACCGTGCGGGCCGACGCGTTCTGCCACAACATGGTGCGCTCGCTGGTCGGCGCGATGTTCGCGGTGGGCACCGGGCGCAAGCCGCCGACCTGGCCGCTGGAGGTCCTGGGGCGCGCGGTGCGCGATTCGGGCGTGCACGTCGCGCCCGCGCACGGGCTCACCCTGGAGGAGGTGGCGTATCCGGCCGACGCACTGCTCGCGGACCGGGTGAACGCCACCCGGCGGCGCCGCGACGGCAGCTGAGCGCGGGGGCGGCCCGGCGCCGCCCCCGAGGTCGCTCAGCCCTGGATCTGCTCCAGCGCCTTGCGCCGGTTCTCGTCGTCGATCTGCTTGGAGATCGCCTCGCCGCGCGCGGTCAACGAGTTCCACAGGAACTTGTCCACGTCGTCCTGGGCCTGTGCCATGGTCTTGTCGTCGCCGACCGGGTCCTTGCCGTCGGCGTACCAGTCGAGGGTGAACAGGCCGTAGCGGCCCACCGAGTTGCGCAGCTTGCCGTGCTTTTGCTTCTTGGCGTCCAACACCTTGACCCCGGGACCGGCCAGCGGCAGCAGTTCGCCGCCGTCCTTGCCGTTCTTGACCGCGTTCGCCTTGTCCTCGGACGGGAACGAGGCGACCGCCGCGGTGGAGAGCACCCCGTTCGGGCCGATCACGGCGAGTCGGATCAGCTGCGTGCACTGCTGGTCGCGGGCCGCCGCGCCGAGCTTGGCGTCGGTGCCGTCGGAGCACGTGTTGTCCAGCTTGCCCGCGGCCACCGAGTACTGCCGTCCGTTGACGGTGAACTTCTGGTTGGGGAACAACGATTCGACGGTGAAGGGCGCGGTGTCCAGGGTGGGGTCGGCGAGCACCGCGCGGGCGGCCGGCGGCGCGGGTACGGTCGGCGCCGGGCGAAACGTCGGCTTCTCCGGGGCGAACGTCGCGGCGGACGGGCCGCCGGAGGCGCCGGGGCCGGCCTTCTTGTCGTCGTCACCGCCGGAAAGCGTCATCGCGGCGGCGACCACACCGCCGACCAGGGCAAGTCCGAGCACGGTGCCGCCCACGGCGAACAGCAGCCTGCGGCGCCGGGCGGCCGAGTCTCGTTCCTCCGCCAACCGGCTCCAGTCCGGGCCGCTCGACCCGCCGAACTGCTGTTGTCCCGCGGGCTGTTGGGCCTGCGACGGGGGTTGCGCGAAGGGCTGCTGGGGCTGCTGTTGCGGGGGTTGCCCCTGGGATCCGTGCGCGTGCGAGGGAAACGGGTCCCACGCGTGTTGCGGCTGCCCCGGCGTACCGGGCCCGCCCGGGCGTACGCTCCATGGGCGTTGCCCGTCGTCCCCGGGTGTTCCGACCCCCGACACATCCGCCCCCTGCAAGGAAATGACCCGCCCCGGCTCCCCATGTGCCGACGCCCCGGCCGTTCGGCGCATCGTACCCACCCATCGATGTGATGAGCGTCGGCGTGGCACGGTCGGAGCACCCCCGGCGATGGCTTACGCTGGAGAGGGGCATGAGCAAATCATCGCCCCATTGCTCGTTTTGACCGGCACCCCCTTGACCCGGTATTGTGCCGGTTCGTTGTGCGTATTGGCTTGCTTGAGTGGAGTCGGTACGCCGGGCCGCCGGCCACCGGAGTCCGCATGGTTCGGAATCATCTCCCGGACAGCCAGTCGGCATCCGTCAGCACACACTCACGAAGAAGCGAAGGCTATCGACCGTGCGCACGTACAGCCCCAAGCCCGGCGACGTCCAGCGTCAGTGGCACGTCATCGACGCGACCGATGTCGTGCTCGGCCGTCTGTCCACCCAGGCTGCTGCCCTGCTCCGGGGTAAGCACAAGCCGGTGTACGCGCCGCACGTCGACACCGGCGATTTCGTCATCATTGTGAACGCCGACAAGGTTCACCTGTCGGGCAACAAGCGCAGCCAGAAGATGGCGTACCGCCACTCCGGCTACCCGGGTGGCCTCCGCGCCGTCCGCTACGACGAGCTGCTGGAGAAGAACCCCGAGAAGGCCGTGGAAAAGGCCATCAAGGGCATGCTCCCGAAGAACACCCTGGGTCGGCAGATGTTGTCGAAGCTCAAGGTGTACCGCGGTTCCGAGCACCCGCACTCGGCGCAGCAGCCGGTTCCGTTCGAGATCACCCAGGTCGCGCAGTAGTCACGGCCACCGCCTGACGAACGAATAGTTTGAGGAGAACAGTGGCCGAGACCATTGCAGAAACCCCGATCGAGGAGACCGAGGGTCTTCCGCTCGAGAGCTACACCTCCGAGTCGCTCGCGTCGCGCTTCAGCGAGCCGCAGGCGGGCGCGGCCACCGGCCGCCGCAAGGAGGCCGTCGCGCGCGTTCGCATCGTGCCCGGCACCGGCAAGTGGAAGATCAACGGGCGTTCGCTCGAGGAATACTTCCCGAACAAGGTGCACCAGCAGCTGGTCAACGAGCCCTTCAAGGTGCTCGAGCTGGACGACCGCTACGACGTGCACGCCCGCATCCACGGTGGCGGCGTCTCCGGCCAGGCAGGCGCGCTGCGTCTGGGTGTGGCCCGTTCGCTGAACGAGGCCGACGTCGAGGCGAACCGCCCGGCGCTCAAGAAGGCCGGCTTCCTGACCCGTGACCCGCGTGCCACGGAGCGCAAGAAGTACGGTCTGAAGAAGGCGCGCAAGGCGCCTCAGTACAGCAAGCGCTAAACAGCCCGCAGCACCCTCTGCGGCTGTTCGCAGCGTCATTCAGGCCCCGGGGGCACGGTTCGTGCCCCCGGGGCCTGATGCTTTTTTCCGGCGCCCCTCCTGGAGGAGCGGCGCCGAGAGGTAGTGTCCGAGACATCCGGAATGTATGCGGGAGATCCAACTGTGGGACGACTCTTCGGTACGGACGGCGTGCGTGGCCTGGCGAATGGCCGGCTGACCGCGGAACTGGCGCTCGACTTGGCGGTCGCCGCCGCGCGGGTGCTCGGATCACGCGGCCGGGACGGGATTCCGCAATCAGGGCACGGCCGCAGGCCGTTCGCCGTGGTCGGTCGTGACCCGCGGGCGTCCGGGGAGTTCCTGGAGGCCGCCGTGGTCGCCGGGCTCGCGGGCGCGGGTGTGGACGTCTACCGTGCCGGCGTGTTGCCGACGCCGGCGATCGCCTACCTGACCGGACTGCTCGGCGCGGACCTGGGCGTGATGCTCTCCGCGAGCCACAACGCGATGCCGGACAACGGGATCAAGTTCTTCGCGCGCGGCGGGCACAAGCTGCCCGACGAGGTGGAGGACCGGATCGAGGCGCTGCTCGGCACCGAGTGGGAGCGGCCGACCGGCTCCGCGGTCGGCCGGGTACAGGACCACCCCGAGGGCCACGAGCGCTACGTCGAGCACCTGCTGTCGTCCCTGCCGCACCGCCTGGACGGGCTCAAGGTGGTCGTGGACTGCGCCAACGGCGCCTCCTCGGCGGTCGCGCCGGACGCGCTGCGCCGGGCCGGCGCCGAGGTGATCGCGATCCACGCCGAGCCCGACGGCCTGAACATCAACGACAATTGCGGCTCCACGCACATGGACGCGCTCGCGGCGGCCGTGGTCGAGCACGGCGCCGACGCGGGCATCGCACACGACGGCGACGCCGACCGGTGCCTGGCGGTGGACGCGCGCGGCGAGTTGGTCGACGGCGACGCGATCCTGGCGGTGCTCGCGCTGGCCATGCGCGACGGCGGGCATCTCGTGGACAACACGTTGGTGGCCACCGTCATGTCCAACCTCGGGCTCAGGCTGGCCATGCAGGCCGCGGGCATCAAGATGGTCGAGACCGCGGTCGGCGACCGCTACGTACTGGAGGCCATGCAGGCCTCGGGGCTTTCGCTGGGCGGCGAACAGTCGGGCCACGTGGTGCTGTTGGAGCACGCGACCACCGGCGACGGCACGCTGACCGCGCTGCGCCTGCTCGCGCGCGTCGCGGAGACCGGCAAGCCGCTGCACGAGTTGGCGTCGGTGATGACCCGCCTGCCGCAGCAGTTGGTCAACGTCGCCGGCGTGGACCGCACCCGGGTGCACACCACCCCCGAACTCGCCCGCGCCGTCGCGCTGGTGGAGGAGCGGCTGGGCGCCACCGGCCGGGTGCTGCTGCGTCCGTCGGGCACCGAGCCGCTGGTTCGGGTGATGGTCGAGGCCGAGACCCACGACCAGGCGCACGAGGAGGCCGCGCATCTGGCCGAGGTGGTACGCACGTTGCTCGCGCTGGACTAGGTCCTGTCCGGCGGTCGAACTCGCGCGAGTTCACGACGACTCGGCGGCTCCCGGCGCGATGGCCGGGGGCCGCCGCTTGCTGCGTGCGGCCTGGAGGTTCCACAGGCCGCGCTGGACGAGCAGGGTCAGGGTGCCGGCTATGACGATGGCGCCCAGGTTCAGGCCGAGTTGGCCCAGCGAGCCGCCCGCCTGCGCGTAGTCGGTGTACCAGATCGCGACCGAGGCGTTCGCGGCGGCGGGCACGGTGGTGACCGAGATCAGCACACCGATCAGCGCGCCGGATTTGGCGCTGGTCAACGAGAGCATGCCCGCGACACCGGCCAACAGCGCGACCCAGAAGGACAACCAGTCCGGTTGATAGATGAACTCGGTGAGCGGGCGCGGGCGCTCCAGCATGTCCCGGTCGAACAGGTCGAGCGCGCCCAGGAGCCCGGTGAAGGCCATGGTGGCCAGCATCGCGACCGGGAAGCCGATCAGCAGGGCGAGTCCGGAACGGGCGGCGAGCCGGGGCCGACGTTGTACCGCCGCCACGCACAGTCCGGCCAGCGGGCCGAACTCGGGGCCGACCACCATCGCGCCGACGATCAGGATCGCGTTGTCCAGCAGCACACCGCACGCCGCGATCATGGTGGCCACCGTCAAAAAGGCCAGGAACGTCACCGAGAGGGTCGACTCCTCGGAGGTGGCCTCCTCGATCTCCTCCCAGACTACGGAGTCGGCGCTCTCGCCCGGCGCGTCCCGCTCCGCCTCGTCGGCGGAGCGGGACAACATCACGTCCAGGTCCTCGAGCGCGATCGAGCCGTCCCGGTGCAGGTCCAGCGCGCGCAGTTCGGCGAGCACCGAACTGGTGGCCTCACGGGCGAGGTCGCAGGAGATCACGTCGCCCGCGGGCTGCACCGCGGCGCCCGGCCAGATCACCAGGTGGGTGGCTCCGGGCTCGGTGAGCAGCAGGTCGCGCACGGCGGCGCTGCGCTCCACGGGGACGATCAGACGAAGATGAAACATCCCGTGAAGGTACCCGGGTTCACAACTTGCGCAGCCGCAGTCGGCTCACCGCGTGCTCCGCGTCCTTTTGCAGCACCAGCGTGGCGCGCCCGCGGGTGGGGCGGATGTTCTGCACGAGGTTGACCTCGTTGATCGTCGCCCACGTGTTCTCCGCGTAGCGCAGCGCGTCGTCGGGCGTCATCACCGCGTACTTGCGGAAGTACGAGGCCGGGTCGCGGAACGCGGTCTGGCGCAGCTTGAGGAAGCGCTCCAGGTACCAGCGGCGGATGTCCTGGGTGCGCGCGTCCACGTACACGCTGAAGTCGAAGAAGTCGGACAGCGCGAGCCGGGGGCGCCCGTCGGCGGTCGGCGACGCCGGTTGCAGCACGTTGAGGCCTTCGACGATCAGGATGTCGGGCCGGTGGATGGTCAACCGCTCGTTCGGCACGATGTCGTAGGTCAGGTGCGAGTAGACCGGCGCGGTGACCTCGGGCTTGCCCGCCTTGACGTCGGCCACGAAGCGCACCAGGGCCCGCCGGTCGTAGGACTCGGGGAATCCCTTGCGGTGCATGATGCCGCGGCGTTCCAGCACCTCGTTGGGGTACAGGAAGCCGTCGGTGGTCAGCAGTTCCACGTGCGGGTGGTCGGGCCAGCGGGCGAGCAGTTCGCGCAGGATGCGCGCGGTGGTGCTCTTGCCGACGGCGACGCTGCCGGCGACGCCGATCACGAACGGTATCCCCGGGTTCTCGCCGTTGCCCAGGAACGTGGTCAGCGCGCGACCCAGGCCCCGGGTGGCGCCGACGTAGAGGTTGAGCAGGCGCGACAGCGGCAGGTAGACGTCGGAGACCTCGTCCAGGTCCACCACGTCGCCCAGGCCGCGCAGGCGCTCGAGTTCGTCCGCGGTCAGCGGCAGCGGCGTCCCAGCCCGCAGTCGGGTCCAGGCGGCGCGGTCGAGTTCGACGAAGGGGGACAGGTCGCGAGCCGGTCCCTGAGCCGCGAAGGAATGCACCCGCTCATTGTCGCCAGTGGGCGCGGGCCGCCCGTCGCCGGGCCGTCGAACGTGTTTCCGCCGGCTCGATGCGGACCCCGTAGGCTGGCCCCCATGTGCGGGATTGTGGGATATGTGGGCGCTCAATCGGCGCTGGATGTGGTCATCGGCGGGCTCAGGCGGCTGGAGTATCGCGGCTACGACTCGGCCGGGGTGGCCGTGCTCGTCGACGGTGCGCTGGTAAGCGAGAAGCGGGCCGGGAAACTGGCCAACCTCGTGGACGCGCTGACGCAGTCGCCGCTTCCGGTGGGGACGTGCGGCATCGGTCATACGCGGTGGGCCACACACGGCGCGCCCAACGACGTGAACGCGCATCCGCACCTGGACAACGCGGGTCGGGTCGCCGTCGTGCACAACGGGATCATCGAGAACTTCGCGGCGCTGCGGGCCGAGCTGGCCGAGCGCGGGCACAAGCTGGCCTCCGAGACGGACACCGAGGTCGTCGCGCACCTGCTGGCCGAGGAGTTCGCGGGCGCGGGGCAGGACCTGGCCGAGGCGATGCGCCGGGTCTGCCGCCGCCTGGAGGGTGCGTTCACCCTGGTCGCGACGCATGCCGACGCCCCCGACGTGGTGGTCGGCGCGCGCCGCAACTCCCCGCTGGTGGTCGGTCGCGGCGTCGGCGAGAACTTCCTCGCCTCGGACGTGGCCGCGTTCATCGAGCACACGCGCGAGGCGATCGAGCTGGGCCAGGACCAGGTCGTGGAGCTGCGCCGGGACAGCGTCACGGTGACCGACTTCCACGGCGCGCCGGCGGCCTTTCGCGAGTACCACGTCGACTGGGACGTGTCGGCCGCGGAGAAGGACGGCTACGACTACTTCATGCTCAAGGAGATCGCCGAACAGCCCAAGGCGGTCGGCGACACCCTGCTCGGCCGGATCGGCACCGACGGGCGCCTGGTGCTCGACGAGGTGCGGATCGCCGACGAGGTGCTGCGCGAGATCGACAAGGTGGTGATCATCGCCTGCGGTACCTCGTTCCACGCGGGCCTGATCGCCAAGTACGCGATCGAGCACTGGACCCGGGTGCCCTGCGAGGTCGAGCTGGCCAGCGAGTTCCGCTACCGCGACCCGATCCTGGACCGGCAGACGCTGGTGGTGACCATCTCGCAGTCCGGCGAGACGATGGACACCCTGATGGCCCAGCGGCACGCCCGCGAGCAGGGCGCCAAGGTACTGGTGATCTGCAACACCAACGGCTCGACGATGCCGCGCGAGGCGGACGCCGTGCTGTACACGCACGCCGGCCCCGAGGTCGCGGTGGCCTCGACGAAGGCGTTCTTGACCCAGCTGGTCGCGTGCTACCTGGTCGCGCTGTACCTGGGCCAGGTGCGCGGCACCAAGTGGGGCGACGAGATCACCGAGGTGATCGAGCAGCTCGCGGCGATGCCCGAGATGGTGGACAAGGTCCTGGACACCATGGAGCCGGTGCGCGAGCTGGCGCGATCGCTCAAGGACGCGGGCTCGGTGTTGTTCCTGGGCCGGCACGTGGGCTACCCCGTGGCCCTCGAAGGCGCGCTCAAGCTCAAGGAACTGGCGTACATGCACGCCGAGGGCTTCGCCGCGGGCGAGCTCAAGCACGGCCCGATCGCGCTGATCGAGGAGGGCCTGCCGGTGGTCGTGGTGGTCCCGTCGCCCCGCGGGCGCTCGGTGCTGCACGACAAGATCGTGTCCAACATCCAGGAGATCCGGGCCCGGGGCGCGCGCACCATCGTGATCGCCGAGGAGGGCGACGAGGCGGTCGTGCCGTACGCCGACCACCTGGTGCGCATCCCGGCCACGCCGGTGCTGCTGCAGCCGCTGGTTTCCACGGTGCCGCTCCAGGTGTTCGCCTGTGAGCTGGCCACGGCCAAGGGCCACGAGGTGGACCAGCCGCGCAACCTGGCGAAGTCGGTCACGGTCGAGTAGTCCGTCCCGCTCTTCGGCCGCCCCGCGCCCTCCTCGAACGAGGGGGCGAGGGGCGGCCTTTCGCGGTTTCGGCACGGTTTTCCGGTCGGGTGTGCGCCGTCGGCGCGGTGTGTGGTCAGCCCAGGTGGGTGTCTCCCTGGGCGATCAGGAGCTTGCGCAGCAGGCCGTTGAGCAGGTCGCGCTCGCCGTCGTCGAGCACGGCCAAAAAGCGCGCCTCGTTCTCGATGTGGCCGAGCAGGATGTCGTCCACGAGCCGGATGCCCTCCGGGGTCAGCCTGACCCGGACCGAGCGGCGGTCCTCGGTGCTGACCGAGCGCTCGACCAGGCCCTTGGCGGTGAGCTTGTCCACCCGGTTGGTGATCGCGCCCGACGTCACCATCGCCGAGCGCAGCAGCGTGCCCGCGCTGACCCCCTCGACGCCGCCGGAGCGGCGCAGCGTGGCCAGCACGTCGAACTCGGAGAAGTCGAGCCCGTACCGGGCGAAGTAGGTCCGCAACGTCTGGTCGATGTACCGGCGCAGTCGGTTCATGCGTCCGACGGCGGCCATCACATCCAGCAGGTCGGTGTCGATCTCGGGGCGTTCACGGTGCCATTGGTCCCATACGTCATCAATTGCGTCACGTCCGGTCATGGCTCCAATTTATCTCAACGCTCATCTACTTGACGCTCGCAGATTCGAGGTATTTACTTATCTCAACGTTCAGATAGTCAGTGCTCGCAAAACTAGCGTTGAGGTGAAAGTCATGGCGGTTCAGGGCGGTAGCAAGGGACTCGGTCGCCTGGGGATGCTCCTGGCGACGGCCGTCGCCCCGGCCACGTGGGGGACCACCTACCTCGTGACCACGGAGATGCTTCCGGCGGACCGGCCGCTGCTCGCGGCGGGCGTGCGGGCGCTGCCCGCGGGTCTGATCCTGGTCGCCCTGTCGCGCCGACTGCCCACCGGCGTGTGGTGGTGGCGCTCGTTCGTCCTGGGGATGCTCAACGTCGGACTGTTCTTCCCGCTGATCTTCGCCGGCGCCTACCGCCTGCCCGGCGGTGTCGCCGCCACGATCGGCGCGGTGTCGCCGCTGATCGTCGCGGGCCTGTCCTTCCTGATCCTGAAGGTGCGCACGCAGCCCCGGGTGCTGTTCGCCGGCGTCGGCGGGGTGATCGGGGTCGGCCTGCTGGTGCTCAGCTCGCAGGCGAGGATCGACCCGATCGGGGTCGGCCTGATGCTCCTGGCCACCACCCTGATGGCGACCGGCGTGGTGATGTCGGCCCGCTGGGGTCGTCCCGAGGGTGTCTCGCTCCTGGCCACCACCGGTTGGCAGCTCACCGTCGGCGGCATGGTCATCGTCCCGCTGATGTTCGCGGTCGAGGGCATGCCGCCGGTGCCCACCGGCCGCAACCTGCTCGGCTTCGGATACCTCGTGCTGATCGGCACCGCGCTCGCCTACGTCCTGTGGTTCCGCGGCATCGAGCGGCTCGGCGCCGGGGTGGCCTCCTTCCTCGGCCTGGTCAACCCGGTGATCGCCACGCTCGCCGGCCTGATCGTGCTGGGCCAGACGCTGACCCCGCTCCAGGTGCTCGGCCTGGTGATCGCCCTGGGCGCGATGGTGCTCGGCCAGCGGGCCCCCCGGCGCGCCCCCGAGGTGCGGGTCGAGGCGCCGGTCACCATCACGAAGCAGACCCGTCGGTCGGAGGTCGTCGAAGCCTCCTGAGCGGACGGGAGCACACCGCCACGAGCACCGCGCAGGACCGTTTCGCGAGCCGATCGGGCCGCATCCCCACCGGGGATGCGGCCCGGCCGCGTTGTCGGCGCGTCGTCGGTGGGTGGGTCGGCGCGGGCGGCCGGTGTGTGTTCTTCGGCGCCGCGCCCGGCAATAGGCTCGGGCCGTGATCATCGGTGTGGGTATCGACGTGGCGGACATCGCGCGCTTCGGGCAGTCGCTGGAGCGCACGCCCGGACTGGCCGATCGGCTGTTCACCGACGCGGAGCGGAACGTGCGCCCCGGACAGCCCCGCGGAGTCGCCTCGCTGGCCGCGCGCTTCGCCGCCAAGGAGGCGCTGGCCAAGGCGCTCGGCGCGCCCGGCGGACTGCACTGGCTGGACGCCGAGGTGACCACCGAGGACTCCGGCCGCCCGCTGCTGGCCGTCACCGGCACGGTAGCCGCGCGCGCCGCCGTGTTGGGTGTGACGCACTGGCATGTGTCGCTCAGCCACGACGCGGGCATCGCTTCCGCTGTCGTCATCGCCGAGGGCTAGGGGGCCGCCCATGCGCGCCGCACACACGGTCGAGCAGGTACGCGCCGCGGAGGCCGCGCTGCTCGCGACGCTGCCCGAGGGCACCTTGATGCGCCGCGCCGCGGCCGGGCTGGCCGGCACCTGCGTGCGCCTGCTCGACCGGGTCTACGGGGCGCGCGTGGTGCTCCTGGTGGGCAGCGGCGACAACGGCGGCGACGCGCTGTACGCGGGCGGCATGCTGGCCCGGCGCGGCGCGCGCGTGGACGCCCTGCTGCTCGCCCCGGACCGGGCCCATCCGGCCGGCCTCGCCTGGGCCCGCGCGGCCGGCGTCCGGGCACGGGACGCGGTCGACCCGGAGGGCCCCGGCCTCGCCGACCTGCTCGGGCGGGCCGACCTGGTCCTGGACGGGATCGTCGGGATCGGCGGCCGGGGCGCACTGCGCCCGACCCCCGCCGCGCTGCTCGCCCGGGTGTCGGGGGCGACCGTGGTCGCCGTCGACGTGCCCAGCGGGGTGGACGCGGACACCGGCGAGGTCGCGGGCGCGGCGGTGCGCGCCGATGTGACGGTCACCTTCGGCACGCACAAACCGGGCCTGCTGATCGACCCCGGCGCCGCCCACGCGGGAGTGGTGCACCTCGTCGACATCGGCCTCGGCCCGCACCTGCCGGAGCCGGACTCGACCGTGCTGCAACACGACGACGTGGCCCGCTTGTTGCCCGCCCCCTCGGGCGAGAGCGACAAGTATTCGCGCGGTGTGCTGGGCGTGGCCGCGGGCTCCCCCCGCTACCCGGGCGCGGCGGTCCTGGTGGTCGGCGCGGCGGTGCGCGGCGGGGTCGGCGCGGTCCGCTGCACGGGGCCGGCCGCCGTGCTCGGCCCGGTGCTCGCGGCCCACCCCGAGGCGCTGGCGAGCCGGGCGCTTCCGGCCGAGGCGGGCCGGGTGCAGGCGTGGGTGGTGGGCCCCGGCCTGGACACCGACCCGGATGCCGAGGCGCGCTTCGCGAGCGTGCTGGACGCGGAGGTGCCCGTACTGGTGGATGCGGACGGCCTGACCCTGCTCGCCCGCTCCGCCCCCGGCACGTGGCCCGCCCCGGCGCTGCTGACCCCGCACACGGGCGAGGCGGTGCGCCTGTTCGCCGCCGCGGGCGTCGAGGTCACCCGCGAGCGGATCGAGGCGGGGCGGCTGGAGCACGCGCGCCGGCTCGCCGCGCTGTACCGCTGCGTGGTGTTGCTCAAGGGCTCCACCACGGTGATCGCCGCGCCCGACGGCCGGACCCGGGTCAATCCCACCGGCACCCCGCGCCTGGCCACCGCGGGCAGCGGCGACGTGCTCTCCGGCCTGGCCGGCGCGCTGCTCGCGGCCGGCCTGGACGCGCTGGACGCCGCCTCCGCGGCCGCCTGGCTGCACGGACTGGCCGCCCGGACGCTGCCCGGCCCGGTGACCGCGCCGGACCTGGTCCGGGCGCTGCCCGGGGTGTGGGCGGACGTCGCCGGCACATGAGGAGGACGCCGCCCGGGCCCGGGCCTGCCACACTGGGAGTCTTGAGTTCGGGGATCCTCCGGGCCCGGCGGCCGGCCGGGACCGCGCCCCGGACTCGCGTTCGATGATCGTCGTCGGAAGGACCACCTGCCCCATGCGTGCCGAAGCGCGGATCGATCTGGATGCGATTCGGGACAACATCGCGGCCATTCGAGCCCGGGTGGGATCGGCGGCGGTGATGAGCGTGGTCAAGTCGAACGCCTACGGACACGGCATGATCCCCTCCGCGCGGGCGGCCCGCGCGGGCGGCGCGACCTGGCTGGGCACCGCCGTGGTCGAGGAGGCGCTGGCGCTGCGCGCGGCGGGCGACACCGGCCGGGTACTCGCCTGGCTGTGGGCCCCCGGCGACGCCTTCGAGGAAGCGGTGCGCGCCGACGTGGACATCTCGGTGAGCGGATCGTGGGCGCTGCACGAGGTGGTGGCGGCCGCCCGGGCGGCCGAGCGACCGGCGCGCGTGCACCTGAAGGCGGACACCGGCCTGGGGCGCAACGGCTGCACGCCCGCCGACTGGCCGGCCCTGGTCGACGCCGCGCTCAAGGCCCAGGCCGACGGCACGGTCGAGGTGGTCGGCCTGTGGTCGCACTTCGCATGCGCCGACGAGCCCGGGCATCCGTCCGTACCGGCCCAGTTGGGCGAGTTCGTGGCGATGCTTGCCCACGCCGAGGGCCGCGGGGTCACCCCCGAGGTGCGGCACATGGCCAACTCGCCGGCCACGCTGCTGCTGCCCGACACCCACTTCGACCTGGTCCGGGTCGGCGTGGCCGGCTACGGCCTCTCGCCCGTGCCCGAGGTCGGCGGCCCGGCCGACTTCGGCCTGCGCCCCGCGATGACGCTGGCGGCGAACCTGGCCGGGGTCAAGCGGGTGCCGGCCGGCCACGGTGTCTCGTACGGGCACGCCTGGATCGCGCCGAGGGACACCAACCTCGCGCTGATCCCCACCGGTTACGCCGACGGCATCCCCCGCCACGCGAGCAACGTCGGCCCGGTCCTGGTGGCGGGACGGCGGCGCACGATCGTGGGCCGCGTCGCGATGGACCAGTTCGTGGTCGACCTCGGCGACGACGAGGCGAGCGCGGGCGACGAGGCGATCCTGTTCGGCCCCGGCGACCGGGGCGAGCCCACCGCCGAGGACTGGGCGGCGGCGATCGGCACCATCTCCTACGAGATCGTCACCCGCATCGGTGCCCGCGTGCCCAGGGTGTACACCGGGACGGGCGCGTCGTGACCACCCCCGTGCCCGCCTCCTCCGGCGCCGGCCGCGCGCTCGGCCGCCGGGCCGGCATCGTCGGCGCCGCGGTCGGCGTGCTCGCGGCGGGCGCCGCCGCGGGCGTGGCGATCGAGCGCATGACGGTCGGCCGCGCCTTCCGCCGCCGTACCGAGGCCCAACTGGACGCGCTCGCCGAGTTCGGCACGCTGCGCGGCGAGCCGCACCTGATCACCGCCGAGGACGGCGTCGAGTTGTACGCCGAGGTGGACGGCGACCGGGACGCACCGGTGACCGTGGTGTTGTGCCACGGCTACTGCCTCGACATGGACTGCTGGCACTACCAGCGGGCCGCGTTGCGCGAGGAATACCGGCTGGTGCTCTACGACCAGCGCAGCCACGGCCGCTCCGGTCGCGGCGCGCCGGAGACCTCGACGATCGACCACCTCGGCGCGGACCTGTACACCGTGCTCGGCGAACTCGCGCCCGAGGGACCGCTGGTGCTGCTCGGCCACTCGATGGGCGGGATGACCATCATGGCGCTCGCCGACCAGCACCCCGAGCTGTTCGGGGAGCGGGTGATCGGCGTCGCGCTGATGAACACGTCGGCGGGCCGCTGGGCGACGGTGACGCTGGGCATCCCGGCGGCCGGGGCCCGACTGGTGCACCGGATAGCGCCGGGGCTGCTGCGTACCCTCGGCCGGCGCGCCGCGCTGGTGGAGGCGGGGCGGCGCGCGGCCCGCGACCTGGTGTACCTGTTCACCGAGCGATACGCCTTCGACTCGGAGGTGGACCCCACCCTGGTGCGGTTCACCGACCGGATGATCTCGGGCACGCCGATCGACGTGATCGCCGAGTTCTTCCCCGCCTTCGAGACGCACGACAAGCTGGCCGCGCTGCCGGCGCTGGAGACGGTGGAGACGCTGGTGGTGGCCGGGGAGGGCGACCTGATCGCGCCCGCCTCGCACAGCGAGGCGATCAAGGAGGCGCTGCCCGGCGCCGAGTTGCTGATCGTGCCGAACTCCGGACACCTGACCCCGCTGGAGCATCCGGAGGTGGTGAACGCGGCGCTGCGCGGGTTGCTCGCGCGTGCCGTGCGCGCGCCCGGTCGGCGCGGTGGGAAATCCGGCGGGAAATCCGGTGGGCACGGGCGCGGCGAATCCTCCGCACAGGTCGGATTCGACGCGGGTCGGGATCCTGACGGACAGTGATCCCGTGCAGGGGTCCCGAGACCGCGGGCGGATTCGGGACGACGGTGGGGTCCGAAGGCGGTTCGGGCCGACGGGACCGGCGTGGTGGGAGTGCTGAAGTGGTGCGAAGTGTGACCGTGACGGTCGCCGGCGGCGCGGACACGCGCGCGCTGGGCGCCCGGTTGGCGAAGGTGTTGCGGGCGGGCGACCTGCTCGTGTTGTCCGGCGGTCTGGGCGCGGGCAAGACGACGCTGACCCAGGGCATCGGGGTGGGCCTGGGCGTGCGGGGCGCGGTGACCTCGCCGACGTTCGTGATCGCCCGCGTACATCCGTCCGAGGTCGGCGGTCCGGCCCTGGTGCACGTCGACGCCTATCGACTCGGCGGCTCCGCCGACGTCACCGCGGAGATCGACGGCCTCGACCTCGAAGCCTCGCTCGACGAGTCGGTGACCGTCGTGGAGTGGGGCGAGGGCATGGTCGAGGACCTGACCGAGGACCGCCTGGAGGTGGCCATCGACCGCGACCACGCCGATGCGGACCCGCTCGCCGCGAGTGCGGGCGACTTCGCCGGCGACGAGGTGCGCACGATCCGGGTGACCGGGATCGGGGCCCGCTGGGCCGGCGCCGACCTGGACGGGTTGGCGGGCTGACGCCCCGGGCCGGTTCGGCGGATCCATCGGGATCCGCCGGGACGGGCGCCGGTCAGGTGCCCGCCGCCGGGGCCTGGGAGGCGGGTGTCTCGGGCGGGCTCGGGGACCGGCTCGGCGGGCGGGTGCTCGCTCCGCCGCCGGTGGGCGTACCCGGCGAGGAGGTGCCGCTCGGCGCCGTCGTGGTCGGCGGGGTGGTGTTCGGCGGCGTGCTGCTCGCGGGCGCCGTCGTCGGGGGCGCCGTGCCGGGCGGCGGCGTACCGGTGCTCGGCGGCACCAGACCGGTGTCGGGACCGCCGAGACCACCCTCGGTGTCCTCCGGGAAGTCGGCGACGCCGGTGCCGGCGAGCGCGGCGCGCATGTAGGTCGTCCACATCCGGGTCGGCAGGTTGCCGCCGTCCACCCGGGCCAGCCCGGCGACCCCGGACAGGGACAGGAACGCGTGCGTGTCGGCGTCCTCGCGGAACATGCCCATCGAGGTGGCCAGGTCCGGGGTGTACCCGACGAACCAGGCCGAACGGTTGTCGTCGGTGGTGCCGGTCTTGCCCGCCGCCGGGCGGTTCAGCGCCTGCGCGCGAAATCCGGTGCCGTCGTCCACGACGCCGCGCAACACCCGGGTGACCGCGTCCGCCTGCCGGCTGTCGTAGGCGTCCTTGGCGTCGTGGTCCGGCAGGTCGATCGTGTCGCCGCCGCGGCTGAGCTTGTCCACGGGGTACGCGTCGCGCTGCTTGCCCTCGGCGGCGAAGGTGGCGTAGGCCGCGGCCATGTCCAGGGCGCTGGGCGTGGAGGTGCCCAGCGAGACGGACGGTACGGGGCGCAGCCCAGGCGTGGTCGCGGGCAGTCCCGCGTCCACCGCGGCCCGCACCACCCGATCGGTGCCCACGTCCATGCCGAGTTGGGCGTAGGCGGTGTTGACGGACCGGTCCATCGCCCGGGCCAGGGTGATCTGCCCGTAGCTCACCCCGTCCTCGTTGCCGGGCTGCCACGGCACCCCGTCCTGGATCACCGGCTTGCCGTTCGGGTAGTGGATCACCACGTTGTCGTTGCCGTTGTAGACCGTGGCCGGGGTGATCCGCACCCGTTTGCCGTCCGGGTCCTGGGCGCCGTCGCGCAGTCCGGCGGCGAGTACGAACGGCTTGAACGTGGAGCCGACCTGCACGTCGCGGCGGGTGGCGTCGTTGACGAACTGTTTGACGTAGTTCGGGCCGCCGTAGACCGCGACGATGCGCCCGGTGCCGGGCTCCACGGACGCGGCGCCCACCCGCACCCCGACGTCGACGGAGCGGTCGGTGGGGTCGAGCGACTGGGCGAGTTGGTCCTGCACGGTCTTGTACAGCGTCTCGGTCTTGCGCTTGTCGAACGTGGTGGTGATCGCGTAGCCGCCCGCGTCGAGCCGGTCCTCGTCGACCACCTTGTGGTCGAGCAGGTAGCGCTTGGCCATCTCGACCAGATAGCCGTTGACCCCGGCCAGGTTGGCCGCCGGGCGCGGATCGACCGGCTCCGGGAAGACCATGCCGGCGCGCCGCTCGGGGGTCAGCCACTTCTCCTTGACCATGCCGTCGAGCACGTAGTTCCACCGGGCGAGGATCCGCCGCCGCCCCGCCTCGCCCGCGTTGCGCACGTCGTTGGCGCTCGGCGCGTTGAGCAACACCGCGAGGTAGGCGCCCTGTTCGACGGTGAGTTGCCCGACGTCGACGCCGTAGTACGCCTGTGCGGCGGCCTCGACGCCGTAGGCGCCGCGCCCGAAGTACACGCTGTTGAGGTAGCCGGTGAGGATGTCGTCCTTGGCCACGGTGCGGTCGAGCTTGACCGCGATGATGGCTTCCTTGAACTTGCGGCCCAGGGTCTGTTCCTGGGTGAGGTAGACGTTCTTGACGTACTGCTGGGTGATCGTCGAGCCGCCCTGGAGGCCGCCTCCGCCGCCCGCGAGATTGCTCAGCAGGGCGCGGACGGTGCCGGTGATCGAGACCCCGGAGTTCGAGTAGAAGGAGCGGTCCTCGGCGGCGAGCACCGCGTGTTGCACGTCGATCGGGATCGCGGCCAGCGGCACCGCCTGCCGGTTGGTGGCGCCGGTGCGGGTGATCTCGGTGCCGTCGCTCCAGTTCCAGACGTTGCTCTCCTGCCGGGCCTGCGCGTTGACCGTCTCGGGAACCGGGGTGATCGCGTAGACCAGGCCCACGGCGGCGAACAGACCGGAGAGGGCCAGGAGCAGCAGGGTGAGCAGGTGCTTGAACGAGGGCAGCCAACGGCGCGGACCCCGGCGATTGCTCCGGGGATAGTCGAACAGCCTGCGCCGGGGAGTCGGCCCTTGGACGTCGCCGGGACCGCTCGGACCGGAGGAGTCGTGCGCCACGCCGCCCACCTGTTCCTCGGTGCCATTGCCCTGACGGGCCCTGCCGGTCGCCCGCGTGTGCCCGGTGGGGCCGGTGTGACCAGAGGGATCATCATTCCGATGATATGTGGGCAAAGCCAAAGAAAGGCTGCCGAATCGGACAATGGTGGGCGTGGCGCGGCGGACCCGATCGGCTCAGGGCCTCGCGGCGGCGCTCGGCGCGTCGCGACCGGGGCTCAGCGGATCGCGACCGGGCTCACGGCACCACGATGACGGGTGTGCCGACCGGGGCGAAGTTCCACAGCGCGACGCCGTCGTCCGGCTTCGAGCGGATGCCCGCGCTCTGCTTGGCGGGCGGCGCCGAGGTGCGCGGGCGGGCGGTGCCGGTGGGGGAGGGGCCGGTTTTGCCGCCACTGTCGATCTGGTCCAGCGGGGTGTCCGTGGCCGCGAAGCCGAGCGGCACGCCCTGGACCGCGCCGAAGCGCACGGAGTAGGTGATCCGCAGGCCGTCGCTGCCGGTCTGCGCCTCCTCCTTCTTCAGCGTCACCTGGAACGTGCCCGGCTGCGGCCTGATCGGCGCGGCGGCCACCGGATACTCGCGCAACATGCGCTCGGCCTCGTCGACCAGCCAGACGTGGTTGTCCTTGAGCGAATACACGACCCGCTTGCCGGTGCCGGAGTTGGCGGGCACGGCCGGTGGGACGTAGACCGGCGCCACGGGCGCGCCGGAGGCGCCGGAGGGGGTCGGCGTGCTCGTCCGCGCTATCCCCCGATTGTCCGGCGCGGAGTTCGCGGCCTGGGCCGCGAGGAAGCCGACGCCGACCAGCGCGGCGATGGTGATGCCCGCGACGGCCACGCCCGGGTTGAGCCGCTTCGCCATTGCCTTGGGTCCCTCTTCCGCCGTGTGTCGGCCTCCATGGTGCCGGCAGCCGGTGTCCCCGCGTCGGAGCCGGGTCGGCTTTTCCTCGCGAACGCGTCCCGGGAGGCGCCGGCGGGCGGGCCCGCGCTCCGCGGTCGGTAGCCTGGTGCCGTGCTGCTGCTCGCCTTCGACACCGCCACCCCGGCCGTCACGGTCGCCCTCCACGACGATTCCCGCGTGCTCGCCGGTTCCACCCGCATCGACGCGCGCCGGCAGGGCGAGTTGCTCGCGCCCGGCATCGTCGACGTGCTCCGGGCGGCGGGACGCACCCGCGCCGAGCTCACCGACATCGCGGTCGGCGTCGGCCCCGGGCCGTACACCGGCCTGCGGGTGGGCATCGTGACCGCGCTCGCGCTGGGCGACGCGCTCGGCATCCCCGTGCACGGCGTATGCACCCTGGACGCGCTCGCGTACGCGGCCGGGCGCGAGGCCACGGTCGCCGGGCCGTTCACGGCCGCGACCGACGCGCGCCGCAAGGAGGTCTACTGGGCGCGGTACGACGACGCCCACACGCGCGTCGAGGGACCGTCGGTGGACCGCGCCGGCGACCTGGCCGCGAGCGTCACCGCGCTGCCCGCCGTCGGCGCGGGCGCCGCGCTGTACCCGGACTCGTTCGCGGACGTGCGCGGCCCCGAACACCCGGACGCCGCCGCGCTAGCGGCGTTCGCCGTCGAACGCCTGACCGCCGGCCTCGACCTGCTCCCGCCGGAGCCCCTCTACCTGCGCCGCCCCGACGCCCAGGTCCCCGCCGGCTACAAGGCCGTCACCCCCGCGGGGCCCCCGCCCGGGGCGTAGCCCGGCCGGGCCACACCGGGCAGGCTCTAGACTTCCGGCATGGAATTCGGGTCTCGCCTGCGGCGGATGCGGTGGTGGGACATCGAGGCCGTGATGCGACTCGAGCACGAGTTGTTCGCCGAGGACGCGTGGTCGGCGGGGATGTTCTGGTCCGAGTTGTCGGAACCGGAGATGCGGCACTACGTGGTCGCCGAGGACGAGACCGGCGCCCTGGCGGGATACGCCGGGCTCGCGGTGATCGGCGACGAGGGCGACGTGCAGACCATCGGGGTGCGCCGCGATCGTTGGGGCACGGGCCTGGGCGCGCTGCTGTTGACCGAACTGCTCGACCTGGCGGTGGCACGCGACTGCCGGGACGTACTGCTCGAGGTGCGGGTGGACAACGCCCGCGCGCAGGCGCTGTACGAGCGCTTCGGCTTCAAGGGGATCGGCGTGCGCCGGGGCTACTACCAGCCCGCCAACGTGGACGCGTTGGTGATGCGCTGCGATTTGAAGGAACGTCGGGAAGGAACGGCCACCGGTGGCTGACGAACCACTCGTCCTGGGCATCGAGACCTCGTGCGACGAGACCGGCATCGGCATCGTGCGCGGCACCACGCTGCTTGCCGACGCGGTCGCCTCCAGCGTCGACGAACACGCCCGGTTCGGCGGTGTGGTGCCCGAGGTCGCCAGCCGCGCGCACCTGGAGGCGATGGTGCCGACGGTGCGGCGCGCGCTCGCCGACGCGGGTGTCACGATGCGCGACATCGACGCGATCGCGGTCACCTCGGGACCGGGCCTGGCGGGCGCGCTGCTGGTCGGCGTCGCCGCGGCCAAGGGCTACTCGGTCGCCCTCGACAAGCCGCTGTACGGCGTCAACCACCTGGCCTCGCACGTGTGCGTTGACCAGCTGGAGCACGGCAAACTGCCCGAGCCGTGCATGGCGTTGCTGGTCTCCGGCGGGCACTCCTCGCTGCTGCTCGTGCCCGACATCACCTCCGATGTGCGCCCGCTGGGGTCGACCATCGACGACGCGGCGGGCGAGGCGTTCGACAAGGTCGCGCGCGTGCTCGGACTCGGCTTCCCGGGCGGACCGGTGATCGACCGGTGGGCACGCGAGGGCGACCGCGCCGCGATCGCCTTCCCGCGCGGGCTGACCGGTCCGCGCGACGCGCCGTTCGACTTCTCCTTCTCCGGCCTCAAGACCTCGGTCGCGCGCTGGGTCGAGGCCCGGCAGCGGGCCGGGGAGAGCGTGCCGGTGGCGGACGTGGCGGCCTCCTTCCAGGAGGCGGTGGTCGACGTGCTGACCCGCAAGGCCATCCGGGCCTGCAAGGAGAACGGCGTCGGGCACCTGATGATGGGCGGTGGCGTGTCCGCCAACACCCGCCTGCGGGCGCTGGCGCAGGAGCGCTGCGACGCGGCGGGGATCGTGCTGCGCGTGCCGCGGCCGGGCCTGTGCACCGACAACGGCGCGATGGTCGCCGCGCTGGGCGCCGAGATGGTCGCTCGCGACCGGGCCCCCTCCACGTTGTCCATCCCGGCCGACTCGTCGATGCCGGTCACGATCTCGCAGGCGGTGTCCTGACCGTGGCGATCGCGGCGATGTGGGAGGCCAGGACCGAGTCCGGCGACGGTGCGGCGCTGGCCGCGTGGGTGCACGAGGTGGCGCTGCCCGTCGTGGCCGGCGCGCCCGGCCTGGAGCGGATCGAGGTGTTCGCCGCCCCGGACGCACCCGACGGGGACCGCGTGGTGGTGATCGCGCTGTGGACCGGCCCGCCGGTGGCGCTGCCCGAGCCGCCGGCCGCCCTGGTCGCCAGGCCGCCGCACACCTGGAACTTCGAACGGCTCAGCGTCGGCCCCTGAGGCCCCGGCGCCGCCCCTGCCCCCGCCCCGCCCGAGTCGGCGCAACACTCGACCCGCGTCCGACGAGGAGGCCATTCGCAAGCCGGACGCGGGTCGAGTGCCTTGGCTGATGGCGGCGTGCCGCCGCACGTGCCATTGGCCTTGCCGGGAGTGTGCCCAGCGCATCGGCCGCTCAACAGTCCTTCGACAGTCCCTTGAACAGGGCTTGTCCGGACCGTGACAGGCCGCCGCGCCGCGTAGCGTGGGCGCGGGTGGATCGGGCGAACGGTCCAGGCGACGGAAGGGCCGGCGACAGTGGTGCATGGAACGGTACAAAAGCGGCGAGGCGTATTCGCCTCGGTCGGCGTCGGCCTGGCCGGCGTACTGCTGCTCGCGCTGACCGGCTGCGGCGGCGGATCCGACGGCACGTCGTCGGTGAAGGCGACCCGGGCACCCTCCGGCGGCACCTCGACCGCAGCCGCCAAACCGGCGCCCGCGGCCAAGCCGGACACCCCCGGCGCCGACCCCGCCACGCTCGCCGCGAAGTGGAACCTGAAGCCGTTCGCCGCGCCGCCGGCCCCGCCCGCGGACAAGCCGATCAAGGGGGGCGGGCCCAAGCCGCCGGTGGTGGAGAAGATCCCCACGCAGGAGAAGATCGTGTTCATCACGATCGACGACGGCGCGGAGAAGGATCCCAAGTTCCTGGACATGATGCGGGACCTGCGCATCCCGGTGGCGATGTTCCTCAACGACACCTACGTGCGCCAGGACCCGGAATACTTCCGCAAGCTCCAGGACCTCGGCGCCACCGTGCAGAACCACACGCTCTCCCACCCCGACCTGAAGACCCTGGGCGCCGACGCGCAAAAGCACCAGATCTGTGGCCAACAGGACCGGCTCGGCGAGCTGTACGGCAAACGCCCGACGTTGTTCCGCCCGCCCTACGGCAACTGGAACGCGACCACGCAGACGGTGGCCGGCGGTTGCGGCGGGATCGGCGCGATCGTCAAGTGGCAGGAGTCGATGCAGATCAACGACATGCAGTACGTGGGGGAGAAGAAGCTGCACCCGGGCGACATCATCCTGGCCCACTTCCGCGGCCCCGGTGAGCTCAAGGGCACCACGATGACCGAGATGTTCGGCAACATGCTGCGCAAGATCCAGGCCCAGGGCTTCACGATCGCGCGCCTGGAGGACTACATCGGCTGAGGACCGCCTCGGCCCCGGTCACCCGCTGCCGGACACCGGGTGACCGATCAGCATCGTGGGCGCGCCCGCCACCCGGGTCAGCAGCACCGTGGCCGCGTTCGGGCCGGTGGGGCGGACCCGGCGGCGGACCTCCTCCGGCTCGACCGCCGAGCCGCGCTTCTTGACCGTCAGGGTGCCGACGCCGCGCTCGCGCAGCAGGGCCTTGAGCCGCTTGAGGTTGAACGGCAACACGTCGGTGATCTCGTACACGCTCGCGAACGCGGTGTGCACCAGCCGGTCCGAGGTCAGGTAGGCGATCGTCTCGTCCACCAGGTTGCCGTCCACCAACTCGCCGACCTCGGACACCAGATGGGCCCGGATCACCGCGCCGTCCGGCTCGTAGAGGTAGCGGCGCATCGGGCCCACCGGCGCCTGCCGGACGACCCCCGAGGTCAGCTCGGCGCCGCCGGGCAGCAGGGTGGCACGCAGGCCGGCCCGGGCGAGCCCGCCCCACCACAACACCGCCTCCTTGACGTCGCCGCGGTCGGAGACCCACTCCGCCTCCATGCCGGCGGGCACGATCTCGTGTGGGATGCCGGGGGCGACCTTGGCCGCGCCGGCGGGGACGCGGGCGGCGAGGGTGGTCAGGAACGAGAAGGGCGGCGCGTACGACTCGGGGTCGAAGGTGCGGCCGCGGGCGGTGCGCCGGGCCGGGTCGATCAACGCCGCGTCGTAGCCGGACGGATCCACCGCGGTCGCGTCCGCGCACTCGACCGTGATCAGGTCGGCCAGGCCCAGCGCCTCCGCATTGGCCCGCGCCACCGCGCAGGTCGGCGGATCGAGGTCGACCGCGTGCACCGCGATCCCGGCGCGGGCCAGCGCGAGCGCGTCGCCGCCGATGCCGCAGCACAGGTCGATCGCCCGGCGGACGCCGGCCGCGGCCAGCCGGACGGCCCGGTGGTCGGCCACCGAGGTCCGGGTGGACTGCTCCAGGCCGTTGGCCGTGAAGAACATCCGGTCCGCGTCCGCCCCGAACTTGGCCCGGCCACGCTGCCGCAACCGGGACTGGGTGAGCGCGGCGGCGATCAACTCCGGCGGATGTTCCCGACGCAACCGGGTGGCCAGCGACAACTCGTCCGCGGCGTCGTGTTCGGCCAGCAGGTCGAGCAGGGCGCGGCCCTCGTCGGTCCGCAGCGCGGTGAGGGCTTCGATGGCGTCGGTGTGCACCCGGCCATTCTCGCCGAGCGCCCGGCCCCCCTCGATCCGTGGCCCATCGGCATGAAGCCGGCCCCCTCGATCCGTGGCCCATCGGCATGAAGCCGGCCCCATCGATCCGTGGCCCATCGGTATGAAGAACGCTCGCGACGCGCTGAATCTGGCACTCTGGTTGACGGAGTGCTAACCGCCACCTAGTGTCTGTGCTGGCACTCTCCCCATGAGTGTGCCAGTGCGATACGAGCAGGTCCGGCACCCGCGACGACGGATCTGTCCCATTCGCCGACAGACATTTTTCCGTGAGATCTCCGAAGGGGGAGGTCGCATCGTGACGACCGCCAACACCAAGGTTGCCATCAAGCCGCTCGAGGACCGCATCGTGGTTCAGACGCTTGAGGCCGAGCAGACCACCGCGTCGGGTCTCGTGATCCCGGACACCGCCAAGGAGAAGCCCCAGGAGGGCGTCGTCCTGGCCGTGGGCCCGGGTCGTTTCGAGGACGGTCAGCGTCTGCCGCTCGACGTCGCCGTCGGTGACACCGTGCTGTACAGCAAGTACGGCGGCACCGAGGTGAAGTACAACGGCGAGGAATACCTCGTTCTCTCGGCCCGCGACGTGCTCGCGATCATCGAGAAGTGACATCGCGCTGACGCGCCGGAACCGGTGACGGTTCGACGACCCCGCCCCGGATCGCCCTGCCCTCGCGGCCGGTGGACCCGGGGCGGAGTCGGTTGTACGACGTCGAAAAGCAACCTTTAAGGACGAAGACCCTCATGGCGAAGATCCTCCAGTTCGACGAGAAGGCCCGGCGGTCGCTGGAGCGCGGCGTCAACGCGCTGGCCGACACCGTCAAGGTCACGCTCGGCCCCAAGGGCCGCAACGTCGTGATCGACAAGAAGTTCGGTGCCCCGACCATCACCAACGACGGCGTGACCATCGCCCGTGAGGTGGAGCTCGAGGACGCGTACGAGAACCTTGGCGCGCAGCTCGCCAAGGAGGTCGCGACCAAGACCAACGACATCGCGGGTGACGGCACCACCACCGCGACGGTGCTCGCCCAGGCGCTGGTGCGCGAGGGTCTGCGCAACGTGGCCGCCGGCGCGGCCCCGATGGACCTGAAGAAGGGCATCGACCTGGCCGTCGCCGCCGTGTCCGAGCAGCTGCTCGGCACCGCCCGCGCGATCGACGGCAAGGAGGACATCGCCGCCGTCGCCGCGCTGTCCGCCCAGGACAAGCAGATCGGCGAGCTGATCGCCGAGGCCATGGACAAGGTCGGCAAGGACGGTGTGATCACCGTCGAGGAGTCCCAGACCATGGGTCTGGAGCTGGAGTTCGCCGAGGGCCTTCAGTTCGACAAGGGCTACCTGTCGCCGTACATGGTCACCGACCAGGAGCGTATGGAGGCCGTCCTCGACGACCCGTACATCCTGATCCACCAGGGCAAGATCTCGGCCATCGCCGAGCTGCTGCCGCTGCTGGAGAAGATCATCCAGGCCGGCGCGTCGAAGCCGCTGCTGATCGTGGCCGAGGACGTGGACGGCGAGGCGCTGTCCACCCTGGTCGTGAACAAGATCCGCGGCACCTTCAACGCGGTCGCGGTCAAGGCCCCGGGCTTCGGCGACCGCCGCAAGGCGATGCTGGAGGACATGGCGATCCTGACCGGCGGTCAGGTCATCGCCCCCGAGGTCGGCCTCAAGCTCGACCAGGTCGGCCTGGAGGTGCTGGGCAGCGCCCGTCGCATCACCATCACCAAGGACGCCACCACCCTGGTGGACGGCGCCGGCGACGGTGCCGCGATCGCCGACCGGGTCAAGCAGATCAAGCGTGAGATCGAGTCCACGGACTCCGACTGGGACCGCGAGAAGCTGCAGGAGCGGCTCGCGAAGCTGGCCGGCGGCGTGTGCGTGATCCGCGTGGGCGCGGCCACCGAGGTCGAGCTCAAGGAGAAGAAGCACCGTCTCGAGGACGCGGTCTCCGCGACCCGCGCGGCCATCGAGGAGGGCATCGTCGCCGGCGGCGGCACCGCCCTGGTGCACGCGGCCTCGGTGCTCGCGGAGAACCTGGGCCAGACCGGCGACATCGCGACCGGTGTCGCGGTCGTGCGTCGCGCCGTGGTCGAGCCGCTGCGCTGGATCGCCGAGAACGCGGGCCTCGAGGGCTACGTGATCGTCAACAAGGTGCAGGAGCTCGGTGTCGGGCACGGCTTCAACGCCGCGACCGGCGAGTACGGCAACCTGGTCGACTCGGGCGTCATCGACCCGGTCAAGGTGACCCGCTCCGCGCTGCAGAACGCCGCGTCGATCGCGTCGCTGCTGCTCACGACCGAGACCCTGGTCGTCGAGAAGCCGGCCGAGGAAGAGCCCGCCGGGCACAGCCACGGCGGCCACGGCCACGCGCACTAGTTCCACGCGCATCGGTTCCGCGTGCCCGGGCTCCCCGCGCACCGGTTCCACCCCGCACGTCCCCGACGGGCCCGACCGCATCCCCGCGGTCGGGCCCGTCGGCCTTTTCGCCGCCGGCCCGATCTGCGAGAGTGCCCCGAGCCCGATAACTGACGGACCGTCAGCCGCCGGGTGCGGCCGATCCCGTCGAGCAGCACGAAGGAGACACATGGGTACCTACGCGATCACCGGCGCGGCCTCCGGCCTGGGCGCCGCGACCAAGGCCCGGCTGGAGGCGGACGGGCACCGGGTGATCGGCGTCGATCTGCGCGACGCCGACGTCACCGTGGACCTGGGCACGGCCGCGGGTCGGGCCGAGGCGATCACGCGGGTCACCGAGCTGTCCGGCGGCGTGCTCGACGGCTTCGTGCCGTTCGCGGGCCTGGCCGCGGCCACCGGTCGGTCGGGCGGCCTGCTGGTGTCGGTGAACTACTTCGGCGCGATCGTGCTCCTGGAGGGGCTGCGTCCGCTGCTCGCCGCAGGCGACGGCGCCTCGGTCGTGCTGATCAGCTCGAACTCCACGACGGCGCAGCCGAACTGGCCGGTCGAGGTGGCCGACTTGTGCCTGTCCGGGGACGAGGCGGGGGCGAGCGCGGCCGCCGAGGCGTTCGGCGAGTTCGCGGCGCTGCAGGCCTACCCCGCGACCAAGGCGGCGCTCGCCTGGTACGCCCGCACCCGGTGCGCCGAGTACATCGCCGACGGTATCCGGCTCAACGCCATCGCGCCGGGCCTGATCGAGACCCCGATGACGGCCGAGGGGCGCACCGACCCGCTGACCGCCGAGGGCATGGAGATGTTCCTGAACACCATCCCGGCCGGTCGCGGCGGCCGGCCCGAGGAGATCGCCGCGCTGGTGGCGTTCCTGCTCGGCGGTGAGTCGAGCTTCTTCGTCGGCTCCGTGGTCTTCTGCGACGGCGGCACCGACGCCTCCTTCCGGGGCAAGGACTGGCCGAAGGTGTGGGAGATGGACGTGTCCGCCTTCCAATAACGGGCCGAACCCTCCCTCACGTCCCGTGCCGACACGTGTCGCGCGACCCGCCCGTGTCGACGTTCGGCGGCCCGCCTCCTGGCTTGGGGGCGGGCCGCCGAACGTTTCACGATGGTGTTGTCGGGCTCCGCCATGGGTGCGGGAGGCGAGGCGTGGACGCCCGTGGGGGTCGATGCGTGGGAGATCGTGGAGGTCGGGGCGTCACGGACGCGCGCCGCTCGCCGCGGCCGCCCGTTCCGCGGCGACCCCGTGCCGGCGGTCGCTGTCGAGTTCGACCCGTTCGTCCTCGGTGAGCCCGCCCCATACGCCATACGGCTCGCGCACCTTGAGCGCGTGCGTGGCGCACTGGCGACGGACCGGGCACCGCATGCAGACTTCCTTGGCCGAAGCCTCCCGGGCGACCCTGGCGGCGCCTCGCTCGCCTTCGGGATGGAAGAACAGTGCGCTGTCGACTCCGCGACAGGCTGCCGACAGCTGCCAGTCCCACAGATCGGCGTTGGGGCCGGGGAGTCGCGAGAAATCAGCCATGACTCGTCCCTCTGCTTATCGCGTACGAGTGATCGGTGAGCAGGGATGCCACCTCTGGTGCGGACCGTGCAGAACAGTCGTGATCAAGCGATCAGAAGTAGGTGCGACTGTGTCACGAAATGATCAGTTCCAATCCTAATTCCCACTTATGCATCGAATCCCGAAAAAATTACCCAGGGTGGGGTCTGCGGCGGGGGTATCGGGTGAATCGTGATGATGTGGTGCGAATGGGTGTGGTGTGGGTGGAGGGGCGTTCGGGGGTTCGGGCAGTGGGGAGTGGGGGTGTGCGGGGCGGCTGCCGGGTGGGGTGGGTCGGCCGGGCTTCACCCTTGCGTGTCCTTCGGGACGGTCGCCTCGTTGTGGTGGCGGCGGAGCGGAACTCCCCCCGTAACCCTTTCGAGTGATGCTCGTTGGGGTGGGTGAAGCGGTTGGCGACGAGGGCGGTCGGGGCTGGATCCCGAGCCACCGACCCTCGGGGCCGCCGCAAAGGAAACGGTACGTACAGGCGTGGAGGCTCAACGTGACGCGGATCCACTGCGGAGGCCGGCGATGACGACCGTCCTGGTCTGCGACGATTCCCCGCTGGTTCGGGAGACCCTGCGGCGGGCGGTGGCCACGGTCCCCGGCGTCGAGAGGGTGACGACGGCCACGAGTGGCGAGGAGGTACTGCGGCGCTGGGGCGCGGAGCGGTCCGACCTCGTCCTCATGGACGTGCGGATGCCCGGGCTCGGCGGCGTCGAGGCGGTGCGCCGCCTCCTGGCCGGCGACCCCGGCGCACGGGTGATCATGCTGACGATGGCCGAGGACCTGGACGGGGTGGCCCTCGCGGTCGCCGCCGGGGCTCGGGGATATCTGCACAAGGACGCGTCGCGCGCGGAATTGCGCGCGACCGTCTCCCAGGCGCTTGCCGACCCGACGTGGCGGCTGGCGCCCCGGCGGTTGCGCTCGCCCGACATGGGCGTGGCGCCGACCCTGACGGCACGTGAGATCCAGGTGCTCGAGGGCATGAGCCACGGGCGCAGCAACGCCGAGATCGGGCGCGAGCTGTTCCTGTCGGAGGACACGGTCAAGACCCACGCCCGACGCCTGTTCAAGAAGCTGGGCGCGTCCGACCGGGCGCACGCGGTCGCGCTGGGATTTCGGTGGGGACTCGTGCGATGACGAACGTCCGCGAGGACCTCCCCGACCGCGAGGGCCCGGGGGTTCGTCCGGGCGACCACGGTCGGTGGGGACTTGTGCGATGAGGCGGGTGCCGACGGCCCCCGACGGGCGAGGGTCCGTGCGGTGAATGCCGTTGCCCGGGGGGCCGGATGAGTCCCCCGGGTCGGCATGGCCGTGATTCGGTCGTCGATCCCTGCATACTGAATGGCATGGGTGGGACCCCCGAGCGAATGCCGGACGAGTCGTACGAAGCACACGCGCACGCCGACGACGGCATGCGTGCCGTCGTGGTCCGCGCGGTCCAGGGGGATGTGCAGGCGACCGACGAACTGCTCGCCTACGTCCGACCACTGGTGTTGCGCTACTGCCGGGCCCGGCTCGGCCGGGTCTCCGGCGCCGAGCACGCGGCCGACGACGCCGCGCAGGAGGTGTGCCTGGCGGTGCTCTCCGCGCTGCCGCGATATCGCGACGAGGGGCGCCCGTTCGAGGCGTTCGTGTTCGGTATCGCGGCACACAAGGTGGTCGACGTGCAGCGTGCCGCGATGCGCGGCGCGGTGCCCACCTGCGATCTGCCCGAGGCGGTGGACGACCACCCCGGGCCCGAGGACCAAGTGGTGCGGCGCAGCGACGCCGCACACGCGCGCGCCCTGCTCGGCAGGCTGCCCGACAACCTGCGCGAACTGCTCGTGTTGCGGGTCGCGGTCGGGTTGTCCGCCGAGGAGACCGGGCGGGCGATGGGCATGTCGCCCGGCGCGGTGCGGGTCGCCCAACATCGCGCGTTGACCCGCCTGCGGGCGTTGGCGGGCGAGGAGAAGACCGCGTGAGCGGCGGTGGTGTGCGGTTCGGCGGCCGATCCGGCACCGCCGACCTGGGTCTGCTGCGCCAGGACGACGAACTCGTGGAGCAGCTGCGCCGGCGGCGCCCGCTCCCCGTCCAGGACCGGATCGTCGGCTTGTTCGACGCGCTGCTCGCCGAGGTGGACGGCACCGCCGCGAACCGCCGTCGAGTGGTGCCGGACCGGTGCTGAGGCCGGTGCCGATTCCGGCCGGGAATGGTCGGGGTCGAGTGTGCCGTTGTGCTCACCGTCGGCAAGCGGGCTCGAAGCACCGCGCGGGGCCAGTAGCATGAACCCTCAACCCACCCATCCGCTTGCCGAGAGCGCGTTCTCGTCCTACCCGGCTACCCGGGGACCCCGTTCCTCGCGGGGCCGGCGGAGCGGTCCATCGGAATACCTTCGGAAGGTGTCATGAGTCTCACGGCCGACGGCGTACCCGAGAAGTTCGCGATGCTCGGGCTGACGTACGACGATGTCCTGCTGCTGCCGGGCGCGTCCGACGTCGTGCCGAGCGAGGTGGACACCTCCGCCCGGGTCACCCGCAACATCCGCGTCCGCATCCCGCTGCTGTCGTCGGCGATGGACACCGTCACCGAGGCGCGGATGGCGATCGCCATGGCCCGCCAGGGCGGTGTCGGTGTGCTGCACCGCAACCTGTCGGTGGAGGACCAGGCCGCGCAGGCGGACACGGTCAAGCGGTCCGAGGCCGGCATGGTGCTCGACCCGATCACCATCGGCGCCGACGCCACGCTGCAGGAAGTCGACGCGCTGTGCGCGCGGTTCCGGATCAGCGGTGTCCCGGTCACCGACGACAAGGGCCGACTGCTCGGCATCGTCACCAACCGCGACCTGCGCTTCGAGGTCGACCACTCGCGCCGTGTGCGCGACATCATGACCCCGATGCCGCTGGTCACCGGCAAGGTCGGCACCACCGGCGACCAGGCGATGGAGCTGCTGCGCCGGCACAAGGTGGAAAAGCTGCCGCTGATCGACGACGCCGGCAAGCTGCACGGCCTGATCACGGTCAAGGACTTCGTCAAGAGCGAGCAGTATCCGAACGCGACCAAGGACGCCGACGGTCGGCTCGTGGTCGGCGCCGCGATCGGCACCGGCGACGACAGCTACCGCCGCGCCCAGGCGCTGGTCGAGGCGGGCGTCGACTTCATCGTGGTGGACAGCGCGCACGGCCACTCGCGCAACGTGCTGGAGATGATCGCCAAGGTCAAGGCGAACACCAAGGTCGACGTCATCGGCGGCAACGTGGCCACCCGCGACGGCGCCCAAGCGCTGATCGACGCGGGCGTGGACGGCGTCAAGGTCGGCGTGGGCCCCGGCTCGATCTGCACCACCCGGGTGATCGCCGGCGTCGGCGCGCCCCAGGTCACCGCGATCTACGAGGCGGCGCAGGCGGCGCGGGCGGCGGGCGTGCCGGTGATCGGCGACGGTGGCCTGCAGTACTCCGGCGACATCGCCAAGGCGATCGCGGCGGGCGCGGACACGGTGATGCTGGGCAGCCTGCTCGCGGGTTGCGAGGAGAGCCCCGGCGACCTGATCTTCATCAACGGCAAGCAGTTCAAGTCCTACCGGGGCATGGGCTCACTGGGCGCGATGCAGTCGCGCGGCCAGGCCAAGTCCTTCTCCAAGGACCGCTACTTCCAGGACGACGTGCTCTCCGAGGACAAGCTCGTCCCCGAGGGCATCGAGGGCCAGGTGCCCTACCGTGGCCCGCTGTCCGCGGTTGCGCACCAGCTGATCGGCGGCCTGCGCGCGTCGATGGGCTACGCCGGCGCCGCGACCGTGGCCGAGCTCCAGGACAAGGGCCGCTTCGTGCGGATCACCTCGGCCGGGCTCAAGGAGTCGCACCCGCACGACATCCACATGACGCAGGAAGCGCCGAACTACCACTCGCGCTAGCGGGCGCCGTGGTATCCGTACTACACCGAGGGGCCCCGTCCGTACGCCGGGCGGGGCCCCTCGCCTGCGTACTCGCCCCGTACCCTGGGATACGGGGATTTTCCCAGCCACCGATTCCAGCAGGAGAGGCGCAACGTGACTGAGGTCGAAATCGGCCGGGGCAAGCGTGGCCGGCGTGCCTATCACTTCGACGACGTCGCCATCGTCCCCAGCCGGCGGACCCGGGACCCCGAAGAGGTCTCGATCGCGTGGCAGATCGACGCGTACCGGTTCGAGCTGCCGTTCCTGACCGCGCCGATGGACAGCGTCGTGTCGCCGCAGACCGCGATCGAGGTCGGCCGGATGGGCGGCCTCGGCGTGCTCAACCTCGAAGGGTTGTGGACCCGCTACGAGGACCCGACGCCGCTGATCGAGGAGATCGGCGCGCTCGACGAGGACGCGGCGACCCGGCGGATGCAGGAGATCTACGCCGAGCCGATCAAGGAGGAGCTGATCGGCGCGCGGATCAAGCAGATCCGCGACTCGGGCGTGGTCACCGCCGCGGCACTGTCGCCGCAGCGCACCGCGCAGTACCACAAGGCCGTGATCGACGCCGGTGTCGACGTGTTCGTCATCCGCGGCACCACCGTCTCGGCGGAGCACGTGTCCGGTCGGGCCGAACCGCTGAACCTCAAGCAGTTCATCTACGACCTCGACGTGCCGGTGATCGTCGGCGGGTGCGCGACCTACCAGGGCGCGCTGCACCTGATGCGGGCGGGTGCGGCCGGCGTCCTGGTCGGCTTCGGCGGCGGCGCGGCGCACACCACGCGCGGCGTGCTCGGCGTCGCGGTGCCGATGGCGACCGCGGTGGCCGACGTGGCCGAGGCGCGGCGGGACTACCTCGACGAGTCGGGCGGCCGCTACGTGCACGTGGTCGCCGACGGCAGCGTGGGCCGCAGCGGCGACATCGCCAAGGCGGTGGCGTGCGGTGCGGACGCGGTGATGATCGGCTCTGCGCTGGCCCGGGCGAGCGATGCCCCCGGCGCTGGCCACCACTGGGGTTCGGAGGCGCACCACCCCGAACTGCCGCGCGGCCGGCGGATGAACCTGGGCGCGGTGGGCACCCTGGAGGAGATTCTGCTCGGCCCCTCGCACGTGTCCGACGGTTCGATGAACCTGTTCGGCGCGCTGCGTCGGGCGATGGCCACCACGGGCTACTCGGAGCTGAAGAAGTTCCAGCAGGTCGAGGTCACGGTCTCGCCCGCGCACTGACCCGAACCCCCGTCCGGCCCCGAACACCCTGGTGTTCGGGGCCGTTCGTCGTTTCCGGGCGGTTCAAGGGTGGCTCGCGGGCGGTGCTCGGGCACCTCGTCCGCGGGGTGCGCGCGGGTCGTGCGGCGCATGCGGGGTCCGGGCGGCGGGGCAATGGGTACACGCAGGAGGGGCGCGTCGTCGCCGTCCGTGTGGTCCGTTGCGTGATGATCGAGGTCGGAGGTGGCGGATGCGGACCACGGCGATGGGGCCCGCGGAGCGCGCGCGGGCGCTGCGGCGGATGGCCGAGCGCGAACTGGACATCGTCGTGGTGGGCGGCGGCGTGGTCGGCGCGGGCACCGCCCTGGACGCGGTCACCCGGGGTCTGTCGGTGGGTCTGGTGGAGGCGCGCGACTGGGCGTCGGGCACCTCCAGCCGCTCCAGCAAGCTGATCCACGGCGGGCTGCGCTATCTGGAGATGCTGGACTTCGCGCTGGTGCGTGAGGCGCTGCGCGAGCGCGGGCTGCTGCTGCGCACGCTGGCGCCGCACCTGGTCAAGCCGGTGCCGTTCCTGTACCCGCTGCGCCACCGCGGCTGGGAGCGGCCCTACGTCACCGCCGGGGTGACGCTCTACGACACGATGGCGATGTCGGCCGGCCGGGACCCGGGGCTGCCCCGGCATCGGCAGCTGACGCGGCGTCAGGCGCTGCGCCTGGCACCGGCGTTGCGCAAGGACGCGCTGGTGGGTGCGGTGCAGTACCACGACGCGCAGGTGGACGACGCGCGATACACGATGACCCTGGTGCGCACCGCGGCCGGCTACGGCGCACACGTGGCCTCGCGGGCGGCGGTGACCGGCTTCCTGCGCGAGGGTGAGCGAGTGGTCGGGGTGCACGTGCGCGACGTGGAGACCGGCGCGACGTACGACGTGCGGGCCGGGCAGGTGGTCAACGCGACCGGGGTGTGGACGGACGAGACCCAGGCCATGGTCGGCGAGCGCGGACAGTTCCACGTGCGCGCCTCCAAGGGCATCCACCTGGTGGTGCCCAGGGATCGGATCCACTCCTCGACCGGGCTGATCCTGCGCACCGAGAAGAGCGTGCTGTTCGTGATCCCGTGGGGCCGGCACTGGATCGTGGGCACCACCGACACCCGCTGGGATCTGGACAAGGTGCATCCCGCGGCGAGTCGGGCGGACATCGAGTATCTGCTCGACCACGTCAACGAGGTGCTCGCGGTGCCGCTCACCCGCGAGGACGTCGAGGGGGTGTACGCGGGCCTGCGTCCGCTGCTCGCGGGCGAGTCGGACGCCACCTCGCAGTTGTCCCGCGAGCACACCGTGGCGCACCCGGTGCCCGGCCTGGTGGTGGTCGCGGGTGGCAAGTACACGACGTATCGGGTGATGGCCGCGGACGCGGTGGACGCCGCGGTGCACGGCCTGGATCGCAAGGTGCCGCCGAGTTGCACCGCGACGGTGCCGCTGGTGGGCGCGGAGGGGTATCGGGCGCTGTGGAACGCGCGGGCCTCGACGGCGGCGCGCACCGGCCTGCACGTGGCCCGGGTGGAGCACCTGTTGAACCGGTACGGGTCGCTGATCGAGGAGCCGCTGGCGCTGATCGCGGCGGAGCCGGAGTTGGCGTATCCGCTGGACGGCGCGGACGACTACCTGGCCGCCGAGGTGGTGTACGCGTGCACCCACGAGGGCGCGTTGCACCTGGGCGACGTGCTGGATCGCCGCACCCGGGTGTCGATCGAGACGTTCGACCGGGGTGCGCGGGCGGCCCGGGCCTGCGGCGCCTTGATGGCCCGGGTGCTGGGATGGGAGGAGGAGCGGTCGCGGCGGGAGGTGGACTACTACCTGAAGCGGATCGAGGCGGAGCGGTCCTCGCAGGAGCAGATGGACGATCACACGGCGGACGCGATGCGGCTCGGGGCGGAGGACATCGTCTCCGGCCGCGGCCCGGCGGCGGCACCCGATCCCGGCGGTTGATCCGGAGTGTCGTGGGCACCTTCCCGGGCGTCGTCACGTTCCATCGATAGGCCGGTCAGGTGTCGTCGGCGAGGTTCGTCCGCGAACCGGTGGACCCCGCGCGCCGCCGGACAGGAGTATGGGAAGGCAACCACCCGATCGCGCGGCGGGGCCGCGGCTGTATGGGGAGCGAGAGACTTGACCGACCCGGAAGCGCCCGAGCGTCTGCTGGCGGGGCGATACCGCCTGGGTGATCACCTGGGCCGGGGCGGGATGGGCACCGTGTGGCGGGCGGTGGACACCATGTTGGATCGCGACGTGGCGGTCAAGGAGATGCGGCTGCCCCGCTACGAGGACGACGACGAGCGCGGCACGCTGAGCGCGCGGATGTTGCGCGAGGCGCGGGCGGCGGCCCGGATCGACCACCCGAACGTGGTGACCATCTTCGACGTTGCCGAGCAGGACGAGCGGCCCTGGATCGTGATGGAACTGGTCCGCGGGCTCTCCCTGGCCCAGGAGTTGGACAAGGAGGGGCCGATCCCGCCCGAGCAGGTCGCCGAATTGGGCCTGCGCCTGCTCGCCGCGCTGGAGGCCGCGCACGAGGTCGGCGTGCTGCACCGCGACGTCAAGCCCGCCAACGTGCTCTTGGCCCGCAACGGCCGGGTGGTGCTCACCGACTTCGGGGTCGCCTCGGTCGAGGACAGCGCCACGCTCACCCAGGCCGGCGCGATGGTCGGCTCGCCCGAATACCTGGCGCCGGAGCAGATCGCGGGCGAGCCGCCCGGGCCGCCCGCCGACCTGTGGTCGCTCGGCGCGACGTTGTTCGAGGCGGTCGAGGGCCGACCGGCGTTTCGCCGCAACACCCACGCGGCCACCCTCGCCGCGGTGGCCGCGGGCCGCTTCCCGGAGATCTTTTTGGCCGGCCCGCTGACCCCGGTACTGAAGGCGCTGCTGGTCAAGGACCCGGCCCGGCGCGGCTCGGTGACCCAGGTGCGCGAGTTGCTCCTGGAGATCGTCGAGCGCATGCCGACCGCGGCCGGCGGATCGACCTCCGAGCGTTTTGTGCCGGACCGGACCCGGCCCGGCGCGGTGCGGCGGCACGGTGTGCGGGTGACCGGCCATTCGCACACCCCGCTGCGCCCGGGCACGCCGCTGCGCCCCGGCACGCCGCGGGCGCCGGGCACGCCGCGTCCGCCGGCCCGGGCGGGCGCGGGCAGCCGGGGCGGCGCCCGGGGGAGCCTGGACGAGACCTTCACCAACGTGCGCCTGCCCCGCGAGGGCGGCGCGTTCCGGGCCCGCTACCGGCGCTGGCCGCGCTGGTGGTTCCGGCACTGGACGACCATCCTGACCTCGGTCGGCATCGCCACCGCCGCCGGCGCGCGCTGGCTGGCCGCGTTCGGCAACTGGACCGGGATGTACACGATCGTGCTGCTCGCGCTGGCGCTGAGCGTGTGGCTGGTGTTGCCGCACCGGCGGATCCCCCGGTCGGTGCCGATCGCGATGTTGCTCGGGGTGATCGCCGGCGGCGCGCTGGAGGTGGCGAAGATCAATCCGAATCCGATCATCGTCGGCGCGCTGATCGGCGGCTGCCTGGTGGTCGGCCCGCTCGTGGACAACAAGGTGATACCGCGACTGCGCCGGCGGCGCCGCACCGATCTGGGCTTCGCGCTGCCCGTGCCGGAGGGCTGGACCTGTACGGACAGCCAGAGCGGGCTGACGGTGACCGACCCGGACCGGCTGATCTCGGTCACCGTCACCGTCGACCGGGGCATCGTGATGGCCCCCGAGGAGTCGGTCGCGCACCGCGAGCACGGCAGCGTCGGCGGCCGGGAGCGGCTGGACGGCGAGGACTACGAGCGGCTGCTCCTGCAGGCCATCGACTACCGGGGCCACGAGGCCGCGGAGTGGGAGTACGTCTGGCGCGGCCAGGACCTGACCACGTACCACGGCAAGGACCTGGTCGTGCGCACCACGTCCGGCCTGCGCTACTGGCTGACCGTGCGCGGTCGCGACGACCTGTGGGGCACGGCCGGCGCCTATTACGAGCACGCCCGCCGTCACCTGTCGATCGCCGGCTGACCGGGCCCGGAAGACGATCCGGTCGGGGGCGGCGATGAGTGGGCGCGTACTCGCGGGGCGGTACCTGTTGACGGAGGTGCTGGGGCAGGGCGGCATGGGCGTGGTGTGGCGGTCCCACGACCCGGAGATCGGGCGGGACGTGGCGATCAAGGAGTTGCGGCTGCCCGACTGGCTCGACGCCGACGAGGTGGCCCGGCGCTCGGCGCGGATGCAGCGCGAGGTGCGGGCCGCGGGGCGGGTGCGGCACCCGAACGTGGTCACCGTGTTCGACATCGTGGTCGAGGACGGCCGGCCGTGGATCGTGATGCAGCTGCTGCCGGGCCGGCCGCTCACCGCGCTGATCGCCGAGGGCGCGATGGCGCCGGAGCGGGTGGCGCGGATCGGCGCGCGCATGCTCGCGGGGCTGGCCGCCGTGCACCGGGTCTGCATCGAGCACCGGGACGTGAAGCCCGCCAACGTGATCGTGGACGAGGACGACGGCGTGGTGCTCACCGACTTCGGCATCGCGACGCACCCGGACGCGCCCGCGGTCACCGAGACCGGCGCGACCGCGGGCACCCCGGAGTACATGGCGCCGGAGCGGGCGAGCGGGCGGCCGTCCGGGGCGCCGGCCGACCTGTGGTCGCTGGGTGTGACGTTGTACGAGATGGTCGAGGGATTCTCGCCGTTTCGCCGGGACAATCCGCTGGCCACGCTGCAGGCGGTGGCGCTGGGCAGGTGCCCGCCGCCCACGCATGCCGGGCCGCTGGCCGAGGCGGTGCTCGGGCTGCTCACGCCGGATCCGGCGGCGCGGATGACGGCGGCGGACGCGGCCCCGCTGCTGGCCGCGGCGAGCGCGGGAGGAGCGGGGGAGCGGCGCGGGCCCGGCACGCCCCTTGCGCGTCCCCACCTCGCTTCCCCCGACGCGCCCGGTCATCCCGACCCGGCCCCGTCCGCGACCTCCCTCCCCGGCATCGAGCCGGCGCCGACACCCGACCCGCCGGGCCCGCGCACACCCCCGGAACCGGCTGCCCCGCTCGCGCCCGCCACCCCGGCCGGGCCGCCCGCGCCGCCGACGCCCCCCGGACCGCCCGTCGCGCTCGCGTCGCCCACGCCGCCGGGGCCGCCCGGCGCGTTCGGCTCACCCGAACCGCCCGAGCCGGCGACCCCGCCCGGGTCGCCCACCCCGGCCGCGCTGCCCTCGGGCTCGGGGCGGCCCGCGTTTGCTTGGGCGTCGCGGCGGGTGCCGGTCGTGGTGGGTGCGGTGGTGGGGGTGGTGCTTGTGGTGGCCGGGGTGGTCGTCGGGGTGTTGGTGGAGCGGGCCGATCGTCGGGGCGCGGCCTCGGCGACCGCTTCCGGCCCGCCGGGGGTCGACGTACGGGCGAGTGGTGCCGTCGTGGTCCCGAGCGGCGGCCCAGGCCCGGCCGATCCGGCGGGCGGGTTTCGGCGGGTGACCGCGCGCGGTGCGTTCACCGTGCTCGTGCCCGCCGGCTGGACCGTGCGCGACGCGGCCGGCGAGCGGGTCTACTACCGGTCGACGGACGACCTGTACCGCCTCGGCGTGCGCCCCGACGCGTCCGACGCGCACGGTGATCCGTGCGGCGAATTGGCCGTACAGGCATCCAAGGGCCTGGGACCGGGCAGCTTCATCGGAAACGGCACGGACTACCACCTGATCCGGCTGCTCTGCACGAGCGTGCACGGACAGGTCGCCGGGCTATGGGAGTTCACCTGGAACGACCGGGGCACGGTGCGCCGATCGATCAACATGCGCTTCGTCGAGGACGGCCGGACCTGGGACTTCTGGGTCTCCGGCCCCGACGGTGGCGCGGCGCTGGTGCGTTCGGCGTTCGACGCGGCGCGGGAGAGTTTCACGCCGGGCGGCTGAGCCCGGCCCGGAGCGGAACCTTCGGCACTCGCCGGACGTCCTATACGTGACGCCAAAGACGCGCCGACGGGGCGGATCGGGTGGTGTCCACGGTCTTGGGGAGGACCACGTGGCACACGACAGCGGCTCGCACGGCCGCCTGGTGGATGGGCGCTATCGCCTGGGCGAGCCGCTCGGTCGAGGTGGCATGGGCACGGTGTGGCTCGCCTTCGACGAGCTGCTGCGCCGCGACGTCGCGGTCAAGGAGGTCCGGATCCCGGACGACCTGGACGAGATGGAGACCCAGGGCCGCTGCGAGCGGGCGCTGCGCGAGGCCCGCGCGGCGGCCCGGATCACCCACCCCAACGTGGTCACCATCTTCGATGTCGCCGAGGACGACGGGCGCCCGTGGATCGTGATGGAGCTGGTCCGCGCGCCCTCGCTCACCGACGTGCTCGACGAGGGCCGGATGGCCCCGCACGAGGCGGCCGAGGTCGGCCTGGCGGTGCTCGCCGCGCTGCGCGCCGCCCGCGCGGCCGACGTTCTGCACCGCGACGTGAAGCCCAGCAACATCCTGATGGCGCCCGGCGGCCGGATCGTGCTGACCGACTTCGGCATCGCCACCGTGGCCGGCTCCGTCACCCTCACCGCGACCGGGATGCTGGTCGGCTCTCCCGAATACCTGGCGCCGGAGCGGGTGCTCGGGCGTCGGCCCGGTCCGGCCTCCGACCTGTGGTCGCTCGGGGTGACCCTGTACCAGGCGGTGGAGGGGTTCTCGCCGTTTCGCCGGTCGGGCGCGATGGACACGCTCAGCGCGGTGCTCACCGACGAGCCCGCGCCGCCGCGGCAGTCCGGCGCGTTGTGGCCGGCCATCGAGGCGCTGCTGCGCAAGGACCCGTTGGAGCGGGCCGACGAGGACACCACCGAACGACTCTTGACCGCCGCGCTGGTCGGCGTCGAACCGCTTCCCGAGGACCCGTGGAACGCGGCCGGCCCGATCCCGCCGGGCACCGCGACCGTCGAGGATCCGGGCGGCGTCCGCGGCGCCACCCGCTCGTCCTGGCAGCCGGCCCCATCGCCGCCGACCCCGCAGACCCCGTCGACGCCGGTGCCGACGCCGCAGCCCGGACCCGAGCCGGACTGGCGGCAGCAGCCGCCGACCGCCGCCGCGCCGCCGTTCGGCGCGGCCGGTTCCGCCGATCCGGACAGCCCCGGCGGCGGCTACCCGGCGACCGGCGCGCACGCCTGGTCGCCCACCGACGCGGTGCACGGCTCGGCCACCGCCGACGACCGGGTCAACCCGGTGCTGATCGGCCCGGCCGGCGGCCCCTCCGGCGGCCCGTCGGCCGCGGCCGACGCCGCCACGAAGAAGAAGCGCCGCAAGGCCGTCGTCTTCGGCACCATGGTCGCCGCCGCGGTGGCCGCGCTGGCGATCTTCGTGCCGAACGCGCTGGGCGGACAGGGCGGTGGCGGTGGTGGCGACGGCGGCTCGGGCAACGAGAAGGTCGCCAACACGCAGCCCGCCGGCTCGGGCGCCGCGAACTCGCCGGGAAGCGGGACCCGCAACGACATGTTGCACACCACCGGTTCCTCCACCGGCTCCGGGAACAACGACAGCGGCACCTCGGGCAGCGGCAGCCAGGGATCCGGTTCGACTCGCACCTCGCGGCCGACGAACACGGAGACCTGGACCACCCGCCCGCCCACGACGCGCCCGCCCACCACGAGGCCGCCGACCACGAGCAGGCCGCCGACGACCACCACGACCACCCGCCCGCCGATCACCGACCCCCCGTCGACCGGCAGCGCGGGCAAGTCGACCTGATCGGGTTCGCTCCCGCCCGATCGAGCACCGGCCGCGGGTCGCCCGAGGCCGGAAACCCCACGTCACGGCCGTGACGTGGACCGTCGGCGTGCCCGCCGGCGGGGTGCGAGAGGCGGGCCCGGAACGGTCCGGTCGGCGGATCCGCTCGCCGAACCCCGGGGCCTCGCATCTAATGTGGCGGGTTGCAGACCGAAGATGGCCGGCGGTACAGCCGGCCGATGCGGGGAGGGTACGTGGCACAGACCGGGGGCACGCGCGGTCGGGTGGTCGGCGGGCGTTACCGGTTGGGCACCATGCTCGGCCGCGGCGGCATGGGCACGGTGTGGCGTGCCGTGGACGAGATGCTGCACCGCGACGTCGCGATCAAGGAGCTGCGGCTGCCCGACCACCTCGACGACGAGGAGAAGGAGCTGGCCCGCGAGCGCACGATGCGCGAGGCCCGCACGGCGGCCCGGATCGGGCATCCGAACGTGGTCACCATCCACGACGTGGTCGAGGACGGCGGCATCCCGTGGATCGTGATGGAGCTGGTCGAGGCCCAGTCGCTCGCCGAGATCCTGGAGACGCAGGGCACGCTGACCCCGGCCGACGCCGCCGAACTGGGCCTGAAGGTGCTCGACGCGCTGATCGCCGCCGACCAGAAGGGTGTGCTGCATCGCGACGTCAAACCCGCGAACATCCTCGTCACCCCGCACGGGCGGGTGGTGCTGACCGACTTCGGGATCGCCACCGCGACCGGCACCGCGACGCTCACCACCACCGGCATGCTGGTCGGGTCGCCGGACTTCCTGTCGCCGGAGCGGGCCGAGGGCAAACGTCCGCTGCTCGCCGCGGACCTGTGGTCGCTCGCCGTGGTGCTGTACATGGCGGTCGAGGGACGCAACCCGTTCCGCCGGGGCACCATGATCAGCACGCTGAACGCGATCCTGAACGACGAGGCCGACCCGCCCCGGCACGCGGGTGGCCTGGAGCCGGTGATCGCGGGCTGGCTGGTCAAGGACGTCGACCTGCGGATGGGCGTGGAGGACGGCGCCCGGATCCTGCGCGAGGTGGCGAACTCGACGCCGTCGCGGCAGTACGGCGCGGTCCCGCCGCCACCGACCCCGGTCGCCGACCCCGGCGCGCCGACCACCCCGGCCCAGCCGTACGACCCGCACGGGCGCGCACAGGCCGGCCACGACACGGGCGCGACCGGACACCCGGGCGGCAACACGCCGCCGAACTCCTGGCCGCAACCGGCGTATTCGCCCGCCGAGGCGTCGCCGACCCGCACGGGCGTACCCCCGCAACCGCCGCACATCCCCGCGCCGCCGCATGGGCCGACCCCCGAGCCGCGCCGCCGCGGCCGGATCGTCGCGGTCGTGGCGCTCGTGGTCGCGCTGATCGCGGGCGGCGCCGCGGTGGGGTTCCTGGTCACCCGGGACGACGACAAGGGCGACAAGGCGGGCCCGAACCCGACCACATCCGGGCAGGGCACGCAGCCGCAGACCCCGCCGCCGGCGACCGCCGTTCCCCCCACCACGCCGCCGTCCGCCTCCGCGCCGAACGGGTCCGTCCCGCCCGCCGGCTACGAACTGGTCAAGGACCCGCTGGGGTTCTCGCTGTTCATGCCCAAGGGCGCCAGGACCCGTACGGTCTTCGGCGTCAACAAGGACCAGATCAAGTACGTGACCGCGGATCGGAAGACCGCCTATCTGATCGGCGCGACGCCGGTCGGCCACGACCCCCTGGGCAACTTCGAGCAGGTCGTCGAGGCGACCGCGAAGACGAAGCCCGCCTACAAGCGGCTCCAACTCCGGGACTACACCCCGCTTCCGCCGGGAGCGCGCAAGGCCGCAATGTGGGAGTACACCTTCGACGGCGACCCGATCAACGGTGACGGCTCGGGCAATCGGGTGCCCAGCCACGTGATGAATCTGGGTGTCGTGACCACCGGCAACGTGGACTACGCGCTGTACGTGGCGTCGTACCAGAGCGACTGGGAACCGCTCTCGCGGGAGCGCTTCGACAAGATGACGGAGTCCTTCCAGGGCAAGTGACGCGCGAGTCCGAGTCCGTCCCGGGGTACGGTCCGAGGGAGCCCAGCCATCCCCGGAGGTACACCAGTGAGCACGCAGCACCCCCAAGACGTCGCGACCGTCGACGTGATCGTCCTCGGCCTCGGCGTCGGCGGCGAGGCCGTCGCCGGCAACCTGGCCTCCGCCGGGCTGGACGTGGTGGGCATCGAGGACGGCCTCGTCGGCGGCGAGTGTCCGTACTGGGGCTGCATCCCGTCGAAGGCGATGGTGTACGCGGCGGCCCGCGCCCGGACCGAGGAGCACCCCGACTGGGCGCCGCTCGCCGCGCGGGTCCGCGAGTTGACCGCCGACTGGGACGACACGGCGGCCGTGGACCGGCTGGTCGACAAGGGCATGACGTTCGTACGCGGCGCCGGCCGGATCACCGGCGTGGACACCGTCGAGGTGCCCGGCCCCGACGGGCCGCGGCGTTTCCGGGCCCGGCACGCGATCGTGGTCGGCACCGGTACCAAGGCATTCGTCCCGCCGATCGAGGGCTTGGCGGGCACCCCGCTGTGGACCAACCGCGAGGCGATCGAGGCCGCCGAGGCGCCGGCTTCGCTCGCGGTGCTCGGCGGCGGCGCGATCGGCCTCGAACTCGCCCAGGTGTTCACCCGGTTCGGCACCCGGGTGACGATCGTGGAGAACGGCGAGCGGGTGTTGGCCGTCGAGGAACCGGAATCCTCCGACCTGGCCGCGTGGGCGCTGGGCGAGGACGGCGTCGAGATCCACCTGGGCGCGCGGGCCGAGCGGGTCGCGCACGACGGCAAGACGTTCACCGTCGAACTCTCCGACGGGCGCTCGATCGAGGCGGAGAAGCTGCTGGTGGCCACCGGCCGCCGGGTGGACCTGCCGGGCCTGGGCGCCGAGGCGCTGGGCGTCGACCCGCACGCGCACGCGCTGCCGGTGGACGGGCAGTTGCGGGTGCAGCCCGGCGGCACGGCCCCCGCGGTCTGGGCGGTCGGCGACGTGACCGGGCAGGGCGCGTTCACCCACGTGGCGATGTACCAGTCGGCCATCGTGACCAAGGCGGTCCTGCACGCGGCCGGTCGGGGCACCGCCGGACCCGACGCGGACCACAGCGCGCTGCCGCGGGTGACGTTCGTCGACCCGGAGATCGGCGCGGTCGGCCTGACCGAGCACCAGGCCCGCGCCGCCGGGCTCTCCGTGCGGATCGGCCACGCGGACCTGGCCGCCTCCTCGCGCGGACACATCACCGGCGCGCGCGGCTTCGTGAAGGTGATCGAGGATGTCGACCGGGGCGTGCTGGTCGGCGCGACCACCGCCGGCCCGGCCGGCGGCGAGATCCTGGGTGCGCTCGTGGTGGCCGTGCGCGCGGCGGTCCCGGTGGCCACGCTGCGGGACATGATGTACGCGTATCCCACGTATCACCGCACCATCGAGTCGGCGCTGGCCGACCTCGACACGGACTGATTCGGGCCCGGGAACGGCGTGCGGGCGGGTCGGGTCCGTCCGCGCGCCGGACGGTTCTTGTTACCCGAAAGTAGCGCTGTCTAGGCTGGTGCCATGACGGACATCGCAGCGCCCGCAGCAGCCTCCATCGCCGTGCCCCACCTGCCCGCCGAGCGACTGGCGCGGCGCGTGGTGACCGGCACCGTGCCGACGAAGGTGACGACCCGTAGTCCGTTCGACGGGTCGCCGATCGCCGAACTCCCCGAGTCCACCCCGGAGAACGTCACCTCCGCCTTCGCCCGCGCGCGGCTCGCGCAGACCGCGTGGGCGAAGCGTTCGGTGCGTGAGCGGGCCGCGGTGTTCCTGCGTTTCCACGACCGGGTGCTGGAGCGCCAGTCGGAGATCCTGGACATCGTCCAGACCGAGACCGGCAAGGCGCGCAAGCACGCCTTCGAGGAGGTCCTGGACGTCGCGCTGTGCTCGCGGCACTACGGCCGGCGGGCGGCGGGCTACCTGCGCGAGCGCCGCCGGGCCGGTGCGCTGCCGGTGCTCACCAAGGCGATCGAGGTCCGCCACCCCAAGGGAGTGGTCGGCCTGGTGTCGCCGTGGAACTACCCGCTGGCGCTGTCCATCGGCGACGCGATCCCGGCGTTCATCGCGGGCAACGCGGTGGTGATGAAGCCCGACACGCAGACCGCGCTGACCGCGCTGTGGGCCCAGGACGTACTGATCGAGTGCGGCCTGCCCGAGGACCTGTGGCAGATCGTGCTCGGCGACGGCCCGGTGGTCGGCACGGCGGTGGTGGAGGGCGCGGACTACGTCGGGTTCACCGGCTCCACCCGCACCGGCCGCGAGGTGGCCCGGCGGGCGGCCGAGCGACTGGTCGGCGCGTCGCTGGAGTTGGGCGGCAAGAACGCGATGATCGTGCTGCCCGACGCGGACCTGGACCGGGCCGCCGAGGGGGCGGTGCGCGCCTGCTTCTCCTCCGCCGGCCAGCTGTGCATCTCGATCGAGCGGATGTATGTGCACGCGGCCGTGTACGACGCGTTCGTGGACCGGTTCCTGGGCCGGATCCAGGCGATGCGGCTCGCGCCCGGATACGGGTGGGACACCGACATGGGCTCGCTGGTCTCGCGCCGACAGCTGGACGCGGTCACCCGGCACGTGGACGAGGCCCGCGAGGCGGGCGCGACGGTGCTGGTCGGCGGCAAGGCCCGACCCGACCTGGGCCCGCTGTTCTACGAGCCCACCGTCCTCGCCGACGTCACCCCCGACATGGCGGTGTGCGCGGAGGAGACGTTCGGCCCGGTGGTGTCGGTGTACCGCTACACCGAGGAGGAAGAGGTCGTCACCCGCGCCAACGAGACCGCGTACGGCCTCAACGCCAGCGTATGGACCCGCGACACCCGGCACGGCGGCGCGCTCGCGCGCCGGTTGCGCGCGGGCACGGTGAACGTCAACGAGGGCTACGCGGCGGCGTACGGCAGCGCGGGCGCACCGATGGGCGGCATGGGCGACTCGGGTCTGGGTCGGCGGCACGGCGCGGAGGGGATCATGAAGTTCACCGAGGCGCAGACCGTGGCCACCCAGCGCCTCCTCCCGATCGCCGCCCCGTTCGGCATGACCGACGAGCAGTGGGCCCGCTCGTTGACGTTGTCCCTGCGCATCATGAAGACCCTGCGCGTGCGCTGACCCCGCGCGTGCGGCCGGTGCCCACGGCCGGCACACGCCTGCCGACACCCGGCGCGCGCCGGGTATCGGCAGGCGTGTGTGCGGCTCGCGGGGCGCGAGACGGCGGAAGGGTGAATTCCGTTGCTCGGGCACGGCCGAGCGAGGGGCTGCCAAGTCGGGGCAAAATGACATTTATCGACCGGTTAATGATCATCATTTGCGCTAACCGGACGTCCCCGAGCCGGTCGCGCACTTCGCCGGAACCACCGATGGGGGCACCGAATCCCGCTACTCTTGGCGCTGCCGGCGGCTTTGGTGTGAAAGATCCGCGTTGCGCAGCTTTCGCGGTGCGTGGGATTCGTGGTGAATGGGGCACGCCGAGGCCCGACGCGCCGGGGTCGATCCGTGGATCGACCCAAGGCGCGGCGGCCGGTGTCGGGCGTCCCCGACACCGGCCGCCGGCGGGGTTGTGACCGGTTGCTGTCCCCTGCGTCCCGGTCACGGCACCAACGCGAGGTCCCACGGCGCACTGGTGAGCGCGCCTCATCGCGTCGGCGGCCTTGCGGTGCCCGGCCCGCGCATGAAGCGGGCCGGCCATCAGTCACAACGACCGCCGGCGCGATGAGGTTACGCCCGGGGGCCGACCCGACCGCGGCACAACTCCAGAAGGGTCAGCGCAACGGTGGTGCCCGGCTTGCCCAGTCCCTCGCGGTACCGGGCGATGACCTCCATCTCGCGGGACAGTTGCACGCGGGCGCCGCCCGACGCGACGCGGACCCGCTGGATCTCGGCGGAGATGTCCACCCGCTCGGTGATCAGCGCGATGATCCGCCGGTCGAGGTCGTCGATGCGGGCGCGGCCCGCGCCGATCACGTCCTCGGGTGCCTGCGGCGGGGTGGTGGTGTCGTCCATGCGGCCTGCTCTCCGGAAGGGGTCGGATCCGGGGCCTCGACACGAACGCGAAGACGCCCCGGGTACCGGACCCGGGGCGTCTTCGTCTGCCTGTGGTGTGCTGCGTTCAGGCGGTGACGGCGGCGCCGGGGATCCCGGTGCCATAGGTAAAGCTGCGCGTCACGCCGAACGAGGACATGGCGTCAGTATGCCGCGACGGCGGGAGCGGACACCAGCCGGGGTCACCCGCGCGACGCCGGTAGAATCGGCGTACACCCCTTTTTCGCTTCGCCGGAAGGCCCCTCGTGACCTTTGCCAGCCCGGACGGAGGCGGCACCGAAACCGTCCTCGTCGTCGACTTCGGCGCCCAGTACGCCCAGCTCATCGCCCGCCGGGTGCGCGAGGCGCGCGTATACAGCGAGATCGTGCCGCACAGCATGTCCGTGCCGGAGATGCTCGCGAAGCGCCCGGCCGCGATCATCCTGTCCGGCGGCCCCTCCTCGGTGTACGCGGACGAGGCGCCCAGCATCGACCCGGCGCTGTTCACGGCCGGCGTCCCGGTGCTCGGCATCTGCTACGGCTTCCAGGCCATGGCGCAGACCCTGGGCGGGGTGGTCGAGAAGACCGGTCTCGCCGAGTTCGGCGCCACCCCGCTGACTGTGACCGGCACCGGAAGCACCCTGTTCGACGGACTGCCCACCGACCTGTCGGTGTGGATGTCGCACGGCGACTCGGTCTCCGCCGCGCCGGCCGGCTTCGCGGTCACCGCGACCAGCGCGGGCGCGCCGGTCGCCGCGATCGAGAACGACGAGGCGCGGCTGTACGGCGTGCAGTACCACCCCGAGGTGATGCACAGCGAGCACGGCCAGGCCATCCTGGAGCGCTTCCTGAAGGTGGGCGCGAAGCTCGCGGCGAACTGGACGATGGTCAACATCGTCGAGGAGCAGGTCGAGCTGATCCGTGAGCAGGTCGGCGACAAACACGTGATCTGCGGCCTGTCCGGCGGGGTCGACTCCGCGGTCGCCGCGGCCCTGGTCCAGCGCGCCGTGGGCGACAAGCTCACCTGCGTGTTCGTCGACCACGGTCTGCTGCGCAAGGACGAGCCCGAGCAGGTCGAGCGGGACTACGTGGCGGCCACCGGGGTCTCGCTGAAGGTGGTCAATGCCCAGGAACGGTTCCTGACCGCGCTCGCCGGGGTGACCGACCCCGAGGAGAAGCGGAAGATCATCGGGCGCGAGTTCATCCGGGTCTTCGAGCAGGCCGCCGCCGAGGTGGTCGCCGAGGCGGGCGCGCACGGCGAGGAGGTCGAGTTCCTGGTCCAGGGCACGCTCTACCCGGACGTGGTCGAGTCCGGCGGCGGCACCGGCACGGCGAACATCAAGTCGCACCACAACGTCGGCGGGCTGCCCGAAGACCTCCAGTTCAAGCTGATCGAGCCGCTGCGCAAGTTGTTCAAGGACGAGGTGCGCGCGGTCGGCGAGCAGTTGGGCCTGCCGTCGCAGATCGTGTGGCGGCAGCCGTTCCCGGGCCCCGGCCTGGGGATCCGGATCATCGGCGAGGTCACCGCCGACCGGCTGGAGATCCTGCGCGAGGCGGACGCGATCGCCCGCGAGGAGTTGTCCCGCGCCGGGCTCGACCGGGAGATCTGGCAGTGCCCCGTGGTGCTGCTCGCCGACGTGCGCTCGGTCGGCGTCCAGGGCGACGGCCGCACCTACGGCCACCCGATCGTGCTGCGTCCGGTGTCCTCGGAGGACGCCATGACCGCCGACTGGTCGCGCCTGCCCTACGACCTGCTGGCCCGGATCTCCAACCGGATCACCAACGAGGTCCGGGAGATCAACCGGGTCACCCTCGACGTGACGAGCAAGCCCCCGGGCACCATCGAGTGGGAGTAGCCTCCCGCGTCCTTCCGCTCGGCGCGCTCGATCCGGGTCGACCCCCTCGATCGCACGTGCTTTCGCCGGCCTCCGCCCGATTTCGGACGGGGGCCGGCGGCGTTCCCGGAGCCCGCCGCGGCCGGGTCGACGAGCCGGCGGGACGCCTTGCGGGACACGGGGGTTGGCCTCGCGGCGGGTCTTCGATCGAGATTGCGCGCGATCGCCGGACCGGGCCGGTACGGCCCTCTCGGATGCGGCACAATGTGCCGCTGAACGAGCACGTTCGTATGTGGTGGTGGGGAGGGCGTGGCGAAGTGGCGCACGGTGTCGGTGTGCACGGACCGGACTGTCATTGCGTGGTCCGGGAGGAATACCGCAGGACCGTCGCCGATTTCGAGACGCTGCGGCGGGCGCTCGCCCGCAAGGAGGGCGTGCCCTCGGCGGTCGCCCACTCCGACGGCGGCGCGCGCCAGTGGATCTCCGACGAACTGCGGGGCAAGGCCCAGGACTTGGCCGGCATACGGCGGGCCCAGGGACGGGCCTGGCTGCAGGTGCTCGGCGGTCGTGCGCTGATCGTGCTGTGGTTGCTGGTCGCCGTGCTCGTCCTGGTGCAGGCGCTGACCGCGATCGGCGCGGGCTGGACCGGCTCGCGCACCGCCGGGATCGTGGCGGCCGTGGTGGTCGCCGGAGCGCTCAGCGTGGTCGGCTGGGCCGCCCGGGCGCAGGGCGGCGTGTTCGCGCCCGTACGGGGCCTGGACGGGCGCCTGTCCACCTCCAAGGCGGTCGCCGCGTTGTGGATGGTGGCGCTGATGTACTGCTTCGCCTTCCTGGGCATGCGGCTCGCCGCGGCTTCCGGGGACGGACAGCGGGACCGGCTGCTCGATCGGCTGGGTGACGTCGCGCTCGACCAGATCACGCTGGTGGCCGCGCCGCTGCTCGCCGCGGTGGCGGTACGCCGGATCGTCGGCGACAAGGTCGGCCGTCGGGTGCTGCAAAAGCTCCGCGCGGACCAGGCGGCGCTGCGCGACCTGGTCACCGACGACGCGGGCCGAGCCTCGTTCGTGGACGCCCAGTACGTCCTGGTCAACCTGGTCGCGGTCGGCTTCGTCGTGGTCGGTCTGGCCCGCGACCCCGATCGGCTCCCGGACATCCCGGCCACGCTGGTCGCGCTCGCGGTGGTCTCGGTGGTCACCTACCTCGCCGGCAAGCTGGCGGAGAACGACCGCCCGGTGATCCTGTCCGTGGTGCGCGTGCGCACACGCGGCGACCTGGACTCCGCGGTCCGCCAGGGCGACGACATCGAGGTGCGCGGGATCAACCTGGCGGCGGGCGGCTCGCACGAGGCGGACCTGCTGGCGCGCGTGGTGGTCAAGTTCGGCGCGGTCCACGTGCACGCCCCGCTGATCCCGGCCGAGACCGGCTTCGCCAACCCCTCCGACGCGTGCGTGGTCGTCCCGGTCCCGGTCGACGTGGAGCCGGGCCGGGTGGAGTTGTGCGTGGTGTCCGCCTCCGGCGTGGAGTCGGCACCGTACGAGATCCAGATCGCGGGCTGAGCGGAGCGGAACACGCAAGCGGGCCGGGTCGAGGGAATCGACCCGGCCCGCTCTCGTCCGGACGCGAGCGGCGCTACAACTTCTGCACCGGCGCGTAGCGCAGCAGCAGGGTCTTCTCGCCGCCGGCGCCGAAATCGATGGTGGCCTTCGCCTTGTCACCGGTCTCGGCGGTGGACACCACCGTGCCCAGGCCGAACTTGTCGTGGGTGACCCGATCGCCCGGGGACAGCGCGATGGCCGGGCGTTCCTTGATCTGCGCGCCCTTGCCGAAGCCGCCGCGCGAGCCGACCGTCGACTTCGTCGCCGACATCGCCTTGGCCGCCGACGGCGAGGTGCCGCGCCAGTCGACCAGCTTCTCCGGCAGTTCGGTCAGGAAGCGCGACGGCGGGTTGTACGACGGCGCGCCCCACGCGCTGCGCATCTTCGCCAGCGTGACGTAGAGCCGCTCGCGGGCGCGGGTGATGCCCACGTAGGCCAGCCGGCGCTCCTCCTCCAGCTCCTTTGCGTCGCCGAGCGAGCGCATGTGCGGGAAGACGCCGTCCTCCAGGCCGGTGAGGAACACCGTGGGGAACTCCAGGCCCTTGGCGGTGTGCAGGGTCATCAGGGTGACCACGCCGCCGTCCTCGGCGTCGGTGGGGATCTGGTCGGAGTCGGCCACGAGCGAGACCCGCTCCAGGAAGTCGGCGAGCGTGCCCGAGCCGCCCTCCTGCGCCTGGGCCTGCTCGAACTCCAGTGCCACCGCCGCGAGTTCCTGAAGGTTCTCGATCCGGGTCTCGTCCTGCGGGTCGCTGGATGCCTGCAACTCGGCGAGGTAGCCGCTTTGTTCCAGGATCGCCTCCAGGACGGTCGCGGGACCCGCGCCGCCGTCCACCACCGCGGTGAGGTCGTCCAGGAGCCGGACGAATCCCTTGACCGCGTTGGCCGAGCGCTTGGCCAGGCCCGGCGCGTCGTCGGCGCGGCGCAGCGCCTGGGCGAACGGGATGCGGTCGCGGGTCGCGAGCACGTCCAGGCACGCTTCGGCCCGGTCGCCGATGCCGCGCTTGGGCACGTTCAGGATCCGACGCAGCGAGACGGTGTCGTCGGGGTTGGCCAGCAGGCGCAGGTAGGCGAGCACGTCGCGGACCTCGCGGCGCTCGTAGAAGCGCACGCCGCCGACGACCTTGTACGGCAGGCCGACCCGGATGAAGACTTCCTCGAAGACGCGGGACTGGGCGTTGGTCCGGTAGAACACCGCGACCTGTCCCGGCTTGGTGTGGCCCGCGTCGGTGAGGCGGTCCACCTCGTCGGCGACGAACTGCGCCTCGTCGTGCTCGTCGTCCGCGACGTAGCCGACGATGGGGGTGCCGGCGCCGGCGTCGGTCCACAGGTTCTTCGCGCGTCGGTTGCTGTTGCGCTCGATCACCGCGTTGGCCGCGCTCAGGATGGTCTGCGTGGAGCGGTAGTTCTGCTCCAGCAGGATCGTGGTGGCGTTCGGGTAGTCGGCCTCGAAGTCGAGGATGTTGCGGATGGTCGCGCCGCGGAACGCGTAGATCGACTGGTCCGCGTCGCCGACCACGCACAACTCGGCCGGTTCGAGCCCGACGAGCCCGGCCTCGGCGGGGTTGACCAACTCGCCGTCCACCGTCAGGCGCGGGCCGCTGCCGGCCGCGCCGCCGACCAGTTCGCGCACCAGCGTGTACTGCGCGTGGTTGGTGTCCTGGTACTCGTCCACCAGCACGTGCCGGAAGCGTCGCCGGTAGTGCTCCGCGACGTCCGGGAACGCCTGGAGCAGGTGCACCGTGGTCATGATCAGGTCGTCGAAGTCGAGCGCGTTGGCCTGGCGCAGCCGCTCCTGGTACATCGTGTAGGCCTGCGCCAGTATGCGCTCGGACTCGTTGATCGCCTTGGCCGCGAAGTCCTCGTGGTCGATCAGTTCGTTCTTGAGGTTGGACACCTGCGCGTTGAACTTGCGCGGCGGGAACTTCTTCGGGTCCAGATCCAGGTCGCGGCAGACCATTGCCATCAGCCGCTGCTGGTCGGCGGAGTCGTAGATGGAGAACGAGGAGCTCATGCCGAGCTTCTTGTACTGCTGCCGCAGGATGCGTACGCAGGCCGAGTGGAAGGTGGACACCCACATCGCCTTGGTGCGCGGCCCGACCAGCGCCTCGACCCGCTCGCGCATCTCGGCGGCGGCCTTGTTGGTGAAGGTGATCGCCAGGATCTCGCCGGGGTGTACGTGGCGGGAGGCGAGCAGGTGGGCGATGCGGTGGGTCAGCACGCGGGTCTTGCCGGAGCCCGCGCCCGCCACGATGAGCAGCGGGGACCCCTCGTGCACGACCGCGGCGCGCTGTTGCGGGTTCATCCCGTCGAGCAGCCGGGCCGGGTCCACCACGGGGCGCGGGGCGCCGTTGCGGTAGTAGGCGTCGCGTGGCTCGGGCGGCGGTGCGTACTGCCCCTCGTACAGGTCGTCCGGATAGTCCTCCGGCAGGCCGTACACGTGGTTCTCGTCCGGCTCGGGCGGCAGCGGGATCTCGTCCGCGGAGCCGGCGGGGGACTTCTTGGCCGCGGTGTCGAAACCGGGCAGGGGGATGTCGTCGAAGAGGCTGCTCATCGTTCCCCGAGTCTAGGTGGGTGTCGGGCGGGTCGTGCCCGGGCCGTTGTCGCGGGCAGGGATCATTGCGCCGACAACCATCTTCGCCCCGTCGGACATCGGGTCGACCGTCAAGGGAGTACATCGTGCTGGACGATCGCGACGTGGAGCGGATCCTGGTGCTGGCCGCGCACCCGGACGACATCGACTTCGGGGCGGCGGGGACGGTCGCCACGTGGACCGAGGCGGGCATCGAGGTGAGCTACTGCCTGGTCACCGACGGGGACGCGGGCGGGTTCGATCCGGCGGTGCCCCGGTCGGAGATCGGCGGGATCCGGCGGGCCGAGCAGAGCGCGGCGGCGGCGCATGTGGGGGTGCGGCAGCTGTACTGGCTGGGGTATCCGGACGGGCGCGTGGCAGCCTCCATGGAACTGCGGCGCGACATCAGCCGGGTGATCCGACAGGTACGCCCGCAGCGCATGGTGATCCCGAGTCCGGAGCGGGACTGGGCCCGGCTGGCGCCCAGCCACCCCGATCACCTGGAGGCCGGCGAGGCGGCGATGCGGGCGATCTATCCGGACGCGCGCAACCCGTTCGCCCACCCCGAGCTGCTGGAGGCGGAGGGGCTGAAGGAGTGGACGGTGCCGGAGACCTGGCTGTCGCCGACCGCGGCGCCGAACCACGCGGTGGACGTGACGGAGGTGTTCGAGCGCAAGATCGCGGCGCTGCTGTCGCACGAGAGCCAGACGGGCCATCTGCCGGAGCTGCGCGAGCACGTGGTGTCGATGCTGGAGGGCAACGCGGCGCGGTTCGAACTGGGCGCCGGGCGTATGGCCGAGGTGTTCCGGGTGGTGGACACCCGCTAGCGGCGGGACCGGCGGCTCAGGTCCACATCACGGCGATGGCGATGTTCGCCACGGTCAGCAGGCCGATCGCGCCGAGGACGCGTGCGGACACCCGGTCCGCGGCGCGGTTGCCCCACACCAGCAACAGGATGACCAGCAGGATCCCGAGCTTGGTGCCGATCTTGGCGGTGTCCACGTCGCGGTCCAGGCCGGACTGCACCACGCCCACCAGGGCCAGGCCGGTGACGAGCATGGTCAGCGCGCCGTGCGTCATCGCCGGCACGATCCGCACGTCGCCGGTGCGCAGCGCGGACATCTGGGTGAGGAAGCCGCCGAGCAGGGCCGCGATGCCCACGATGTGCAGCACCAGCAGGATCTGCCGCAGAACGTCCACGTCGTACAACCCCTCGTCGATCATCGCCCCGGCGGGCACCCGGCCGGCGTTCTCGGCGCCCATGCCGGACCCCCGCCGCCGTCCGGCAGCCTAGCCGGCGGCGATCCACGCCTCTCCATCGGTCGAATGCCATTAAAGATCGCCAAAAGGGATCAAGATCGACTTTAGGGAATCCGGGCGCTTTTCCCGTGATACGCGGAGATGGAAACGGTGACATTGGTAAAGTTTTGGCAATGTGAAGGCCGATGGTGATGGTCCTGACACGCGTGTGACTAGTGTTCTGCGGCAGGCGATCGGCTCGAGGTCGGCCACCCGGTCGACACGATCGCCTCCGCCGAATTCGGTGACGGGTTTCGGTGACGGTGGGCAACCACGGTCGTCGCGACGCGAAGCCGGAACCGGGGACCCTCGCAGTCCCTTGGGGTGAATCGGTGCTCCGGCACCGTAGGGCGCCTTCTTCCGCCCGAACCCGTCAGCTAACCCGGTAGGCGGCCGAGGAAGGAGACCCGCCACCAGTGGCGTCCCAACGTCGACCCGGGCAACACCGCAAGCCCAAGCCGCGTACCGCCGTGCGTACCGCCGCGACCGTGGTCACGGCCGCCGCGACGATGACCGGTGTGATGACCTTCGCCGGCACCGCGAGCGCGGACCCCGCGCAGTCGTTCCAGCAGACCAAGGACCGCGTCAACCAGCTGCACAGCGACGTGATCAAGGCCACCGAAGCCGCCAACGGCGTCGAGGAACAGATCGAGAAGCAGCAGGGCACCGCGAACCAGACCCAGGCCCGGATCACCGAGGAACAGGCCGCGCTGAACGCCCTGCGCGACCAGATCGGCGTCCTGGCGGCCAACCAGTACCGCAGCGGCGGCCTCCCGCCGTCCCTCTCGCTCGCGCTCAGCGGCGACCCCGAGGGATACCTGCAGAAGTCGCAGATGATGTCCCAGCTCGACGGCCAGCAGGCCGCCAAGCTGAAGCAGATCGCGGCGCAGGCCCGAGTTCTCCAGCAGGACCGCACCGAGGCCTCCTCGCAGCTCGCGGAACTGGAGAAGCTGCGCACCGACCTGAACAAGAACAAGACCGACATCCAGGCCAAGCTCACCGAGGCACAGCGCCTGCTGAACACGCTCACCGCGCAGCAGCAGAAGGAAGTCCTCGACTCGGACGAGCACGCGAACGACACGCGTGCCAACGACCGCAGTTCGCGGGACAAGCAGGACACCACGCCGACGACCAACGTGCCGGCCTCCGGCCGGGCCGCGGCGGCGATCGCGTTCGCGCGGTCCCAGATCGGCAAGCCGTACGTCTCCGGCGCCGAGGGCCCCGGCTCCTACGACTGCTCGGGCCTGACCCAGGCGTCCTGGAAGGCCGCGGGCGTGCGCCTGACCCGGACGACCTGGACCCAGGTCAACGACGGTCCGCGCGTCGCCAAGGGCTCGCTCCAGCCGGGCGACCTGGTGTTCTTCTACTCGGACAACCGGCACGTGGGCCTGTACATCGGCAACGGCAAGATCATCCACGCCCCGCGTCCCGGCAAGACCGTGACCGAGGCGCCGGTCGACTCGATGCCGTTCTACGCGGCCATCCGACCCGGCTAGGCCCGGCGGACCCCGTCACACGTACGAAGGCGCCCTCCCGTCGCGGGAGGGCGCCTTCGCGCGTGTCGCCGGTCGCCCGGCTCAGACCAGTCGCCGGTCCGTCGCCCAGCGGGTCAGCTCGTGCCGGTTGGACAACTGCAACTTGCGCAGCACCGCGGAGACATGGGTCTCCACCGTCTTGACCGAGATGACCAATCGGCGGGCGATCTCCTTGTAGGCGTAGCCGCGCGCGATCAACCGCAGCACCTCGCGCTCGCGCTGGGTGAGCCGGTCCAGGTCCTCGTCGATCGGCGGCACGTCGGTGGCCGCGAACGCGTCCAGTACGAAGCCCGCCAGGCGCGGCGAGAACACCGCGTCGCCCTCGCCGACCCGGCCGATCGCGCGGATCAGTTCGTCGCCGGTGATCGACTTGGTCACATAGCCCCGGGCGCCGCCCCGGATCACCCCGATCACGTCCTCCGCGGCGTCGGACACGGACAGCGCCAGGAAGCGCACCGCCGGGATCAGCGACGCGCACCGGCGCAACACCTCGACCCCGCCGCCGCCGGGCAGGTGCACGTCGAGCAGGACCACCTCGGGGCGGGTCTCGGTGACCACGGCCACCGCGCTCGCCACGTCGTCGGCCTCGCCGACCACCTCGACCGCCTCGCCGATCTCGGCTCGCACGCCGGTGCGGAACATCCGGTGGTCGTCGACGAGGACCACCCGGGTGCGGGGCGTGCCCTCGACGGGTGCGCTACTCGTCTCGGTGGTGTTCACGTGTTCGTCCTTCCCACAGCGGACCGGCCGGCGTCGGCGCGGCGCATCTCCAGCTCGACCTCGGTGCCCTCGCCGGGTTCGCTGCGGATGTTCGCGGCGCCCCCGTTGCGGCGCATGCGCCCGAGCACGGACTCTCGCACACCCAGCCGGTCGGCGGGTACGGAGTCGGGGTCGAAACCGGGTCCGCGGTCGCGGACGAACACCGTGACCGTGTCCTCGTCGGCCTCGCCGAACACCGAGATCGCCGCGCCGCCCGCGTACTTCGCCGCGTTCACCATCGCCTCGCGCGCGGCGGCGATCAGTGCGGAGAGCCGGTCGTCGACCGGGCAGTCGCCCACGCACACGATCTCGATCGACACCCCGTGCGCGTCCTCCACCTCGGCGGCGACCCCGCGCAGTGCGGCGGCGAAGGTGCGGTCCGGCTCCTCGCCGTCGGGGCGGTACAACCAGGCCCGCAACTCGCGCTCCTGCGCCCGGGCCAGCCGGGCCACCTCGCGCGGGTCCTCCACCTGGCGCTGGATCAGGGTCAGCGTGTGCAGCACCGAGTCGTGCACGTGCGCGGCCACCTCCGCCCGCTCCTGGGCCCGGATGCGGGCCCGGCGCTCGGCGCCCAGCTCGCGGGTCTGCCGCAGCAGATACGGGCCGAAGATGACCAGCAGGCCGACCAGGAGCAGGCCCGCCCCGCGCATCGCGGCCAGCGCGTCGCCGATACCGCCGCGGCCGAGCGAGAAGAAGATCAGGCCCGCGACCACCAGCGTGGCGCCGATCAGGGCGCGCAGCCAACCCCCCACCCGGCTGCGCCCGTCCAGCGAGAACCAGCGCTGCCGCTGCGACTCGTCGGCCTGACGCCACAGCAGGATCACCCCGGGCCCGGCCACGAGCAGCGGCCACAACCAGTCGCCGGAACCGGTGTCGGTGTCGGTCCCGAGCCCGGTGAGCATGGTCGCCGCGATCAGCACGATGATCAGCGCGAGCGCTTGATGCCGCTCCCGGCCGCGCTCGCGGCTCGGCGGGGCGGCGTCGGTCACGCTCTGCGGTACGAAGATCCAAAAGGCCGCGTACAGGACCACGCCCAGGCCCGCGAAGAACGCGAGCGCGACGAAGGCGACGCGCAGCACCACCACCTCGACGCCGAGGTGCTCGGCCAGGCCGCGCGCGACGCCGCCGGCGAACCGGTGGGACGCGGCGCGGCGGAGCTTCGGCGTCGGGTACGCGGGCCGGTTCGGCGCGGCGGGGGGCGGATATACGGCGGTCACACGACCGATCGTCACACGCCGGCAAGTCCGGGCGCATCAGGGCCCGACCCTGATTCCCCCTCAGGGTCGGACCAGGGGTCGACCAGGGCGGAGCCCGATGGGAACGGGGCCGCGTGCACGCCACGATGGACCCATGAACGACGACATGAAACCCGGTGTCTCGGCCGGCGACCGGGCCGGCGACGTCCCGGGCGGCCCTCCGGGGTCGTCCGCGGCGCCCACGACGACGACCACTCGACCCCAGCTCCTGCGCAGCGTCGACGACCGCATGGTCTCCGGCGTGTGCGGCGGGCTCGGCGAGCATTTCGGCCTCGATCCGGTGATCTTCCGCATCGTCTTCGCGGTGCTGTCGCTCTTCGGCGGGGTGGGCGTACTGGTGTACAGCCTGGGCTGGCTGTTGATCCCGGCCCGTGGAGAGGAGCAGCCGGTGCTGCGCCGGGTGCTCTCCGGGAAGTTCGACCGCGGGGCGACGGCCGCCACCGTGGTCGCCGTGATGGGGGTCGCCTTGTTCTTCACGTACCTGGACTCGGGCTTCGGCCCGTCGGTCCCGCTGATGATGATCACCGCCGTGGTCCTGTTCATGGTCTGGACCGACACGAAACGCAGGTCCGAGGCCGCCGCGCGGACGGCGGGGGTCGCGGCGACGGCGAGCGCTCCCGCGCCGGTCGACACCGCCCCCGCCGGCGACACCGCGCCGGGACCGCCGATGTGGTGGCAGGTGCCCGGTGGCGGCTCGGCGCCGGAGGGTGGGCGGCCGCCCGCGAAGCCGGTCGCGGCCGAGCCGGGCAGGCCCGTGAAGCGTCCGCGCTCGTACGTGGCGCTGGCCACGCTGTCCGTGGCCACGATGGTCGGCGGCCTGCTGTGGGTGCTCAACCGCACCGACGCGGTCGACGTGACGTTCACCGTCGCGGTGGCCATCGTGCTCGGCGTCGTCGGTCTGGGCCTGCTCGCGGGTACCTGGTTCGGCCGGGCGCGGCTGCTGATCCTGCCCGCCCTCGCGCTCACCGCGCTGCTTGCCGGGCTGACCGCGATCACCGTGCCGCTGACCGGGCCGTGGGGGGAGCGCACGTACACCCCGACCTCGGTCGCGGCGCTGCCCGCGTCGTACCACCTCGGCGGCGGCGACATGGACCTGGACCTGCGCACCCTGGACCTGGGGCCGGCCCGCGCGGCGACGGTCAAGGCCACGGTGGGTGCCGGGCAGATCCAGGTGTGGGTGCCCAAGGACGTCAGGGTGGTGTTCAAGGGCCGCTCCGACGTCGGCGACGTGCGCACGATGAGCGGTCGCGACGACGGCTGGCGGCCGGACCGGAGCGAGACGCTGGAGCCGATCTCCCAGCCGGAGCGCGGCACGATCACGCTGGACCTGAAGGTCGGCGTGGGCCAGGTGGAACTGCTGTACGACGACCACGGACGGCTGCCGCGATGAGCACGACACCGAGGAACGGCGTGACCCGGATGGAGGGCGAATCCCGATGAGGACGAACAGGCAGCGCTTCGACCCGATGGCCCTGATCGCGGGTGTGGTGTTCACCGGCATCGCGATCGCGTATCTGCTGCGGGCGGGCGGTCACGCGCTGATGAGCCCCGAATGGTCGCTGGCCACCGCGGCGATCGGGGTGGGCCTGGCGGGCCTCGCCGGGGCCCTGTGGTCGATGTTGCCGACCGGCCGCTCCGCTGCGCCCGCGCCCGCGCCGCCGGCCGGGTTCTTCGCGCCGGTGGCGCCGCCGGAGTCGGGCGACATGGCGTTCGTGGGCCGAGCCGGGCACGAGGAACACGTCGGCGCACGCGGCGAGAACACCGGGACGAACCCGACCCCGAAAACCGGATCCGAGCCCGGGCCGGCAGCCGACCCCGGGGCCGCCACGGTGCCGGGGACGGACGTCGAGCCCGGCGCCAAGGCCGGAACCGCCTCCGTGACCGACGCCGAGACCAGGGCCGACCTCGGGACCGGCGCCGAGATCGGCCCCCGGTCCGGGACCGACGCCGACTCCGACATCGCGGCCGGGGCCGCCCTCGGGACGGATATCGAGTCCAACGTCGAGACCGGCGTCGAGACCGGAACCGGCGTCGAGGCCACGTCCCGTACCGGGGCCGGGAGCCGTGCCGAGGTCGAGGCGGAAAACGAGACAGAGATCATGGCCGTGATCGAAGCGCCGGCCGAGCCGGACTCACCGGCCGGATCCTCGGCCGCGCCGGCGGCTGCCTTCTCGGACGCATCCGACGACGACCCGGACGACACCCCGCCGGCCGTCGACCCGGCCAAGTAGCCGACGCGGTTGGCCGATACGACGAAGGGGGCGGGTGGGCTGTCAACCCACCCGCCCCCTCGCGCGTACGCGCCCGCGCCGCGCCGCGTCCGTGGGTGTGCTCAGCCGCGGTCGTGTGGGGTGTGCCACAGGTCCGGGTCGGGGCCCTTCGGGACGATTCCGGTCGGGTTGATCGCGTCGTGTGTGACGTAGTAGTGGCGCTTGATGTGGTCGAAGTCGACCGTGTCCCCGAAGCCTTCGGTCTGGAACAGGTCGCGGGCGTAGGCCCACAGGACCGGGTACTCGGTCAGCTTGCGCAGGTTGGTCTTGAAGTGGCCGTGGTAGACCGCGTCGAACCGGACCAGCGTGGTGAACAGCCGGATGTCCGCCTCGGTGATCGACTCGCCGACCAGGAAGCGTTGCCCGCCGAGCCGCTTCTCCAGCAGGTCCAGCCGGGCGAACAACGCGTCGAACGCCTCCTCGTAGGCGTCCTGCGAGGTGGCGAACCCGCACCGGTACACGCCGTTGTTCACGTCCCGGAACACGTCCGCGTTGATCGCGTCGATCTCCGCGCGCAGGTGCTCGGGGTACAGGTCGGGCGCGCCGGCCCGGTGCAGCGCGGTCCAGCGGGTGGAGAGGTCGAGGGTGATCTGCGGATAGTCGTTGGTGACCACGTGCCCGGTGGTCAGGTCGATGATCGCGGGTACGGTCACCCGACCGGCGTACGTGGGGTCACTGGCCCGATAGGCGTCGGCGAGGAACGCCAGCCCCGTCGCCGGGTCGCGTCCGTCGGGGTGGTTGGTGAACCGCCACCCGCGCTCGTCCCGGATCGGGTCCACCACGGACAGGCCCAGTGCGTCGTCGAGCCCGAGCAGTCGACGGACGATGATCGCCCGATGCGCCCACGGGCAGGCCAGGGACACCACCAGCTGATATCGCCCGCGCTCCGGCTCCGGCTGCCCGGTGAACCGGTTGGCCTGTCGCACGAATTCGCCACGGTTGCCGGTCTCGGCGGTGAACTGCGCCTCGGATGAGCTCATCCGTCCACGATAGGTCCCGGATCCGCGACGCGCGTCGGGCTCAGGTCGGGTCGAGGCCGTTCGCCCGCAGCCAGGGCAGCGGGTTGATCGGGGCGCCGCCGCCGGGGCGGACCTCGAAGTGCAGGTGGGGGCCGGTGCTGTTGCCGGTGTCGCCGCTGTAGGCGATCACGTCGCCCGCCTTGACCGGACCGGAGCGGATCTTGGCCCGGGTCAGGTGGCAGTACCAGGTCTCGGTGCCGTCCTTGCCGGTCAGGATCACCATGTTCCCGTACGCCGTGTTCACCTGCGTGCGCACCACGCCGTCCATCACCGCGAGCACCGGGGTGCCCAGGTCCACCGGGAAGTCGATGCCGGTGTGGGTGTGCGCCCAGCGCGAGCCGGAGGAGCCGAAATAGGCGCTGAGGCCCTTCTGGGCGACCGGGAGCACGTACTTGGGCCTGAGGGACTCCCGGCGCTTGCGCTCGGCTTCCTGGTCCTGCTGGGCCTGTTCCTGGCGCTCCTGGAGCGAGACCCGGGTCTGCGCGCGACTGGCGCGCTCGGCGAAGTCCTCGGCGCCGACCTGGAGATCCACCAGTTGTTTGTCCATCGGCGACATCAGCGGCAGGTCCTCGCCGCCGGCCACCGGGTCCGCGTCCTTGGTCTCGGCGCCCGCGGTGTGCAGGCCGCCGACCGCCGCGACGGCCATCGCCGCCGCGCCCATCACCGCGAGCGGGGCGCCGGCGGTGAGCGGGAACGCGCGTTTGCGCTTCACCCGGGCCTTGTCGGCGGACTCCTTGGCCTCCTTGGCAGCCTTGGCCTTCGGCTTCCCGGCCGACTCGACCCGCCGCTCGTCGCGCGCGTCGTCCGCGTCGGCCTCGGTGTCGGTGCGGGCCGGCACGCTGAGGTCATGGTCGTCGACATCGAACGCGGGCTCGACCGGCGCACGCGTGCCGCCGTCGTCGAACAGGTCCGTCGTCGAGCGATTGCCGCCCGACCACTTGTCGGCGTCGTCGCGCACCGGGACGGGGGAGTACCAGGTGTCGGACTCCCACGCGGCGGTGTCCGAAGCGGCGTACCACATACCGGTGTTCGAGCCGCCGTCCCACGCGGGGTCGACGTACGGGGCCGGCGCCGGATCCTGCACCGCGGTGTCGGTGACCGCCCAGGTCTGCGTCTGCGTGCCGTAGCCGGTGTCCTGGACCGCGGGGTAGCCGTAGGCGCCGGTCGCGGCATGGTCACCGGAGGCGTCGTAGGACCCGGTGTAGCCGTCCGACGAGCCGTAGCCGTCGTGGCCCGGCACCTGGACGTATCCCGAGGCGTCGTAGGCGGGTTGGTACCCCGAGGCGTCGTAGCCGCCCGAGGCCTGGCCCGTCGTGTCGTAGCCGACGGCGGAGTACTGCGTGCCGGAGTGGTCGACGGCGGCGTACCCGCCGGATGCGTAGTCGGCCGCGGCGGGGTAGCCGGTGCCGGTGTCGTATCCGTCGTACGAGGGTGCCGGTACACCCCAGCCACCCGATGCGTCGACCGCGGGCCAACCGCCGCTCGGGTCGGCCGAGTAGGCGTTCGCGCCGTACCCGTAGCCCTGGTCGTAGCCGCCGTGGGCCGGGTCGGACGAGCCGTAGGGGGAATACGCACCCTCGGTGTCCGACCCGTGGCGAGCCTGCTGCTCCGCACTCGGGTAGCGAACGTCCGTCACCTACGTCGCCTTACGTCTCGGGGGCCGGTCGGAAACGGACTGTAGCTCTCTTGACGTTCACAGGACAATCCTCGCGATCGGAACCGCAGGTCAGACGGCCGGGCGGGTGATGCGGTCCGCCTCGGCGGCACCCGTCCGGGCGGACGCCGTCGACCGCCGCCCGTGCGCCGACCGAGCGGGGGTTACGCTCCGGGCGAGGGCTTCGCTATGTACATGGAGGCAGTGATGGGTGTTCCCGGACCGATCAGGATCGTCGTGGCCAAGCCCGGGCTCGACGGACACGATCGTGGGGTCAAGGTGGTCGCGCGCGCACTGCGCGACGCGGGCTTCGAGGTGGTGTACACCGGGCTGCACCAGACCCCGGTGCAGATCGTCGAGACGGCCATCCAGGAGGACGCCGACGCGATCGGTCTGTCGGTGCTCTCCGGCGCGCACATGACGCTCTTCGCCAAGGTGATCGAACTGCTCAAGGAGCGCGAGGCCGAGGACATCCTGGTGTTCGGCGGCGGGATCATCCCGGAGGAGGACGTCCCCGAGCTGCGGCGGATCGGTGTCGCGGCGGTGTTCACCCCGGGCGCGCCGACCACCGACATCGTCGACTGGGTACGCGCACACGTGGCGACCACCGCCGCCTGACCGGGTACTTCGCTCGGATCCGGACATTCGGCCCGCCGCTCTCCGCGGGTTCGACGGGCTCGCACACACGTGTCGGTGCGGGCCCGTACCGTGGCCGTCATGCAGCAACGGTGGACCGCGGAACGGGTGTTGGCACTGGCCCCCGACGCCGCAGCACGCACGGCCGGGAGCGCCCTCGCGAGACCGGAGTCGTGGTCGGCCACCGGTGCCTCGACGGCCGCGGGCGGCCCGATCTGGGGGTCGGGCGGCGGCACGACGGCCTACCGCACGGTGGTCGATCCCGCCGGTCCCACGGGGCGATGTTCGTGTCCCGGACCGGGCTTTCCCTGCGTACACGCCCTCGGCCTGCTGCTCCTGTGGGCGAACGATCCGGCCGCGGTGCCGGTCGGGGCGAGCGTGCCCGACTGGGTCGACGCCCCGGCGGCCGGGCGGCGGGAGCGGGCCGGCCTGGCCGATCCCGCCGCGGCCCGACGGCGGGCCGAGCGGCGGGCGGCCGAAGTCGCCGAGGGCACCGAGCGGTTGCGCCGTTGGTTGGCCGATCGGGTGCATCAGGGCCTGGCGGGCACCGAGCGTGAGGGATACGCGATGTGGGACGGCATCGCGGAGCGTATGGTCGACGCCAAGGCTCCGGGCCTGGCCGCCCGGTTGCGCGCGGCGGGCGCGATACCCGCGTCCGGGGCGGAGGGCTGGCCGGGCCGACTGCTGGAGGACTACGCCGAGTTGTGGCTGCTCCTGCGCGCCCACGAACACGCCGACGACCTGGATCCGTCCCTGGTGTCCGGACTGCGGGCGCGCATCGGCTGGACCGTCGACGCGGAGGACGTGCTGCGGGCGGCGCGGGCCCAGGGCACCGCGGTGCACGATCGGTGGCTGGTGCTCGGCAGTCGGGACAGCGTCGACGGCGGACTGACCGAGCGGCGGATCTGGTTGCGCGGCACCGGGTCGGGCCGGCCCGCACTGGTGCTGGCCTTCGGGCCGCAGGGGCGCGCGCCGCAGTTGGCCCTGCCCGTGGGGCGCACCATCGAGGCCGACGCGGCCTTCCACGACGACGCGGTGCCGCTGCGGGTGGCACTGGGCGAGCGGACCGGTGAGCCGGCCGCCGGTGCGGAGCCGGCCGGCGTGGGGCCCGAGGAGGCGACCCTGGCCTACGCCGAGGCGCTGCGCCGCGAGCCCTGGCTGGAGGCGTGGCCGGTGGTGCTCGCCGACGTGGTCGCGGTGCCGGAGCCGATGGGGTGGCGGATCGCCGGCGCGGACGGGTTCTGGTTGCCGGTGGACCGGGCCCGGACCGGCGAACAGGCGCTGTGGCGGTTGTCCGCGATGTCCGGTGGCACGGGGCTGACCGTGTTCGGCGAGTACGGCGCGCGCGGATTCGTCCCGGTGACCGCGTGGCACGAGGGCCAAGCCGTGCCGCTGTAGTCGGACCGCGGTAGCCGGTCCGCTGTCGACGGCTCGCTGTAGCCGCCTTGCTGTCATCGGTCCGCCGCCAACCGGCCCGATCGGGCGGGAGGATCGTCGCCGTCGCCGACCTTCGGCGGGCTGATCGCCATGTGTGGAAGGGGAGTTCGGATGCGGGTCGCGGATCCGGTGTGGGACGACCTGGTGTCGGCGGCACTGGTGGGCACCGGGCGGCGCAGGGCCGCGGAATGGCCCGCCGAGGGCGCGCTGGGCGAGTTGGCCGCGCGCGTGGACCGGACCGACGAGGCGGTGCGCCTGCTCGACTTGGCGGCGATCGTGATGGTGCATCGGCGGGCGGGCCGACGCGCCCCCGCGGGCGCGCCGCCGGAGCCGTGCGCAGAGGTGGACCCGCGACCGTCCGTGCCGGAGCCGGCCCGGGTGCGGTTGCGGATCCTGCTCGAAGGCGACGGGATGGACTTCCTGCCGGAATGGCTCGCCCTGGCCCGGACGGCCGGCCTGCGGGCGCCCGAGTCCGAACTGCCGGGCCTGTTGACCGCGGCCCGCTCGCGCACCGACCTGCGGCCGATCGTGGCCGAACTCGCCGGTCCGAGGGGGCGTTGGCTGGCCGGGCTCAACCCGGAGTGGGCCTGGCTGACCCGGATCGCGGCCGGGGATCCCGACGACCCGATCGACCTGTGGCGGCACGGCCGGTTCGGCGAGCGGCTGGCCGCGTTCGCGGTGCTACGGGCGGCGGACCCGGACGGCGCCAGGGAGTTGCTGGCCCGGACCTGGCGGGCCGAACCGGCCGAGGACCGCGCGGTGTTCGTCGAGGCGCTGGCCACCGGGGCGACGGCGGGCGACGAGGCGTTCCTGGAGGCGGCGTTGGATGATCGGGCCAAGGTGGTCCGGGTGGCCGCGGCACGACGCCTCGGCGCGCTGCCCGGATCGGCGTTCGTGGCCCGGATGAGCGCACGGGGCCGGGCCTGCCTGCGGCCCGACGGCGCGGGGCGGATCCTGGTGGTGCCGCCGGGCGAGTGCGACGAGGCGATGGTGCGGGACGGCATCGACCGGTCCTCGCCGACCGGACGCGAGGACCACTCGTGGTGGCTGGGCGAGGTCGTCGCGGCCACGCCGCTGTCGGTGTGGCGGGAGGTGTTCGGGGCGAGCCCCGAGGAGATCGCGGCCCGTGCGCTGCCACGCCGGTTCGCCGAGGACGTCCGCGAGGGGTGGGCCCGCGCGGCGGTGCTCCAGCGCGACGTCGACTGGGCCCGGGCGCTGGCCGGCCGCGGTGCGCCCACCCGCCTGCTCACCGTGCTGCCGCCGGCCGAGTGCGCCGATCACGTGGCCCGCCACATCGCCGCGCACGGCCTGTCCGAGGCCCTGCAACTGCTCACCAACTGCCCGACCCCGTGGCCGCTCCCCCTGGGCGACGCGGTCCTGGACGCCTTCGCCACGGCGGCCGAGTCCGGCGCGTACCCCTGGAGCTTCAGCGGCGCCCGAGACGTGGCCGGCCGCGCCCTCGACCCATCCCTGGTCACCCGCGTCGACACCCTCGCCCAAGGCGAGGGCGAATGGCCCAAGGCCTTCCGCACCCTCGCCGAAACCCTCCGCTATCGCGCCCGGATGCGCCGGGAAATCCTTGATGGTGAGCCCCGTTCCGCTCAGTGAGCCAACGCGGCCACATTCACCACGACCGTGAACGGCACATCGAGTTTCACGGCGGCACGATGCACGCCGGTCGGGACAGAGGTACGCGTCGCGGGATCGAGCCGGTGGACGTGGATGGTCGGGTCCCCCATGTCCTGCTCGACGCGCCAGAAGTCTGGATGTTCGTCGAGGTGACCTCGAACAGCACACGTTGTGTCGACCTGCGGGAAAGCCCCATGAGTTCGCGCGGGCCGACGTGCCGGTGATGCTGACGGTCGACCGGCGGGAGCACGACGTCATCGTGCGCTTCGGGCCGGTCGACGGGCGTTACACCTTCACGGAACGGGTGAAGGCCGGGGCGACCGGGATGTTGCCCGAGCCGTTCGACGCGACCGTCGAGACCGGGTTTTTGCTCGATCACCTCTGACCCGTTCGGCGCGTCGGCGTGTCGGACCCGGGCGGCAGACTTGTCCCTGTTCGGGTTTGTTCGAGCGCTGGGGGAGCCGTGGTGGGCGTGTCTGCCGAATCGGGTGCGCGGGTCGATCAGGGTGTGCTTCGGGCGCACGCGGAGGACGCGTTCGCCGGGGAGTTGGCCGCGCTCGCCGCCGCCGACGAGCGGCCCCGGCCGCCGCGGTGGAGGTTGTCGCCGTGGGCGGTGGCCACCTACCTGCTCGGCGGCACGTTGCCCGACGGCACGGTGATCTCGCCCAAGTACATCGGGCCGCGCCGGATCGTCGAGGTCGCCGTCACCACGCTGGCCACCGACCGCGCGCTGCTGCTGCTCGGCGTGCCGGGCACGGCCAAGACGTGGGTGTCGGAGCATCTGGCCGCCGCCGTGTGCGGTGACTCCACGCTGCTCGTCCAGGGCACCGCCGGCACCCCCGAGGAGGCCATCCGCTACGGCTGGAACTACGCCCGACTGCTCGCGCACGGGCCCAGTCGCGCGGCCATGGTGGCCGGCCCCGTGATGCGCGCGATGAGCCGCGGATTGCTCGCCCGGGTCGAGGAGTTGACCCGCATCCCGGCCGACGTGCAGGACTCGCTGATCACCATCTTGTCCGAGAAGACCCTGCCCGTACCGGAGTTGAACGACGAGGTGCAGGCGGTGCGCGGGTTCAACCTGATCGCCACCGCCAACGACCGCGACCGTGGGGTCAACGAACTCTCCTCGGCCCTGCGCCGCCGATTCAACACCGTGGTGCTCCCGCTGCCCGCGACCGCCGACGCGGAGGTGGAGATCGTCAGCCGCCGGGTGGCCCAGCTCGGCTCGGGCCTGGAACTGCCGCCGGTGGCCGGCGCCGAGGCCGAACTGCGGCGTGTGGTCACGGTGTTTCGCGAACTGCGCGCCGGCCTCACCGAAGACGGACGGACCAGGCTGAAGACCCCGTCCGGGCCGCTGTCCACCGCCGAGGCGATCTCCGTGGTCACCGGCGGCCTCGCGCTCGCCGCGCACTTCGGCGACGGTGTGCTGCGCTCGGCCGACGTGGCGGCGGGGATCCTGGGCGCGGTGGTCAAGGACCCGGCCGCCGACACCCTGGTCTGGCGCGAATACCTGGAGACCGCGGTGCGCCCGCGCGCCGACTGGCAGGACTTCTACCGGGCCTGCCGCGACGCGGACCCGGCCTGATGGCGCGGACCCCGGCCGCGCGACCGACCCTGCTCGGCGTGCGGCACCACGGCCCCGGCTCGGCCCGCGCGGTCGGCGCCGCGCTGGCCCGGCTGCGGCCCGACATCGTGCTGATCGAGGGTCCGCCCGAGGCCGACCCACTGCTGTCCTTCGCCGCCGAGCCGGGCCTGCGTCCGCCCGTCGCGCTGCTCGCGCACGCGGTCGACGATCCGGCGCAGGCCGGCTTTTGGCCGTACGCCGACTTCAGCCCCGAGTGGGTGGCCATCACCCACGCGAGCGGGCACGGCGTCCCGGTCCGGTTCATCGACCTGCCGGTCGCGGTGTCCTTCACCCTCGACCGGGCCCGCCGCGAGGGCGACGAGCCGGGCGAGCCCGTCCCGCCCCCGGTGGACCCGATCGCCGCGCTGGCCCGACTGGCCGGTCGGGACGACGCCGAGCACTGGTGGGAGGACGTGATCGAGCACCGCCCGCCCGCCGACGACCCGCTGCGGCCCTTTGCGGCGCTCGCCGAGGCGATGGCCGCGCTGCGCGAGGACGAGCGGCCCGCCGTCGACCCGGGCCCGAGCGCCGAACCCGACATCGAACGACTGCGCGAGGCGTACATGCGCCAGTGCATCCGCTCCGCGCGCCGGGCCGGACACAGCCGGATCGCCGTGGTGTGCGGCGCCTGGCACGTGCCCGCGCTCGCCGACCCGCCCTCCGCCGCCGCCGACCGCGCGCTGCTCGCGCCGCACCGGGCAGCGGTCAAGGTCGAGACCACGTGGGTGCCGTGGACCCACCACCGCCTCGCGCAGAGCTCCGGCTACGGGGCCGGCGTCGCGTCCCCGGGCTGGTACCGGCACCTGTTCGACACCGCCGCCGAGCCCGACCCGCTGCCCCGCTGGTTCGTCCGGATCGCCACGCTGCTTCGCGAGGCGGGCCACCCGGTCTCCTCCGCGCATGTGATCGAGGCGACCCGGCACGCCGACGCGCTCGCCGCGCTGCGCGGACGACCGCTGGCCGGTCTGGACGAGACCCTCGAAGCGGTCCGCGCGGTGATGTGCGACGGCGTCACCGGGCCGCTCGCGCTGGTGCACGACGCTCTCGTGGTCGGCGACGTGATCGGCGAGGTGCCGCCGACGGTGCCCGCCGTACCGCTCCAGCGCGACCTCACCCGCGAGCAGCGCCGACTGCGGCTCCGGCCCGAGCCCGCCGCCCGCGAACTGGAACTCGACCTGCGCAAGGACTCGCATGCCGACCGCAGCCGACTGCTCAACCGGCTCGCCCTGCTCGACGTCCCGTGGGGCGTGCCGGTCCCGGGCCGGGAGAGCCGGGGCACCTTCCGCGAGACCTGGCGCCTGGACTGGCAGCCGGAGTTGGCGATCCGGGTGGCCGAGGCCGGCGTGTGGGGGACCACCGTGGTCGCCGCGGCCGAGGCGCGCGCGAGCGACCTGGCGATCCGGGCCGAATCGCTCGCCGACGTCACCGAGGTCGCCGAACGCTGCCTGCGCGCCGACCTGCCCGACGCGCTGCCGGTGATCATGCGGGTGCTCGACCGGCGCGCCGCCCTGGACGCCGACGTCGGCCGACTCGCCGAAGCGCTGCCGGGACTGGTGCGGGCACTGCGCTACGGCGACGTCCGGGGCACCGACACCTCGGCGCTCGACACCGTCGTGGCCGGCCTGGTGGTCCGGATCTGCGTCGGGCTGCCCGCGGCCTGCGCCGGACTGGACCATGACGGCGCCGCCGCGATGCGCCGTCGCCTCGACGACGTGCACGCCGCCGTACAACTGCTGCCGGAGCGCCGACAGGACGAGTGGTACGCCACCCTGCGGCGGCTCGCCGACCGGGAGAACCTGCCCGGCCTGCTCACCGGACGGGCCACCCGCCTGCTGCTCGACCGGGGCCGCCTCGCGCCGGAGGACGCCGCGCCCCGCCTGGCCCGCGCCCTCACCCGAGGCATCCCGCATCGCGAATCGGCGGCCTGGATCGAGGGATTCCTGGCCGGCGGCGGCATGCTGCTGATCCACGACGAAGGACTCCTCGACCTGGTCGACGCCTGGATCACCGGCACCCCCGACGACCTGTTCGTGGAGATCCTGCCGCTGCTGCGCCGCACCTTCGCCGGCTTCGCCGCGCCCGAGCGCCGGCTGCTCGGCGAGCGCATCCGCACCCCGGCGCGGGCCGCCGTCCCGATCGCCACCGCCGAGCACTTCGACGGCGCGCGCGCCGACGCCGTACTGCCACTGCTGGCCGGGATCCTGGGCCTGGAGCACCGGGAGGTGACCCCGTGACGAGCAAGGCCGACGACGAACGGCTGCGCCGCTGGCGCCTGATACTCGGCGGCGAACCCGACGGCACCGGCCACGGGCTCACCGGCGACGACGCCCGAATCGATCAGGCGCTGAGCGCGCTGTACCGCCCCGAGACCCAGGCCCCGCGCGGCAGCCGTCGGGCGACCGGGCCGCGCGCCGCCGGCCTCGGCGCCTCCGCGCCGTCGGTGGCCCGCTGGCTCGGCGACATCCGCGCCTACTTCCCGGCGGGCGTGGTGAGCATCCTCCAGCACGACGCGATCGAGCGGCTCGACCTGACCCGGCTGCTCCTGGAGCCGGAGATGCTGGCCGCCGTCGAACCCGACGTGCACCTGGTCGCCACCCTGCTCGCGCTCACCGCGCTGATGCCCGAGGCGACGAAGGAGGCCGCCCGCGCGGTGGTCCGCCGCGTCGTCGACGACCTGGAGCGCCGGGTCGCGCAACGCACCACGAGCCTGGTCCGAGGCGCGCTCGACCGCTCGACCCGGGTGCACCGCCCGCGCCCGCGGGACATCGACTGGAACGCCACGATCCGGGCCAACCTCGGCCACTACCAGCCCGAGCACCGCACGATCGTGCCGGAGCGCCTGGTCGGCTACGGGCGTCGGCGGCACGGGGTGCACAAGGACGTGATCCTGTGCGTCGACCAGTCCGGCTCGATGGCGGCCTCGGTGGTCTACGCGTCGGTGTTCGGCGCCGTGCTCGGCTCGATGCACGCGCTGCGGACCTCCCTGGTGGTCTTCGACACGAGCGTGGTCGACCTGACCGACCGGCTGAGCGACCCGGTCGACGTACTCTTCGGCACCCGACTCGGCGGCGGCACCGACATCAACCGCGCGCTGACCTACTGCCAGTCGCTGATCACCCGGCCGACGGAGACGGTCGTCGTGCTGATCAGCGACCTGTACGAGGGCGGTGTGCGGGACGAGATGGTCCGCCGCGCGGCGAGCATGCAGGCCGCCGGCACCACCTTCGTCACCCTGCTGGCCCTGTCCGACGAGGGCGCCCCGGCCTACGACCACACCAACGCCGCGGCCCTGTCCGCGATCGGCAGTCCCGCCTTCGCCTGCACCCCCGACCTGTTCCCGGAGGTGATGGCCGCCGCGATCCAGGGCCTGCCCCTCCCGATCCCGAAGCCGTAGGAAGTCCGACCGTCCGTGCGCTCGGGCGTCGGGGTTTCGGCCGGGGGTGATCGGCAGCCGCGGCGTTCGGCGTGGCGTCGGCCACATTGCGTGGTCACTGTCCGTTTTGGTGTGTTCCCTGTGTCACGGTGGAACAGGCGCAAACAGGCGGATCTCGACGCGCGGTGCCGCCGTCGTCGAGAAGAGACCGGGAGCGGGACCCAGACCCTGATTCGGGCCTGGTACCCGTGCCCGATAGCCTGCAAGGCGGATCAGCTACGCGTGCGGACGCCGTCCACCGGAACCGGGGGCGAGCCTGCCGGACCTGCGCGACGACGGACGCGGCTGCGCATGTTCCGCATATCCGATCGCGATCACAAGGACGGACCCGCGTGGACCTGTTCGAGTACCAGGCGAGGGATCTCTTCGCTAAGCACGGTGTGCCGGTTCTGCCCGGTGAAGTCGTCTTCACGCCGGAGGAGGCACGGGCCGCCGCCGAGCGTATGGGCGGCAAGGCCGTCGTCAAGGCTCAGGTGAAGGTCGGTGGCCGCGGCAAGGCCGGCGGCGTGAAGCTGGCCTTCAGCACCGACGAGGTCGTCGAGAAGACCGAGCAGATCCTCGGCCTCGACATCAAGGGCCACATCGTCAAGAAGGTCATGCTGGCCGGGCTGGCCAAGCCGGTGGACGAGTACTACGTCTCGTTCCTGCTCGACCGCACCAACCGCACCTTCCTCGCGATGGCGTCCGTCGAGGGCGGCGTCGAGATCGAGGTCGTCGCCGAGGAGAACCCCGACGCGCTCGCCAAGATCCCGGTCGACGCGATCGAGGGCGTGACCGAGGCCAAGGCCCGCGAGATCGTCGAGGCGGCGAAGTTCCCGGCCGAGCTGCACGACCAGATCGTCGCGACCCTCAAGACGCTGTGGACCGTCTTCGTCGAAGAGGACGCCACGCTCGTCGAGGTGAACCCGCTGATCAAGTCCGAAGAGGGCAAGATCATCGCGCTGGACGGCAAGGTCTCGCTCGACGAGAACGCCGACTTCCGCCACCCCGACCACGAGGCGCTCGAGGACAAGGACGCGGCCGACCCGCTGGAGGCGGCGGCCAAGGCCAAGGGTCTGAACTACGTCAAGCTCGACGGTTCGGTCGGCATCATCGGCAACGGCGCGGGCCTGGTCATGTCCACGCTCGACGTGGTCGCGTACGCCGGGGAGAACCACGGCGGAGTCAAGCCCGCCAACTTCCTCGACATCGGCGGCGGCGCGTCCGCCGAGGTGATGGCGAACGGCCTGGAGATCATCCTGGGCGACGCCGACGTCAAGTCGGTCTTCGTCAACGTCTTCGGCGGCATCACCGCGTGTGACGCGGTCGCGAACGGCATCGTGCAGGCGCTCGAACTGCTGAAGCAGAAGGGCGAGGCGGTCACCAAGCCGCTCGTCGTGCGACTGGACGGCAACAACGCGGAGCTGGGTCGGCAGATCCTGACCGACGCGAACCACCCGCTGGTCCAGCAGGTGGACACCATGGATGGCGCGGCCGAGCGGGCCGCCGAGCTCGCTGCCGCGAAGTAAGGGAGACCGACCCAGCATGGCTATCTTCCTGACCAAGGACAGCAAGGTCATCGTCCAGGGCATGACCGGCTCCGAGGGGATGAAGCACACCCACCGGATGCTCGCCTCCGGGACGAACATCGTCGGTGGCGTGAACCCGCGCAAGGCCGGCACCACGGTCGACGTGGACGGCACCGAGGTACCGGTATTCGGCACCGTGGCCGAGGCCATGGAGGCCACCGGCGCCGACGTCACCGTGGTCTTCGTGCCGCCGAAGTTCACCAAGGACGCCGTGGTCGAGGCGATCGAGGCCGGCATCGGTCTCGCCGTGGTGATCACCGAGGGCGTGCCGGTGCACGACACCGCGCAGTTCTGGGCGCTCGCCGGCGCCAAGGGCAACAAGACCCGGATCATCGGCCCGAACTGTCCCGGCCTGATCACCCCCGGTCAGTCCAACGCGGGCATCATCCCGGCCAGCATCACCAAGCCGGGCCGGATCGGTCTGGTGTCCAAGTCGGGCACGCTGACCTACCAGATGATGTACGAGCTGGCCGACATCGGCTTCTCGACCGCCGTCGGTATCGGTGGCGACCCGATCATCGGCACCACGCACATCGACTGCCTCCAGGCGTTCCAGGACGACCCGGACACCGACGCGATCGTGATGATCGGCGAGATCGGCGGCGACGCCGAGGAGCGTGCCGCGGCCTACATCGCCGAGCACATCACCAAGCCGGTCGTCGGCTACGTCGCGGGCTTCACCGCCCCCGAGGGCAAGACCATGGGCCACGCCGGCGCCATCGTCTCGGGCTCCTCGGGCACCGCGCAGGCCAAGCAGGACGCGCTCGAGGCCGTCGGCGTCAAGGTCGGCAAGACGCCGTCCGAGACGGCGCGCCTGATGCGCGAGATCATGGCCGGCTGACCCACCCGGTCACCGACGACGCCCCGCACCCCGCCGTTTCCGGTGGGATGCGGGGCGTCGTGCCTTCCCCGGCCGGTCAGGGCGACGCCGGCCGGCGCAGCCCGTTGTTCACGCAACTCGTGTCGAGGACGAAGGCCCGCTCCGGGGCCAGCAGCCGGCCCGGCCCGGTCGCCGCGGCCCCCGTGCCCGCCCGCAGGTCGGCCGTGGTCCGGGCACCGGTGGGCGTTGCCGGTCGGAGCAGCGGCGCGAGCCGCTCCGGGGCGGCGGGGGCGGGCGTCACGCCGAGGGCCGGTTGCCCGTCCGCGGGCGGCGCGGGGGACGGCGGCGCAGGAGCCTCGGGCGTGGCCGGTGCCGCGGTCGGCGCCTCCGTGCGCTCCGCGGGCGCGGGCGGGGCCGCGGCGGGCGCCGGCGGGGTCTCGTCCGCCGCCGCGGGGGCCTTCGCGGGCATCGGCGGCACCGGGCGGGCCACCCCCGGGCCGGTGAGCGGCCGTACCCGGTCGCCCGCGCGCGAGTCGCGGGAGGTGCCCGGGGTGAGCAGCCGGGGAAGCGCGGCCACGAAGAGCGCCAGGATCGCCGCGACCACCACGGTGACCAGCGTCGCGGTCCGCGCCCGGCTGCCCACGCGCGCGGCGTGGGCCCGGGGGACCTGCGGCGCGTGGCGGGCGGCCAGGTCGCGGGTGAGCGTGCTCAGGAACGCGTGTGCCTCGGCGCAGTTCGGCGACGGGCCGGTGATCGCCGGGATCCGGTCGGCGAGGTCCTCGTGGGCGTGTATCAGCCGGATCCGGGTCACCTCGGTGGTCGCCTCGGTCTCGGCCGCCACCTGCTCCGGGGACAACCCGAACAGGTGCCGCAGGACGAAGACCCGGCGCCGGTGCGCGGGCACCCGCTGGAGCGCGCGCAGGAGCGCGATGTCCTGGTCGCGCCGCGTGTCGTCGTAGGCGTGCGGAACCACCCGGGCGGTGCGGTCGGGGTGCGGTACGAGCCGCCACAGCGCCCGGCGGACCAGGAACCGGCGGCCCAGCGCGAGGTCGCCGGCGACCGTGCGTACGTAGGCGGCGTCGGCCGGGGTGTCCGCCGCGTCCGGCAGGTCGCGCCAGACCCGGGCGAAGGCGTGCCGGGTCACGTGCGCGGCTCGTGTGGGGCTCGCGGTCAACAAGAACGTGTAGCGCGCGATGTCGGGGGCGGTCGCCGCGACCAGGGCGTCGAACCCCGGGGCGCTCGCGCGCGGGACCGTGTGCTCGTCGTCGATGCCCATGAGGGGCTGAGGTACCCGAGGGTCGACCGAAAATGCATATTAAATGCTTATGGTCGAGCAAATGGGGTGTCTTGCCCCGCTCGGCAGGCATATGCGGCCCGGATCGCAGTCGCGCGGGCACCATGGGGATCGTGACCGAAATGCCGGAAACCGAGCGTGGCTCGTCGGCGCCCTGGGCGGTGGTCCGAGCCGGCCCGTGGGCCGGCGTGGAGAGCCTGCTGGGGCGCCGCTCCGGGCCCTTCGAGCATGCCTTCGAGCAGCCGCCCGCGCCGTCGAGCACGCCCCCCACCTCGCTCGACGAGACGGCGGAGCCGGCTCGCGCAGCCGACGCGGTACACACCCACGACACGCCGGCCCCGACGCCTCGGCAACCCTCGGCGGCACCGGACACGGCGCACGCGCCTTCGGCGGCACCCGAGGCACCGGAAACGGCCTACGAACCCCCGGCGGCGCCCCCGCGCCCCGACGCCCCGCCCCCGGTCGTTCCGCCCAGGCCCGACCGTCCTCCGGACGTCCTCCCCGCGCTCGCCCCGGTCGAGACCCCCGACGCCTGCGAACCGCCGCCCGCCCGCCCCTGGGGCCCGCCCGCGCCCACCGGTTCGACGCTGCCCGCGTGGTCCACGCTGCCCGGCGCGGCGGCCCTGAGCGCCCTCGCCGCGTACCGTCCGGACACCGCCCGGATCGCCCAGGCGCTGGCCCGAGGCGTGGTGTCCGCGCTGCTCGTGGCCGCGGCCGGGCTCGGCACGGTCGCCCTGCTGGTCCTGATCGTGGCCACCTGCGGCGTCGGCTCGGGCAGCTTCGACCACCCCCAGGCGCTGTTGCGCGTGGTCGGCGGGATCTGGCTCGCCGCGCATCACGTCGGCTTCGAGGTCGTGGAGACCAGCCACGCCGCCACCGGCTCCGTCGCGCCGATCGTGACCGTGGTGCCGCTGCGGCTCGCCCCGCTCGGCCTGACCGTCCCGCTGATCTGGCTGCTGTGTCGGATGGGCCGACGGCTCGCCGACGGCGTCGCCGGGACGGTGCTCGTGCTCGCGGCGCAGGTGCCGGTGTACACGGGCCTGATGTACGCGGTGGCCGCGGGTGTCGGCACCGCGAGCGTGCGGCCGGTCCAGGACACGGTCGCGGTCGCCGGGATCGGTGTCCTGGTGGCGGGTGTGCTGGGCGCGTTCGGCCCGATCCTGGTCCGGGTGCCCGCGGTCCGCGCGAGTCTGGCCTCGGCCGCGGTGCTCGCGGCGGGCGGGGCGCTGCTGGTCCTGGTCTGTCTGTTCGCCCACGCGGGGCAGATCCGCCTGGCCCTGAAGCTGACCACGAACGACGCGGTCGGCTTCGCGGCGCTGGCCGTGTTGTGCGCGGCCCTGGTGCCCAACGCGATCGTGTGGGCGGTGTGCTACGCGGCCGGCACCGGCTTCGTGCTGGGCGCGGCCACCACCATCGCGCCCACCGGCAGCACGTTCGGCACGCTGCCCACGCTGCCGCTGCTCGCCGCCCTCCCGGGCCCCGCGACGGTGCCCTCCACCGCATGGGCGCCCGCGGTGCTTCCGGTGCTCGCGGGCGTCGTGGCGGGCTGCTTCGCGGCCCGTGCCGAGCCGCCCCGGTCCTGGCTCCCGGTCACCGCGCACGCGGTCGGCGCCGGTGTGGGCGTCGGCCTGCTCGCCCTCGCCTCGACCCGCCTGGCCACCGGCACGGCCGGCCTGGCCAACCTCGCCGACCTGGGCCCGAACGTATGGCGCACCGCCGCCGCGCTCACCGTCGAGATCGCCCTGGTCGGCGCCCCCGCCGCCCTGGCCGCCACGTGGTGGCGCGGCCGGGAGCCCCGGAGAGGCCCGGCGGACCGGCCCGGCCCGGACGACGCGACGACCCCAGGGAGCCCAGGGAGCCCAGGGAGCCCGGCAAACCCGCAGACCCCGGAAAGCCCGAAGGCCGCCCCCGCCACAGCGGAGACGGCCCTCGCCTCGTTCCATCCCGACCCGACCGACGCGGGAGCGCACCCGCTCCTCGAATCCGCGGAACCCCGAAACACAAAGCCCCGAAACGCCGAGCCTCGCAACTCCGAGCCCCGCAACTCCGAGCCCCGAGACTCCGACCCCCGAAGGGCCGAGCCCCGAACCCGGCAGGAGCCCTAGAACGTGCCGTCCACGACCCAGTGGTACCGGTCCGGCAGCTTGTCCAGGCAGCGCTGCTCGCCCGTCTTGGTGAGCGCGCTGTCCATGCAGTCGTAGTAGTCCTTGTTGACCGCCTCGAAGGTCCACACGCCCAGCACGTAGACCACCGCGATCGCGCCGGTGACCAAACCCGCGAGCGCGGCGCCCGAGCGGGCGCGGGCCGGCCGGCGCACGCGCGGCCGGTGGGCCGGGCCGCCGGGGGCGTGCCCCGGGTGTCGGGCGGTACCGCCCGGGCCCTCCTCGATCCGCGGCCCGGCGGTGGCCGGGGTGGTGCCGCGGACGGTGCGAATGCCGAGTGCCAGAGCGACCACACCCAGCACCACGCCGAGCACCAGGCCCAGGTCGGACGGGAAGAACAGGGCGAAGAACACCGCCCACACCCCCGCCCACAGCGCCAGGCGCGCGTTGCGGACCCGGACGTCCTTCGGGTCGGGCTGCTCGCGCGGCTCGCGCGGCGCCCGCTGCGGCCGGTCCTCGCGGCCCTGCCGGTTGCCTCCGTTGCCGTCCCCTCGCCCGTTGCCGGGCACGTTCCACGGGGCGGCCGGCGGGCGGTCGGGCGTACCCTCCGGCGGCGGGGCGTAGGGATCCCGCTCGTCGGTCTCGTTGCCGGTACTCATCCTCTGCCTGCCCTCGTCGTGCCGGATCGCGGGATTCCCTTCCCAGGATCGTACGTGTGCGGGGTGCACCGTAGCCGGGCGGCGGCGTCCGCGGGGCCCGGAGGCCCCCGTCGACCGCGGCCCGTGGGCCCGTCGACCGGATCACGCCGGCACCGCCGATGGCATCCCACCCCGCCGGTTCGGTACTGCCTACCCCCTGACGCTATCGTTGCCGACGTACGGGCGCCGCTCCGTGTTCCCGCCTCTTGTCGGGGAACGCCCGCCGGACCCGTGCGAGATCCCGGCGAGAGCCCGAATCCCTTGGGTGCCCCTCCCGCCCTTCCCTTCCGGAAAGAGCTTGAAAGCAGTGGCCGTTCACGCCCCGCGCACCCCCGGGCCGGCCCGGCTCGTCGTCCTCGTCTCCGGCTCCGGCACCAACCTGCAGGCCCTGCTCGACGCGTGCGCGGATCCCGCGTACGGGGCGCGCGTGGTGGCCGTGGGCGCCGACCGCGACAACATCGCGGGGCCGGCCCGCGCCGAACGCGCCGGTGTACCCACCTTCGTCGAGCGGGTGTCCGACCACCCCACCCGGGCCGACTGGGACGCGGCGCTCGCCGCCGCGGTCGCCGCGTACGAGCCCGACCTGGTCGTCTCGGCCGGCTTCATGAAGATCCTGGGCCCGCGCTTTCTGGCCCGCTTCGAGGGACGCACCGTCAACACCCACCCCGCACTGCTGCCCTCGTTCCCCGGCGCGCACGGCGTCCGGGACGCGCTCGCGTACGGCGCCAAGGTGACCGGCTGCACGGTGCACCTCGTGGACGCCGGCGTGGACACCGGGCCGATCATCGCTCAGGGCGTCGTCGCGGTCGAGGACGGCGATCACGCCGACGGCGGCGAGGCGTTGCACGAGCGCATCAAGACTGTCGAGCGCACCCTGCTCGTCGAGGTCGTGGGCCGGCTGGCCCGCGAGGGCTACCGCATCGAAGGAAGAAAGGTCCGGATCCCCGCATGACTTCCGCCGCCCCCACCCCCACCCCCGCCGACCAGGACGGGCTGCGCCCGATCCGTCGCGCGCTGATCAGCGTGTACGACAAGACCGGCCTGGAGGAGCTGGCCCGCGGCCTGCACGCCGCCGGGGTCGAACTGGTCTCCACCGGCTCCACCGCCGGCCGGATCGCCGCCGCGGGCGTGCCCGTGACCAAGGTCGAGGAGCTGACCGGCTTCCCCGAGTGCCTGGACGGCCGGGTCAAGACGCTGCACCCGCGTGTGCACGCCGGCATCCTCGCCGACCTGCGCCTGGAGTCGCACCGCGCGCAGCTCGACGAGCTGGAGATCCGGCCGTTCGACCTGGTCGTGGTCAACCTGTACCCGTTCACCGCGACCGTCGAGTCGGGCGCCACGCCGGACGAGTGTGTCGAGCAGATCGACATCGGCGGGCCCTCGATGGTGCGTGCCGCGGCCAAGAACCACCCGTCCGTGGCCGTGGTGACCAGCCCGGACCGCTACGCCGACGTGCTCGCCGCGATCGAGGCCGGCGGCTTCGACCTCGCGCAGCGCAAGCGGCTCGCGGGCGAGGCGTTCGGCCACACCGCCGCGTACGACGTCGCGGTCGCGTCCTGGTTCTCGAGCAGCTACGCCCCGGCCGACGACGAGGGCTTCCCGGCCTTCCTCGGCTCGGTGCGGCGCCGCGAGAACGTGCTCCGCTACGGCGAGAACCCGCATCAGGCCGCCGCGCTCTACGTGGACGGCACCGGCGGCCTGGCCGGCGCCGAGCAGCTGCACGGCAAGGAGATGTCCTACAACAACTACCAGGACACCGACGCGGCCCGCCGCGCCGCCTACGACCACGAGCAGCCGTGCGTGGCGATCATCAAGCACGCCAACCCGTGCGGCATCGCGATCGGCGAGACCGTCGCCGAGGCGCACCTGCGGGCGCACGCGAGCGACCCGCTGTCCGCCTTCGGCGGCGTGATCGCGGTCAACCGGCCGGTGAGCGTGGCGATGGCCGAGCAGGTCGCGGAGATCTTCACCGAGGTCATCGTGGCGCCGGGCTACGAGGACGGCGCGGTCGAGGTGCTGGCCCGGAAGAAGAACATCCGGGTGCTGCGCGCGCCCGAGGCGCCCGCCACGCCGGTCGAGTTCCGCCAGATCGACGGCGGGCTGCTGCTTCAGAACGCCGACCGCTACCAGGCGCCCGGCGACGACGCGGCCACCTGGACGCTGGCCACCGGCGAGCCGGCCGACGCCGAGACGCTGCGCGACCTGGTGTTCGCCTGGCGGGCGGTACGCGCGGTCAAGTCCAACGCGATCCTGCTCGCGACCGGCGGCGCGACCGTCGGGGTGGGCATGGGCCAGGTCAACCGGGTCGACTCGGCCCGGCTCGCGGTGCAGCGCGCCGGTGAGCGGGCGGCCGGCTCGGTGGGCGCGTCCGACGCGTTCTTCCCGTTCCCCGACGGCCTGGAGGTGCTGATCGAGGGCGGCGTCAAGGCGGTCGTGCAGCCGGGTGGTTCGGTCCGCGACGAGCAGGTGGTCGAGGCCGCGCGCGCGGCCGGCATCACCATGTACTTCACCGGGACCCGGCACTTCTTCCACTGATCCGGTCCGATCGACCGGCGGCCCCGGACACACGCGAGGCGCGACCCCGAACGGGGCCGCGCCTCGCGCGCGTCGGTGGGGGGCTCAGACCTTGACCACGACCGTCGAGCAGACCTTGTCGGCGAAGGTCTGCTTCTTGTCGTCCCACAGCGGCCACAACAAGCCGAGGAAACACGTGATGATGTCGAGGAAGTGCGAGATGGCGCGGACGATGGCCATCCCGAAGCCGACCGGCATGCCGTCCCGCTCGCGCAACACCTTGATCCCGACCGCCTTCTTGCCGATCGTCTGACCGGTCTTGCCCTGGCGGTAGAGCTGGAAGAGACCGAACAGGAACGAGAGCACACCGCCGACGACCATCAGCACGATCGGCCCGGACCCACCGTCGTAGGTGGTCGTCTCGCTGCCGTCGAGGTTGCTGGTGGTCTCGGTCTTGTCCATGTACATCCCGAACCCGATGTAGTACGGGATCATCACCGGCAACATGACGAGCCAGTCCAGGAGCGCCCCACCGACGCGCCGACCCCAGCTCGCGCAGTAGTCGCCGAGATTCTGCGGCGGCCCGTAGCCGTACGGCTGGGCGTAGCCGGCCTGCTGACCGTAATCCGGCTGGCCGTAGGCCGGTTGGCCGTAGCCGGGCTGGCCGTAGGCAGGTTGACCGTAACCGGGCTGTTGGCCGTAGCCCGCGCCTTGGCCCTCGGCGCCGTACCCGGGCGGCGGGCCGTACGGACCCGGAGGTTGGGACATGTGGAACTCTCCCCTGAGAACGCGCGCACACCCGTGCGCGACGCCGGTGACCCCCGGGCATGTCGACGCGCGAGCGCCGTATCCGAGCCCGGCGTCGCCCCCACGACCCGAGAGTCCATTGGAGGCGGCACCTTATACCGAAGTGGTTGGCGCCGGGTAGGTCCCCGCCGGTTCGGTGAGCGGGATCATGCGCGAGTGGGACTTGGCATTCCCGGCGAAACGTGCGTTGCATGGGAGCATGCAGGATCAGGCGACCCCGGGACCCCATCCGGAACGTGCACCCCTCGCGTTGCCGCCCGGGCCCTCGGCGGACCCGAACGGGCCGCCGACGTTGCCTCCGTTCCCGGCGGTGCATCCGCCGGAGCTGGGCCCGCAGAACCAGATCAGGCCGCTGGTCACGCTCACCGGGAAGGGTTTCACCTGGGCCGCCGGGATCCGCGCCGCGCTCGGCGTCGGCATCCCCTTCGCGATCGTCACCGCCACCCTCGGCCTCGGCGACGCCACCTTCGCCGCGCTCGGCGGCTACACCGTCCTGTACGCGGCCAAGGAGCCCTACGCGCGTCGCGGTATCACCCTCGCGCTGGTCGGCCTGGGCCTGGCCGTGTCGCTGATGCTGGGCTCGCTCGCGGCCGGCACGCCGCTGTTGTACGTCCCGGTGATCACCGTGGTGGCCGGCGTCGCCACCTTCCTGTGCGGCGCGCTCCAGGTGGACCGTCCCGGCGGGTACATGTTCACCCTGGTCTGCGCGATGGGCGCGTTCCTGCCGCACCAGCCCGACCGGGTGCTCGAACGCGGCGCCCTCGTGCTCGCGGGCGCCGCCGGGGCCTGGCTGGTGTCGATGTCCGGCTGGCTGGTGCGCCCGCGCCACCCCGAGCACCTGGCGCTCGCCGCCTGCTTCGAGGCGCTGGCCGACTTCTTCGCCGCGATCGGCGACCAGCCGAGCGACGCCGCCCGGCACCGCGCCTCCGAGACCGTGCACAGCGCGTGGGTGACCGTGCTGCGCGCCGACACCAGACACAACCGGCGCACCGGTGAGGCCCGCCGCCTGCGGGTGTTGTGCCGACGCGCGCTCGACCTGTTCCAGGCCGCCCAACTGCTCGCCGTCGAGCGGGACCGGCCGCTGCCGGCGGAGATCACCGAGACCGTGCGCGCGCTGGCCGGCGCCGTCGGGCGGCCCACCCTCGTCCCGGTGCTGCCCGCGGTGCTCGCCGACACCGAGACCGACGCCGAGCGCACGCTGCGCACCGCGCTGCGGGCCGCCGCCGCGGCGGCCGGGCAACCCGCGGTCAAGGAGGGCGAGATCATCCCCGGCCGGCGGCCCAGCGCCTGCGAGCGGCTGCGCGCCGCGTTCGACCGGTCATCGCTGGTGCCGCCGACCGCGCTGCGCACCGGACTCGGCGTCGGCTCGGCCGCGCTCGCCGCCGCGCTGCTGCCGGTGGTGCACCCCGTGTGGGTGGCCATCGCGGCCGGTGCAGCGCTCCAGGGCGGCAATGTCGTGCTCGACTTCGGCCGGGTGCTGCAACGGGCGATCGGGACCCTGCTCGGCGTCGCGGTGATCGCGCTGTTCTTCCACGACCTGCGGCCCGACCAGTGGCTGGTGGTGATCGTCGTCGCCCTGCTGTTCGGCGCCACCCAGACGGTGATCGCCCGCAACCTCGCCGTGGGCGCCGCCTGTGTGACCCCCGTCGGCCTGTTCCTGGCCGCCGCCGGCAGCCCCGGCGCACACGTGGGCGACCTGGCCGCCACCCGGATGATCGACACCGTGCTCGGCCTGACGGTCGGCCTGGTCGCGAGCCTGGTGTTGTGGCCGCGCGCCTCGGCCACCCGGCTGCCCCGGCAGCTGGGCCGGGCCATCCGCGCCGAGGCGATGTTGCTGCGCGCCACCGTCACCGGGCAGATCGTCGACGATCCGGCCTGGGGCAGTACCCGCCGGGCGGCGCGCCGCGAACTGATCGACCTGTGGAGCGTGTACGAGTCCGCGCTCGGCGAGATCACCGGCCGGCACCTGGACGCGGAACGCCTGTGGCCCGCCATCGTCACCGCCCAGCGGCTGGGCTACCGGCTGATGACCGCGCCCGAGACCTACCGCACGGATCCGCCCGAGCCGATCCCCGAGGACGACCTGGCCCGACTCGACGCCTACGTCGAGGAACTGGCCTCGGCCGCCGAGGAGCGCCGCCCCCCGACCCTGCCCGAACTCCCGGATCTGTGGGGGTATCCGGTATTGCGGCAACACCTCAAGCGGCTCGGCCGGGTGATCACCCGTGCGAACGAACCGGTGGCGGCCCGACCCCTGCCCGCGTTCGTCCGGCGGCGCATCCTGGCCCCGCCGGCGCGGCTGCTGTACGGGGTCCGCCGCACGGCCGGCCCGGATACGGGACAATCGCAACGACCGGCCCGGAACCGTGGACCAGGAGAGACAACTTGAAGGCGCAGATCCTCGACGGCAAGGCCACCGCCGCCGCCATCAAAGCCGAACTGGCCGTACGGGCCGAGGCCCTGAAGGCCCGCGGCATCACGCCGGGTCTGGGCACCGTGCTCGTGGGCGACGACCCCGGCAGCCACTCGTACGTGCGCGGCAAGCACCGCGACTGTGCCCAGGTCGGCATCGCGAGCATCCAGCGCAACCTGCCCGCCGACGCGACGCAGGACCAGGTCGAGGACGTGGTCCGCGAACTCAACGCGGACCCCGCCTGTACCGGCTACATCGTGCAGCTGCCGCTGCCCCGGCACCTGGACGCCAACCGGGTCCTGGAGCTGATGGACCCGGACAAGGACGCCGACGGCCTGCACCCGACCAACCTCGGCCGGCTGGTGCTCGGCCAGGAGGCGCCGCTGCCGTGCACGCCGCGCGGCATCGTGGAACTGCTGCGCCGGCACGACATCGAGATCAACGGCGCCGAGGTGTGCGTGATCGGCCGGGGGGTCACCGTCGGCCGCCCGATCGGCCTGCTGCTCACCCGCCGGACCGAGAACGCCACGGTGACCCTGTGCCACACCGGCACCAAGGAGCTGCCGTTCCACGTGCTCCAGGCCGACATCGTGATCGCCGCCGCCGGGGTGCCCGGACTGATCAGCGCCGACATGGTCAAGCCCGGCGCGGTGCTGCTCGACGTGGGCATCACCCGCACCGAGCACGGCCTGGTCGGCGACGTGCACCCGGAGGCGTACGAGAAGGCCGCGTGGGTCGCGCCGATGCCCGGCGGGGTGGGTCCGATGACCCGCGCGATGTTGCTCACCAACGTCGTCGAGGCCGCCGAGCGGCAGGTCACCGGTCTGTGACCCGGCCGCGACCGGCCCGGGGCCGCACTGCTTCGGGCCGGTCGCGGCATCGCTCGCCCTGTCGATGAGAGGTGGACGTGGTGGCAACGACTCGGGGGCGACGCAGGGACGGCAGGAGGAAGGATCCGGGCACCTTCCCGCCCGAGGGCGGCGGCTCGCCGACCGGCCCCGGGCGGCTGCGCGAGTGGCCCGCGACGGTGGTCTTCGGCTGCCTGTTCGCCGCGCTGCTGACCGCGGCGCTGAGCGGGTTCCGTCCCGCCGCGATGATGGTCGCCGGGACCTTCCTGGTCGCCGCGCTGTTGCGGGTGTTCGTGTCCGACGTGGGGGTACTGGCGGTCCGCAGCCGGTTCACCGACGTGGCCATGATGCTGTTCTTCGGCGGCGCGGTCCTGCTCCTGGGGCTGAGCATCCCGGAACCGCTGGTCGACCTGCCGTGGGTGCCCAAGCGCACCGGCTAGGGCCGGCCGTACCGGCGCGCCCGGGTCGGACCCGGGCGCGGCCGGGTCGGGTCTAATACAACCGGCGCGCCTCGGCGGCGATCTCGCTCGGGGTCATCCCGGCGGAGCGGGTGATCTCGGCTCGGCGGACCGCGGTGATCGCGTCGAACAGGGTTTCGCCCAGGGCCTCGCGCAGCACCGTGCTCGCCTCCAGGGCGGCCAACGCCGCCGCGGGGGAGCCGGGCAGGCGCGGTACGTCGCCGGCCGTCGAGGGGTCGCCCGGCACCTCCACCGGCAGCCGCAGTCCGTCCTCGAGCCCGGCCAGACCGGCCGCGATCACCGTGCCGACCACCAGATACGGATTGGCGGTCGCGTCGAAACACTTGAGTTCGGCGTTCGCGGTGTGCTGCCGCTCGCCCGCCATCCCGGTGACCAGCCGCATCGCGGCCTCGCGGTTCTCCAGGCCCCAGCAGCGGTACACCCCCGCCCACTGGGCCGGGACCAGACGCAGATGACTGGCCGCGCCGGGCGCGCCGATCGCGAGCAGCGCGGGCAACTCGCGCAGCACACCGGCCAGGAACGCCTCGCCCTCGCGGGTCAGCCCCTGCGGCCCCTCACCCCCGTGGCACAGGTTCGTCCCGTCGCGCCACGGCGAGAAGTGCAGATGCGCGCCGTTGCCCACCTCGCCGGGCACCACGCACGGGGCGAAGCTGACCGCGTGCCCGTGCCGGGCGGCCACCGCCCGGATCGTCTCGCGCACCAGGACCGTGGTGTCCGCCGCGCCGACCGGGTCCTCCGGGGCGACGGACACCTCCAGCTGGCCGGCCGCGTATTCCGGATGCACCTGCAACACGCGCACGTCCTGCGCGGCGAGCGCGCGGATCAGCTCGCGCAGCTGGGCGGACACCCGCACCACCCGGGTCATCCCGTACGCGGCCTTGTGGAAGGCGGGCACGAAGCGGCCGGCCGCGTCCTCGGTGCCGGTGACCCACTCGACCTCGAAGCCCATCCGCAGCGACAACCCGCGCAACCCGGCGCGGGCGGCCATCCGCCGGGCGAAGGTGCGCTGGCAGCCCGCGTACGGCACGCCGTCCTGGGTGTAGCGGTCGCCGGGCGCCCAGGCCCAGCCCGGCTGCGCGGCCAGCGGGCGCAGCGCCGTCAGGTCGGGGACCAGGCGCAGATCGCCCGCCGGACCGCCGACCAGGTTGCCCGCGGTGATCGAGTCGTCGGCGAGGAACACGTCGAACACGGGGGAGAAGCCCACGCCGTGCACGGCGACCGCGTCCAGGCGGGAGTACGGGACGGTCTTGACCCGGGTGATGCCCGCGTTGTCGACCCAGCCGAGCGCCACCGCGTCGATCGGGTCGACCGACGCGCCCTCGACCACAGGTGCGATCGGCGCGAGCGCGGGTTCCGGCACCGCCGCCGGGATCGACGCGACGCGGTCCGGTGACATGCACATCGGGATCACCCTTCGAGGCCGTGCGACTTCGATCCGTCACGAACCTACCGGCCGATTCCGCCGAAACGGAAACCGGCGAACCCGACGCACCCCGGCGGAGCGGGTGAGCCCGGATGCGCGGCCGGGGCGAACCTCACACCGGTGGGTGGCCGAGCCGCCCCGGAGGCGGGGGTAGTGTGGCCGCGAAAAGTATCTCGATGCCGAGCTACCGGCGGACTGCCATCGGCGTCGGATCCCGCCGCAGCAGAGGAGACCCGCGCGCAATGTCCCGTACCCCCGTCAACGTCACCGTCACGGGCGCGGCCGGTCAGATCGGCTACGCGCTGCTGTTCCGCATCGCCTCCGGTCACCTGCTCGGCCCCGACACCCCGGTCCGCCTGCGCCTCCTGGAGATCCCCCAGGCGGTCAAGGCCGCCGAGGGCACCGCGATGGAGCTCGACGACTGCGCGTTCCCGCTGCTCGCCGGGATCGACATCTTCGACAACCCGACCGACGGTTTCGCCGGCGCCAACGTGGCTCTGCTGGTCGGCGCCCGCCCCCGCACCAAGGGCATGGAGCGCGGCGACCTGCTGGCCGCCAACGGCGGCATCTTCAAGCCGCAGGGCGAGGCGATCAACGCCGGCGCGGCGGACGACATCAAGGTGCTCGTGGTCGGCAACCCGGCCAACACCAACGCGCTGATCGCGCAGCAGCACGCGCCCGACGTACCGGCCGAGCGCTTCACCGCGATGACCCGCCTGGACCACAACCGCGCGCTGACCCAGCTCGCGAAGAAGGCCGGCGTCGCGGTCACCGACATCGCGAAGCTGACCATCTGGGGCAACCACTCGGCCACCCAGTACCCGGACATCTTCCACGCGCAGATCGCCGGCAAGAACGCCGCCGAGGTGGTCGACGACCGCACCTGGCTCGCCGACACCTTCATCCCCACCGTCGCCAAGCGCGGCGCGGCGATCATCGAGGCGCGCGGCGCGTCCTCGGCGGCGTCCGCGGCCAACGCGGCGATCGACCACGTGCACACCTGGGTCAACGGCACCGCCGACGGTGACTGGACCTCGATGGGTGTCGTCTCGGACGGCTCCTACGGTGTGCCCGAGGGCCTGATCTCGTCCTTCCCGGTCGTCTGCAAGGACGGCAAGTGGGAGATCGTCCAGGGCCTGGACGTCAACGAGTTCTCCCGGGCGCGGATCGACGCCTCGGTGCAGGAGCTGGCCGAGGAGCGCGACGCGGTGCGCGAGCTGGGCCTGATCTGAGTCGGAGCCGGCGCCTTCGCGGCGCCGGCCTCACGCGGAATCGACCGGGGGCGGGGCCGAAGGCCCCCCCCCCGGGTGTTGGGGGGGCCGGGCGCGCCCCCGCGCGGGCCCCCGCCCCACAACCACGGCCCCGGCGGGGACCA
>NZ_JBSHGZ010000008.1:233789-309827 GCF_053618075.1 Embleya sp. NPDC055664
GCGGCCGCCGCTCCGGGGCGCTCGCGTGGCCTTCTGGGTCGGCGCGCGCGCCGCCGCGCCCCCCCGCCACACCGGCCCCCCCCGGGGGGGGGGGCCCCCCCCCCCCCCCCCCCGGTGTGTTCGGGGAGCCGGGCGCGCCCGGGCGCGGTCCGCGGCCCGAACAGCTCGGCCAGTGCGGCGACCAGGGCCTCCAGCGTGCCGGCGAAGGCGGCCGCGGTGGGCGCCGCATAGCCGACGACCAGCCCCGGCGGGTGCTCGGCGTACGGGGCCCGGTGGTACCAGCCCATGCGGTGCACCGCCACGCCGCGCCGGGCCAGCAGCGCGCGCGTCTCCTCCTCGCCCGGGCCGCCCTCGGGCAGTTCGAGCCGCACCTGCAGGCCCGCCGCGATGCCGCACACCCGTACGGCCGGCACCCGCCGGGCCAGCTCCGCGACGAGCCGGTCGCGGCGGTCGCGGTAGGCCAGGCGGGCGCGGCGCACGTGCCGGTCCAGGTCGCCGGCGGCGATGAACTCGGCCAGGGTGAGCTGGTCCAGCGTGCCCACCGTCAACTCGGGCCGGTCGCGGACCGCGAGCAGGTCGTCGAGCAGGTACGGCGGCACCACCAGCCAGCCGAGCCGCAGGCCCGGCGAGAGCATCTTGCTCGCGGTGCCCGCGTACACCACGTGCTCGGCGCCCAGACCCTGGAGCGCGCCGACCGGGTGGCGGTCGTAGCGGAACTCGCCGTCGTAGTCGTCCTCGATCACCACGCCACCGGTCTCCGCGGCCCAGCGCAGCGCCGCCGCGCGCCGGTCCGGGTGCAGCGGCACGCCCATCGGGGCCTGGTTGGCCGGGGTCAGCACGATCGCGTCCGCGTCGCCGGCGGTGTCGATCCGGGCGCCCTGCCCGTCCACCCCGACGGCGCCGACCTCGACGCCGGTGCGGGCCACGATCTCGCGCAGGAACGGCAACCCCGGGTCCTCCATCGCGATCCGGCGCGCACCGCGGGCGGCCAGCGTGTGGCCGAGCAGGTACAGGCCCTGCGTGTAGCCCGCGCACACCACGATGCGATCCGGCCGGGTGCGCACGCCCCGGACCCGGCCGAGATAGTCGGCCAGGCGCTCGCGCAGTTCGATCCGGCCGCGCGGGTCGGCCTGCGGCCAGAACGCGTCGGGTCCGGCGGCGGCCAGCGCGCGTCGCTGGGCCGCGGCCCAGCGGGCCCGGGGGAACGCGGACAGGTCCGGGCGTCCGGGCCGCAGGTCGAAGCGCGGGGCCGAGGCGCGCGCGTACACCGGCACCGGCACCGGGTCGGCCGGGCGTTCGGCGACCAGGGTGCCGGCGCCCCGGCGGGCGATCAGATAACCCTCGGCGACGAGTTGGGCGTACGCCTCGGCGACCGTGTTGCGGGCCATCGCCAGATCCACGGCCAGGGTGCGCGAGGAGGGCAGCCGAGTGCCGGGGGCGAGCCGGCCGTCCACGATCGCCGCGCGCAGCGCACGCTCCAGTCCGATCCGGCGACCGCGCACGGGGCCGGGTTCCAGGTACAGATCCACATCGCCGATGGCCCAGGAACTCCGCATGGGATTGGACCTTAATCGTGGTCCGATCCGTACGTACGGTCGTGGTCATGAGCATTCAGGAAGTGACCGAGGAAACCCCCGTCGCCGGCGACCCGGCCCGACTGCCCCTCAAGCCCCTGCACGGCGCCGCGTACAAGGCCGCCATCGCGCTGAGCAAGGCGGCGGCCGAGGGTCTGGACCCGATCGTCGCGGAGCTGATCAAGATCCGCGCGTCGCAGATCAACGGCTGCGCCTACTGCGTGGACATGCACACCAAGGACGCCCGCGAACTCGGCGAGACCGAGCAGCGTATGCACGCGATCCCGGTGTGGCGCGAGACGCCGTTCTTCACCGCCCGCGAGCGTGCGGTGCTGGCCCTGACCGAGGCGGTCACGCTGCTCACCGAGGGCCACGTGCCGACGCCGGTCTGGGACGAGGCGGCGAAGTACTTCGACGACGTGGAGATGGGCCAGATCGTCTGGTCGATCGCCGCGATCAACACCCTCAACCGGGTCGGCGTCGCCACCCGCGCATGGGTGGCGGGCTCGTACCGTCCCGACCTGGCTCGTTGACGGATCCCGCGCCGCGCCGCCCGGACCTGGCGCACTGACGGATCCCGCTCCGACCGCGGGGGCGGAGCGGGATCCGCGGAGTTGGGGGCGCCCGATACCCCGGTCCGGTCAGGAGCGGGTCGGCGTCGCCGTTCCGCCGGTGTCGACCCAGGTCGGGATCGGCTCGCGCGCGGTGAGCCAGGGTTCCGGGATGTCGGCCAGGGCGGTGCGGGAGGCGACGACGCCCGCGGTGATCGCGCAGGTGGTGTCGACGTCGCCCATGCCGGTCGCGGTGTGCCACAGGGCCTCCGGGAGGGAGTCCTGGTGGTGGGCGGCGGTCCACAGGGCGAAGGGGACCGTGTCGGGGGCGCTGATCCGCGAGCCGTTGCCCAGTACGCCCGTCGCGTGCCGGACCGAGGCGTGGGCGGGCAGCCGGGAGGCCGCCCGCAGGCCCGCCGCCACGTCGCTCTTTGGCGTGTGTCCGGCCACCTCGACCAGGAACTCCACCGGATCCGGGGCCGCTTCGCCCCGCCCCCGAGTCGCCAGCGCCGCGGCGATCGCCACCGCGACCGCTCCCGCCACCGCCTCCGGATGCGCGTGCGTGGTCTCGGCGGACCGCTCCGCCGCGGCCGCCACCACCGCGAGCCCGTCGTCGGCGAACCACGCCCCCAGCGGCGCGACCCGCATCGCCGCGCCGTTACCCCACGAGCCCTGGCCCTCGAACTGGCGGCGCGTCACCTCTCGCCACGGCTCGCCCTCGTGGATCGCGCGCAGCACGCCGTGCATCGACGGGCCGTAGCCGCGATACGGATCTGCCTCGTACGACGCGGCGAAATGCGCCGCGAGCGCGTCCTGGTCCACCGCGTCGCACAGGTGCAGGATGCGCAGCAGCGAGAGCGCCATCGCGGTGTCGTCGGTCCAGTACCAGAGGCGGGCCTGCGGGGCGATGCGGCCGGTCAGCCGCTCGGCGAGCTCGGCGCCCCGGTAGCCGAACCACTGCTCGCCGAAGGCGTCGCCGAGGGCCAAACCGTGCAGGGAGCGCGCCGCGTTCGCGACACGTCGGGTGCGATCCATGCGCCCCACCCTGCCGGCCGGCGCGGCCCGGAGACCAAGGGATTACCGTGCCGGGACGCCGACTTCGCCGTCTCGGCACGCGGGTTCCGGCCCTTCTTGGTGCGGTACGGCCATAAGGTGGCCGCATCCTCTCGGAACATGACGGATATTGCTGATTCTTATCTCGACATCAAGAGGCTCGGCATCGAACGATTCGCTAGAATGACCTCATGAAAGACGAGGTCGACCGGCTTGTCGCGGCATGGAAGCGGGAGCGCCCCGACCTCGACGTCGAACCCCTCGAAGTACTGAGCCGGGTGACCCGACTGGCGCGGCACCTCGACCGTGCCCGGCGTACCGCCTTCTCCGCGCGCGACCTCGAACCGTGGGAATTCGACGTGCTCTCCGCGCTGCGCCGCGACGGCGCGCCGTATCAGCTCTCGCCCGGCCAGCTGCTCACCCAGACGCTGGTCACCTCCGGGACGATGACGAATCGTATCGACCGCCTCGCGGCCAAGGGCCTGGTGTTGCGCCTGCCCGACCCCGACGACCGGCGCGGGGTGCTGGTCCGGCTGACCGACGACGGCCGGGATCGGGTCGACGCGGCGATGGCCGAGTTGCTGGAACACGAACGGGCCATCCTGGCGGGCCTGACGGTCGATCAGCAGGCGGCGCTGGCCGGGTTGTTGCGTTCGATCGTCGCGCCGTTCGACAACCACGCCTGAAACAAACCTCTTTGACCATTTCATGGTCGGGATTCACTCTAAGTGATCAAATGTGTCAAGGACCCGTTGTGTGTCGGGAACGACGCCCTGTAGACAAGTCCCTGTTGGGAGCGAGACCGCAAGGGTTCGCCTCGGGGAACAGGAGCAGGGCATGACCTCCACCATTCACCCGGTTCGCAGTACGCGGCGCCGTCGGCCCACGCCCGCCGACCTCGCGGCACTGACCGGGCACGACTAGCCCGGGACGCGGGGGGTCGGGGGTGAGGAGCATCGTCCGGATCCGCGAAGGCGTCTTGGGGAAGTAACGCCGGAGCGGACGAGTGACGGTGATCCGGGGGGTGGAACGCCGGGGGGCGTGGGGGTGGCGAGCACCGGGATGTGAGGCGGGGGAACGCGCGCAGGGGGACTCGAAGGTTGGGGGACGGGTGGGGAAACCCGGGGGTGGGACCGGGGCGGGATCGGGATGGGACCAGGGGCGGGATCGGGGCGGGGACCAGGGGTGGGAAGACCGGGGTCGGGGGCGATTCGGGGAGAAGGGTGCTCGGGTACAGGCGGGGTGACGGATGACGATCCGTCACCCCGCCGCCCCACGTCCGCCCCGATCCACCGGAGACGAACCGCCTTCCGGTCGAGCGCACTTCGGCTCAGCCGCCCGCAGGCCCACCCGCCGCGCGGCCGTCCGTCTCCGCGGTGAACGTCACCGGCAGCCGCTGCAGGCCACGCATGATCAGCCCGCCGCGCCACCGCAGTTCGTCCGCCGGCAGCGCGAGCCGCACATCGGGTAGCCGGCGCAGCAGCGTGCCGATCGCGATCTGGCCCTCGAGCCGGGCCAGCGGTGCGCCGATGCAGTAGTGGATGCCGTGCCCGAAGGCCAGGTGCTGGTTGTCCGCGCGGGCCGGATCGAGCAGGTCGGGCGCGGGGAACCGGAGCGGGTCGCGGTCGGCCGCCGCGAGCACCACGAGCACCGGCTCGCCCGCCGGGATCCGGGTCCCGCCGATCTCCACCTCGGTGGTGCTGAACCGCCACGTGGCCACCTCGACCGGGCCGTCGTAGCGCAGCAGTTCCTCGACCGTGGGCGCGAGCAGTTCGGGATCGGCCCGGAGCGCGAGCCGTTCCCGGTCGTGCGTGAGCAGCGTCAGCAGCCCGTTGCCGATCAGGTTGACCGTGGTCTCGAAGCCGGCGAACAGCAGGATGAAGGCCATCGCCGCGGCCTCGTCCTCGGTCAGGTGTTCGCCGTGGTCGCTCGCCCGGATCAGCCCCGAGATCAGGTCGTCGTCCGCGTCGGTGAGCGTCGCGCGTTTGCGGTGGATCAACTCGGCGAGATACGTACGCATGTGCCGCACCGCCCGGGCCACCCCGCCGCGCGGCCCCGAACCGTGCCGGATCATCATCCCGGCCCAGGTGCGGAAGTCCGCCTGATCCTCGTCCGGCACACCGAGCAGGTCGCAGATCGCGTAGATCGGCAGCGGGAACGCGAAGTCGTGGATCAGGTCGGCCTCGCCGGTCCGGGCGAAGTCGTCGAGCAGCCGGTCCGTCAGGGCCTGTACGCGCGGGCGGAACTCCTCGGCGCGGCGCGGCGTGAACGCCTTGGACACCAGGCGGCGCAGCCGGGTGTGGTCCGGCGGGTCGAGGTTGAGCAGATGTGCGCCCACCCCCGAGCGCTGCTCGCCGGGCACGCCGACCTTGCCCTGCTTCCAGGCCGCCTCCGACCGCCGCGGATCCTTGCTCAGCCGCTGATCGGCGAGCGCCTGCCGGGCGTCGGCGTATCGGGTGACCAACCACGCCTCGACCCCGCTGGGCAGCGTGGTGCGATGGACCGGCGCGTACTCGCGCAGATGCGCGTACGCCGGATACGGATCGGCGATGAACTCCCGGGTGAACAGCTCGGGCCCGGCCGGCACCGGATGCGCGGGGCAGCCCGCGGGGTCGTCCGTCACGTCCGTCACGTCCGCGACGTCCGCGTGGCGCGCAGCCCCTTGATCCCGAGCCAACCGATCGCGTTGCCCGCCGCGAACGAGACGATCGTCAGTGCCAGGTGGATCAGGAAGAACGCGGTCGGGCCGTCGTTCCAGGAGCGGTCGTCGGCCCAGATGTTCCTGAGGAAGTTCGGCCACAGGATCCAGCTCCAGACGCCGAACAACACCAGACAGGCGGATGTACCGCGGCCGATCCTCAACGTGAAGCACCCGTTTCCCGGTCAAAAGTTCAGCAAATTTGTCCCGGTTCAGTATGCGGCGGCGCGGTCGCCGAACCGCAGCCGGGGGCCGCCAGTACGCTCATCGCATGTCTTACTGGTTCCGGGCTTCTCGCAAGCCGGCCGTTGCGTGCGCGGGGGCGATCGCTTTCGTGTTGGGTTCCGCCTCGATGGCGCAGGCCGCCCCGGGCACGCCGGAGCCGCAGCCCCCCGCGTCGATGTCGGATGTGGGTGGCGCGCGCTTGGCCCAACCGGGTGTACAGAGCGACCTGCCGCCCGGGAGCCCGCCGCCGCCCGCCGTCGAGGGCTACTCGTGGGTGGTCGCCGACGCGGAGACCGGGAAGATCCTGGCGGCGAAGAACCCGCACTGGAAGTTGCCGCCGGCCAGCACGCTGAAGATGTTGTTCGCGGACACGGTGCTGCCCAAGATCGACCGCAACACCACCCACCAGGTGGCGCCGGCCGAGCTGCGCAATCTCGGCGAGGGCAGCAGCCTGGTCGGGATAAAGGAGAACGAGACCTACAAGGTCGAGGACCTGTGGCGCGGGGTGTTCCTGCGTTCGGGCAACGACGCGGTGCATGTGCTGTGCGCGATGAACGGTGGTGTGGACACCACCGTGCGGCAGATGAACGAGCGGGCCAAGCAGCTTCAGGCGGGCGACACCAACGTGGTCTCGCCGGACGGCTACGACGCGCCGGGGCAGGTCTCCAGCGCGTACGACCTCGCGCTGTTCGCCCGTGAAGGGCTCAAGAACAACGACTTCCGCTCGTACGCGAGCACCAAGGTCGCCGACTTTCCCGGTGTCGCGGGGGCCAAGTTCCAGATCCAGAACACCAATACGATGCTGGGCCAGTATCCGGGCATGCTCGGTGTCAAGAACGGCTACACCACCAACGCCGGGAACACCTTCGTCGGCGGCGCGCAGCGCGGCGGGCATACGTTGCTCGTGAGCATCATGCACGTCGAGGGCAAGGGCAAGACGTACGAGGACACCGGGAAGCTGCTCGACTGGGGCTTCGCCGCGATGGCCCAGGCCAAGCCGGTCGGCATGCTGGTGGAGCCGTTGGCGGCGCCGGGGGACAAGAACGACAAGGGCACGAAGGCGGCCGACGGGAAGCCGGGCGACGCCAAGACTGCGAAGGCGTCGGCCGCCTCGGACGACGGCGGGTTCGACTGGGTGTTGTGGGCGGGGCTCGGGGTGCCGGCGGCGCTGGTGGTGGGCGGCGGCGTGCTGTTCGCCCTTCGGCGGCGCGAGGGGGGTTCGGGCGTGCGGTTCGAGGACGACATCCTGCCGTAGGGGTGGGGCGGCCTCAAACGCCGGCCGGGCTGCGGTGGTCGGCTTCGCCGACGTGCTGCGGTTCGCGGGTGGCCTCAAGCGCCGGCCGGGCTGAAGGGGTTGGCTTTGCCGACGCGCTGGGGTTCGCGGGTGGCCTCAAGCGCCGGCCGGGCTGAAGGGGTTGGCTTTGCCGACGTGCTGGGGTTCGCGGGTGGCCTCAAGCGCCGGCCGGGCTGAAGGGGTTGGCTCTGCCGACGTGCTGCGGTTTGCAGGCGGCCTCAAACGCCGGGTGGGCTGGGGTGTATGGCTTCGCCGGCGTGCTGGGGTTCGCGGGTGGGCTCAAGCGTCGGCCGGGCTGGGGTGGTTGGTTTCGCCACGATGCTTGGCTTTTACCGATGGGCTCAAGCGCCGGGCGGGCTGAAGGGGTTGGCTTTGGCGATGTGTCGGGGTTCGCGGGTGGGCTCAAGTGCCGGGTGGGATGGGGTGGTTGGCTTTGGTGGTGTGCTGTGGTTTGTAGGTGGGCTCAGGTGTCGGTTGGTGGGCGGTTTCGGGTGAAGCGTTCCAGGAGGATGCCCAGGGTGGCTGTGCCGGCTACCGCCAAGGCGTAGGTGCGGATGGGGTGGGTGGGCTTGGGTTTGTATTTGGACAGGTCCAACGGGGGTTCTGCGGCGGCCTTTTCGGCGGCGGCCTCGATGTTGTCCGCGGCTTCGCCGGCCTCCTGGGCGTTGGCCGTCCAGGCCGCGCAGAACAGGAGCAGGCGGATCACGAAGTAGATCCACAGCAGCAGTGCCACCGGGACGCCGAACGCGCCGTACGCGCTCTTGCCCGCGACCCCCGCGATGTACGACGACACCAACAGCTTCAGCAACTCGAAGCCGACCGCCCCGATCAACGCACCCTTGATCGCGACCGAGCGGTGCATGGTCAGTCGCGGCATCCCCACGAGCAGGTACAGGAACAGCACCACGCTCGCGCCGACCGCGACAGCGAATGCGGCGATCTGCAGCAGGACCCGGCCGACCGGCTGGTGTTCGAGCCCGATCGAGTCGGAGACGTGCCGGATCACCACCGTCGCGAACGTGGACGCGCCGACCGACAACGCCAACGCGAGCCCCAGGCCGATCAGTACGCCGACGTCGGCGATCTTGCGCACGACGACGTTGCCCGGCTCCTCCTCCACATCCCAGATCGCCCGGATGGAGGAACGCGTCGCATCCACCCACCCCGTCCCGGACACCAGGAGCAGCGCGCCGCCGATCACCCCGACCGCGCCCGCGTTGCGCACCAGCGCGTCCAGGTCCAACTTGTCGGCGATACCGGGGATCTGCTCGGAGATCTTGTTCTGCATCCGGCGGACCTGGGAGGGGTCGAGTGCCGCGGCCACCACCGCCGCCGCGAGCGTGATCAACGGGAACAGCGACAGGAACCCGTAGTAGGTCACCGCGGCGGCGAGTCGATTGCCCTGTCGATCGCCATAGCGCGAATAGGCCCGCCAGGTGGGGCCGATGATCGGGATCCTCGCCAGCCGCTCCTTGATCGCCACGGATGACTGCTGCCCGCCCGACGCCCTGCCCACACGCGACTCCACTCTGTGACGTCCCGCGCGGCCGGGACGGCATCACACGGGCAGCGGACCTGGCAACGATTGGCCGAACGCGAAGTCACGTTGCGGGCGCCACACCCCGTCCGTGCCGTGCTCGTACAGGCTGAAGCCCCAGATCGGGAAGACCGCGTCGTAGTCGACGAGTTCCGCGAACGCCAGGTCGAGCATGTGATCGGGCAGGTGATGCGCGACGGTCACATGCGGGTGGTACGGGAAGTGCAACTCGCGCTCCAGCGGCCCGGATCGCACCGCGGCCTCGATCCGCTCGCACTCCGGGATGCCGCGCGCGACCTGGACGAACACCACCGGCGAGGTCGGTCGGAACGTACCGGTGCTGCGCAGGTGTATGTCGAACGGGGCCTCGCCGGCGGCGACCGCGCGCAGGTGCTCCTCGATCTCGGCCATCGCCTCGTCGGCCACCTCGGTCGGCGGCAGGAGGGTCACGTGGGTCGGAATGGCGTTCGCGAGCGGATCCCCGAACCCGGCGCGGCGAGCCTGCAACTCGCTGCCGTAGGGCTCGGGAATCGCGATCGACACTCCGATGGTGCGCTTGGCCATGTGCTGCGCCTCAGCCTCCCGACCGGCCGGTGACCGGGGGCAGGAAGCCGACTCGGTCGTAGGTCTCGGCGAGCGTCCGCGACGCCACCTCGCGGGCCTTGTCGGCGCCCCGGGCGAGGACGGCGTCCAGCTCGGCCGGGTCGTCCAGGTAGCCGCGTACCCGCTCCTGGAACGGGGTGACGAAATCGACCAGCACCTCGGCCACCTCCTTCTTCAGGTCGCCGTAGCCGCGACCCGCGAAGCGCTCCTCCAGCATGGGGATCGAGGTGCCGGAGAGCGCCGAGTGGATGGTGAGCAGATTGGACACCCCCGGCTTCTCCGTCTCGTCGAAGCGCACCTCGGTGCCGGTGTCGGTGACCGCGCTGCGGATCTTCTTCGCGCTCGCCTTGGGGTCGTCGAGCAGGTTGACGATGCCCTTGGGCGTCGAGGCGGACTTGCTCATCTTGATCGTCGGGTCCTGGAGGTCGACGATCTTGGCCGTCTCCTTGACGATGAACGGCTTGGGGACGGTGAACGTCTCGCCGAACGTCGAGTTGAACCGCTGCGCGATGTCGCGGGTCAGCTCCACGTGCTGGCGCTGGTCCTCGCCGACGGGGACCGCGTCGGCCTGGTAGAGCAGGATGTCGGCGACCTGGAGCACCGGGTAGGTGAACAGGCCGACGGTGGTGCGGTCGGTGCCCTGCTTGGCGGACTTGTCCTTGAACTGGGTCATCCGCGCGGCCTCGCCGAAGCCGGTCATGCAGTTCATCACCCACGCGAGCTGTGCGTGCTCGGGTACGTGGCTCTGCACGAACAGGGTGCAGCGGTCCGCGTCCAGACCGGCAGCGAGCAGCTCCGCGGCGGAGATCCGGGTGCGCTCGCGCAACTGCTTCGGGTCCTGCGGAACGGTGATCGCGTGCAGGTCGACCACCATGTAGAAGGCATCGTGGCTGTCCTGGAACGGCACCCACTGCCGGATCGCGCCCAGGTAGTTACCCAGGTGGAACGAATCCGCGGTCGGCTGGATTCCGGACAGAACACGGGGACGCGTCGAGGCCATGCCGCCATTCTCTCAGGCGCGTGACGTGGTTCCGGTCAGGGGAGCCACGCGACGTCCGCGCGGGGCGCACAACAAAGCGGGTGAGCGCCCGGGGAAATGCGCAACGATCGTGCGGTATGGGACAACGCAGCCGCCTTTACGCCTCCGGTGGCGGCAACCTAGGCTGTCCAGGGCCGACACAGAGGGTCGCCGACCGCCTATCCACGGTGACGATCGGGTGCGGCCCCGGCCTGCCGCCGACTGCACGGCATCACCATCGGCAGGGTCGGACGGGCGTGGGCCGCGGAAATCCCGGGCGCGCGCCTGCCGCCGCCGTCCGCGAGAAGGGGATATCGCGTGCGCCTCACCTCGCGCTGCGGTCGATCGGGCCGTTCCGACCTGCGGTCGGAGCACATATCGCCCGGAGCCGAGCGGGCGCGGGTGTCCCGACAGCGGCGACGCGGCTTCGTCGCCCCGCGGGCGGCCGAACTGCGGCACTACGTGATGTGTCCGCCGGTCTATCTGGACGAGACGCCGCCGGCGACCGGGTTCACGGCGCGCACCACGACTGCGATGGGTCAGTGGGAGCGGTTGCGCGCGGTGTTGATCGGGCTCGGGCATCGGGTGAGCCTGGTGCCGGGCCGACCGGGGCTGCCCGACATGGTCTTCGCCTCGCGGGCGGCGACCGTGGTGGGCAGGCGGGTGCTCGGCGCACGGCCGCGGGCGGCGGCGCGGTCGGCCGCGACGCCGGCGTATCTGGAGTGGTTCGCCCGGCACGGCTTCCGCTCCGCGCTGGAGCCGGTGTTCGTCCACGAGGGCGAGAGCGACCTGATCCCGGTCGGCCCCCGGCTGTTGGCCGCGGTGGGGCCGTCGACCGAGGTGGCCGCGCATGCCGAGGCGCAGGCGTTCTTCGGCCTGCCCGTGGTCCCGCTGGAGTTGGCCGACCCGCGTTTTCCCCGACTCGGCTCGGCGCTGACCGTGCTGGGCGGGCACACCGCGGCCTACTACCCGGGGGCGTTCACCCCGACCGCGCTGCGCCGGCTGACCCGGGTGTTCCCGGAACGGATCGAGGTGGACGAGGCGGACGCGGTGGCGCTCGGCCTCGACGCGGTCTCCGACGGGCGCAGCGTGGTGATGGGCGACACGACACCCGCGCTCGCCGCCCGGTTGGCGGAGCGGGGATTCCGTACGATCGAGCTGGACATGTCCGCATTCGCGGCCCACGGCGCGAGCGTGCGCGGTTGCGTCCTGGAACTGCGCGCCGCCCGTTGATCCGCCGTCCCCGCGGGGTATCCCGTCCGTACCCACCCGGGTGACTTTTCTCCGTCTTGTCATTGATTGCGGGATTTCCCCGCCTTCGTACCGAACCTCCTCCCGGCATCTCCCGGTATCGCCGTTCTCCACTCTCGTAGCGATTCCCACGGCTCTCCACCGTTGCGAAAGGACGTCATGAGCACGCAGCACACCCCCGTCCCCTCCTCCCCCGAGCACAAGTTTGGGGTCGGTCGCCCGGGCGGCCCCGGCGCCGAGAGCACCCGACTGATCGCGTTGGCCGAGGAGCACAGCGCGCACAACTACCACCCGCTGCCGATCGTGGTTGCCGAGGCGCACGGCGCCTGGATGACCGACGTCGAGGGCCGGCGCTACCTGGACATGCTGGCCGGGTATTCCGCGCTCAACTTCGGGCACGGCAACGCGCGCCTGATCGACGCCGCCAAGCGGCAGTTGGACCGGGTCACGCTGACCAGCCGGGCGTTCCACAACGACCGCTTCGCGCCGTTCTGCGAGCAGCTCGCGGAGTTGGCGGGCATGGAGATGGTCCTGGTGATGAACACCGGCGCGGAGGCGGTGGAGACCGCTGTCAAGACCGCGCGCAAGTGGGGCTACGAGGTCAAGGGCGTGCCGGACGGGCGGGCCAGGATCATCGTGGCGGCGGGCAACTTCCACGGCCGCACCACCACGATCGTCAGCTTCTCCACCGACGAGGAGGCGCGCCGGCACTTCGGCCCGTACACCCCGGGCTTCGACGTCGTGCCCTATGGCGACGCGGCGGCGCTGCGCGCGGCGATCACCGACGACACGGTGGCGGTGCTGCTCGAGCCGATCCAGGGCGAGGCCGGTGTGCTGGTCCCGCCGCCCGGCTACCTGGCCGAGGTGCGCCGGGTCACCGCCGAGCGCGACGTGTTGTTCATCGCCGACGAGATCCAGTCCGGGCTGGGCCGCACGGGCCGCACGTTCGCGTGCGAGCACGAGGGTGTGGTGCCCGACATGTACATCCTGGGCAAGGCGCTCGGCGGCGGCATCCTGCCGATCTCGGCCGTGGTGTCGTCCCGTGCGGTGCTCGGCGTGTTCGCCCCCGGCGAGCACGGCTCCACGTTCGGCGGCAACCCGCTGGCCTGCGCGGTGGGCCTGGAGGTCCTGGAGATCCTGCGCTCCGGCGAGTTCCAGCAGCGCTCCGCCGACCTCGGCGACCACCTGCACCGCGAACTCGCCGCGCTGGTGGGCCACTCCGTGACCACGGTCCGCGGTCGCGGCCTGTGGGCGGGCGTCGACATCGACCCGGCACACGGCACCGCACGCGACGTCTCCCAGGCCCTGATGGACCGCGGCGTCCTGGTCAAGGACACCCACGGCCAAACGATCCGCATCGCCCCACCCCTGGTCATCTCCAAGGACGACCTGGAATGGTCCCTCGACCAACTGCGCGCGGTATTGGGCTGACCCCCCACCCCGCCCCCGACGGCCGCGGAGTCCCCGAAACTCCGCGGCCGTCACCGCGCCACAGGGCGCGACGCCGGCGCCGACCTCAATGCGACGTCGGGCCGTACAACGTGTCGAGGTCGACGAGTCGGATGTCGGGGTCGGCCGCGGCGGCGGCACGGGCCTTGTCGTTGAAGCCGGCGCCGCTGAAACAGAGCAGCCGAGTCTCGCTCGTGTCGTAGCGGCCGGCCTGCCGGACGAGGTCGCGAATGGCGCGGAGACGATCGATGTGCGCGATGCCGATCGTGTCGTTCCACTTGGCCTCGCCGATCGCGAGCAACGGTGGTCTGCCGCCGTCGGCGATGCCGATGACGGCGACGTCGACCTCGTGGCCGACCCGAGCCTTGGCGTCGTGCACGACACCGTGCCCGACCCGCGCGGGCAGGCCGCCGATCAGGTCGGGATCGGCATGGTGCAGGGTCCAGTCGCGACAAACCTGCTCGTAGTGCGGCCCCAGGACGTTGCTCGCGAAGCGACGGTGACTGGCTTGCCAGACCCGACGGGCACTTCCGGGGCGTTCCAACTGGTCCCACACCGGTCGCATAATGGCGTGGTAAAAGGCGATCAGCGGCTCGGCGATGCGGTAGGTGGAGCGGTTGTCGCGGAAGACGTCGGCGTCACGGTGGAGCAGTCCGGCGTCCTCGAGGACGTTGATCGGGTGCGAGATGTCGGTGGCCTTGCGTTCGAGGTAGCCGGCCACCCCGCCGCGGGTGCCGTTGCCGTCGGCGATGGCCGCCAGGACGGACAGGTACAGGCCGGTGTCCCGTAGATCGGGTTCCTCGGCGAGCAGGTAGCGGGCCTCGCGAAAGAGCGGCGTCTCGGGATTGAGCACCGTGCGCACGACCCAGTCGTCGAAGTCCTCGGGCCCGGTGGGCGAGTCGCCGCGCGCGAACTCGCGCCGATAGGCCGGAGTGCCTCCGACGATCGCGTTCACCTGCATGGCCAGTCGCGGATCGCTGATGTCCCAAAAGCGCGCGGCGAGCCGGTGGTCGAGTGGACGGATGATCAGTTCGAGGCCCACACGACCACGCAACGGCGCGTTGCCGGACAGAAGTTTCCCCATGAACGACAGGGCCGATCCGCACAACAGCACTCGCGCTCGGGACGCGGTGCGTTGCTCCCGCAGAGGTCGAAATGCTTCCTGAAGTACGGAAGGCAACTCCGGATTGGCCCTGGCCAGATAGGGAAACTCGTCGATGACCACGGGCACGGGGCGCTCCGCGCCGAGGGCAAGGAGCACGTCGACGGCCTCGAACCAGTCGGCGAAGTGATAGGGGCTCGCGGGTCGGACATGGGCGGTGAGAGCCGCGCCGATCCTGCGCAGGGATTCGACGTCGGTGGCCTCGGTCGCACCGAAGTAGAACCCGCCCGCCGCCCGACAGGCGGCGTCCAGAAGAAACGTCTTGCCCTGGCGGCGACGCCCGGAGACCACCCCGAGCGTGGCGCCCGGCTGCGTGTCCGTGATGAACCGACCCAGCGCCGACCACTCGTGATCGCGATCGAACATCTCGACGGGTTTGTCCACCGGTCCTCGCAGTTATAGAAGTACAGTTCTAAGAAGCGTACCTCTACAAGCATGGCTACGAATGGTATCGCCGGGGATACTATTCGTAGCGACACCATCTTCGGCGGCACCCGATCTGCCGCACGGCAATCGCACGCACGAGACGGGGACCGCCCCAGGGGCGTCCCCGTCTCACATGCCGAAGACCCCGGATCGGGTCACGAGCTGCGGCGGCCGACCAGTCTCGGCTTCGGTTCGATGCCGGACAGGCCGTTCCAGGCCAGGTTGACCAGATGGGCCGCGACGTCGGCCTTCTTGGGGCGGCGGACGTCGAGCCACCACTGGCCGGTCAGGGCGACCATCCCGACCAGCATCTGGGCGTACATCGGGGCCAGCTTCGGGTCGTAGCCGCGCGACTTGAACTCCAGGCCGAGCACGTCCTCGACCTGCGAGGCGATGTCGCTGATCAGCGACGCGAAGGTGCCCGTCGACTGGGCCACCGGCGAGTCCCGGACCAGGATGCGAAAGCCGTCGGTGTTCTGGTCGATGTAGTCGAGGAGCGCGAAGGCGGCCTGCTCCAGCAGCTCCCGGGGGTGGCCGCCGGTCAGCGCGCCGGTCACCCCGTCGAGCAGCGCGCTCGTCTCGCGGTCCACGACGACCGCGTACAGCCCTTCCTTGCCGCCGAAGTGTTCGTAGACCACCGGCTTCGACACACCGGCCTTGTGTGCGATCTCCTCGACACTCGTCGCGTCGTAGCCACGCTCCGCGAACAGCGTTCGACCGATGTCGATCAACTGCTCCCGGCGCTCTTTTCCGGTCATGCGCACACGACCGCCGCCGCGCGGTGCACTCCGCCTGCTGGTCTCGGTCACTGCCCCATCATGCCGCGCGCCGTGCGGCGACCCGCTCCCGGTCCGGCCAACGCACGTCCCAGACCCAGCCCAGCTTCTCCATCCAGCGGATCGTGCGAGCGCTGCTGTCGAGCTGACCGCGCAGCACCCCGTGCCGGGCGCTGGTCTGGTCCGCGTGGTGCAGGTTGTGCCAGGACTCGCCCATCGACGGGATGGCCAGCCACCACACGTTGCCGGAACGGTCGCGCGACTTGAACGGACGCTCGCCCGCCGCGTGGCAGATCGAGTTGATCGACCACGTCACGTGGTGGAGCAGCGCGACCCGGACCAGGCCGGCCCAGAAGAACGCGGTCACCGCGCCCTGCCACGACCACGCCCACAGCCCGCCGACCAGCGCGGGAGCGCCCAGCGAGACCGCCACCCACAGCGGGAACTGGCGGGAGACGCGAATCATGTCGCGGTCCTTGAGCAGGTCGGGCGCGTACTTTTCCTGCGAGGTCTGCTCGACGTCGAACAGCCACCCCATGTGCGCCCACCACAGGCCCTTGGACAGCGCGCCGACGCCGGTGCCGTAGCGCCACGGCGAGTGCGGGTCGCCCTCCTTGTCGGAGAACTTGTGGTGCTTGCGGTGGTCGGCCACCCAGCGCACCAGCGGCCCCTGTACGGCCATGTTGCCCGCGATCGCCAGCGCGATCCGGACCGGGCGCTTGGCCTTGAACGACCCGTGGGTGAAGTAGCGGTGGAACCCGATGGTGATCCCGTGGCCGGTGATGGCGTACATCACCACCGCGAGCACCACGTCGCGCCAGGACAGCCCCCATCCCCAGGCGACCGGCACGGCTGCCACCAGCGCGAGGAACGGGACGCCGATGAAGAGCGCCAGCGCGATCTGCTCGGCGGCGTGCTTGCGCTCGCCGCCGAGCGTGCCGCGGGTGGCGGAGTCGGCGGACCTCCGTTCGGCTTCGAGCACGCCGGCGCCGGTGGAACCGGAGGAGGAAACGGTCATAGGGATTCCCTCGGATCGGGGACAGGCAACGCTACGGCGACGTAACCTACGGAGCCGTAAGTTCCGTCAGTATGGCAGGTCATGAGCGGAAAGCGAGGGGTCTGTACGCCTTCTCATTCTTGCCTTGCGCACCCCGAGGAGGACGTTTTCCAGGTGTGTCCGCGAGCATGCCGACGGCGCTTCGGCGATCTTGGGCCCGGTTTCCGGGGGGTTATTCGCGCACGGGATGCCGGGGGGCCGGCATAGTGGGTGCCGTGAAAACGGGATGAACCCGCTGCTCAGGCGGAATGCCCGATTCATTCCGCTATGGTGTAACTCGGCAGCACACGGGGTTTTGGTCCCCTTGGTCCAGGTTCAAATCCTGGTAGCGGAGCCCTTCGGTCGTGCAGGCCGCATCGGCGCGTGGAGGCTCCCGCCGACGGCGCTATCCTCATAGGGCCCGGTTTGTTCGGCTCGGCTTCGTCGTGCCGTCGTTTCGTTTCTCCGAAGTCGGCCTTCGGAGTCGTCGGGCATCCCCCCGCCAGCGATGCCGAGGAGCCTTGCTCTGTGAGCCCCATCCGCCCGGCTGCCGTCGTCGTACTCGCTGCGGGTGAGGGCACCCGCATGCGCTCCAAGACCACTCCGAAGGTCCTGCACTCCCTGGCCGGTCGGGCCATGGTCGGACACGTGGTCGAGGCCGCCCGACGACTGGATCCCGAAGACCTGATCGTCGTCGTCGGCCACGGCCGCGACCAGGTCGCCGGCTACCTCTCCGTCCTGGACCCGGCCGCCAAGGTGGTCGTCCAGGAGGAACAGAACGGCACCGGCCACGCCGTGCGCGTCGCCCTGGACGGGCTCGCCGCGAGCAGCCGCGAACCCGACGGAGTGGTCCTGGTCACCTGCGGGGACACCCCGCTGCTGACCTCGGACAGCCTGGCCGCCCTGGTCGCCACCCACGAGAGCGAGGGCAACGCCGTCACCGTGCTCTCCGCGGTGGTGCCCGACCCGACCGGCTACGGCCGGATCGTCCGGGAGAACACCCCCGACGGGCGCGGCGCCGTCACCGCGATCGTCGAGCACAAGGACGCCACCGCCGCGCAGCGCGCGATCGCCGAGATCAACTCCGGCGTGTACGCGTTCGACGGCAAGCTGCTGCGCGAGGCGCTGGGCCAGATCACCCCGCACAACAGCCAGGGCGAGGAATACCTCACCGACACGCTGCACGTGCTGCGCGAGGCCGGACACCGGGTGGGCGCCGCGGCCGCCGTGGACCACCGGGAGATCCTGGGCGTCAACGACCGGGTCCAGCTCGCCCAGGCGCGGCGGGTGTTCAACGACCGCCTGATCGAGGCCGTGATGCGCGCCGGGGTCACCGTGATCGACCCCGCGACCACCTGGATCGACGTCGACGTGACGTTCGAGCCGGACGCGGTCGTGCACCCCAACACCCAGCTCCACGGCGTCACCAGCATCGCCGCCGAGGCCGTGGTGGGGCCCAACTGCACGCTGCGCGATACGGTCGTCGGGCCGAGGGCACACGTGTACAACGCCACGAGCGAGGGGGCCGAGATCGGCCCCGAGGCGACCGTGGGGCCATACACCTACCTGCGGCCCGGTACCCGCCTCGCCGCCAAGGCCAAGGCCGGCGGCTTCGTGGAGATGAAGAACGCCGTGGTCGGCGAGGGATCGAAGGTGCCGCATCTGACCTATGTCGGGGATGCGACCATCGGAGTGGGCACCAACATCGGCGCGGCCACGATCTTCGTGAACTACGACGGCGTGAACAAGCACCACACGGTGGTCGGCGACCACGTCCGCGTGGGCAGCGACACCATGCTGGTCGCCCCGATCGAGATCGGCGACGGTGCCTACACGGCCGCCGGATCGGCGATCACCGAAGATGTCCCACCCGGTGTGATGGCGGTGGCGCGGGGGCGCCAACGCAACATCGACGGGTGGGTCGCACGCAAACGCGCGGGTACGGCCTCGGCGCAGGCCGCCGAACGCGCGCTCGCGTCGAGCCAGGGCGACGCGGGTGACGTGCACACAACGGCCGGGCCGAACGACGGTTCTGCCGAGGCGAATGGCAAGGAGACGGTGCTGTGAGCGGGATCAAGGTGACGCCTGAGCGCAAGCTCATGCTCTTCACGGGCAGGGCCCACCCCGAACTTGCGAAGGAGGTGGCCTCGGAGCTCGGTGCGGACCTCGTTCCCACCAAGGCCTTCGAGTTCGCCAACGGGGAGATCTACGTACGGTTCGAGGACTCCGTACGAGGTGCCGACGCGTTCGTGATCCAGAGCCACACGGCTCCGATCAACACGTGGATCATGGAACAGCTGATCATGATCGACGCGCTCAAGCGGGCCTCCGCCAAGCGCATCACGGTCATCGTCCCGTTCTACGGCTACGCCCGTCAGGACAAGAAGCACCGCGGTCGCGAGCCGATCTCGGCGCGGCTGATGGCGGACCTGTTCAAGACCGCGGGTGCCGACCGACTGATGGCCGTGGACCTGCACACCTCGCAGATCCAGGGCTTCTTCGACGGCCCCGTGGACCACCTGTTCGCGCTGCCGCTGCTGGCCGACCACGTGGGCAAGCGGGTGGACCGCGAGCGGCTGACCGTGGTCTCCCCGGACGCCGGCCGGGTCCGGGTGGCCGACCAGTGGACGGACCGCCTCGGCGCCCCGCTGGCGATCATCCACAAGCGCCGCGACCCGAACATCGCCAACGAGGTCACCGTGCACGAGGTGGTCGGTGACGTCGCCGGCCGTACCTGTGTGCTGGTCGACGACATGATCGACACCGGTGGCACGATCTGCGCCGCCGCCGACGCGCTGTACGAGAACGGTGCGGCCGACGTGATCGTGGCCGCCACCCACGCGGTGCTCTCCGGCCCCGCCGTGGACCGGCTGAAGAACTCGCGGATCAGCGAGGTCATCGTGACCAACTCGCTGCCGATCGAGGAGGAGCGTCGGTTCGACAAGCTGACCATCCTGTCGATCGCCCCGATGGTGGGCCGCGCGATCCGTGAGGTCTTCGAGGACGGTTCGGTCACGAGCCTGTTCGAGGGCCACAGCTGATCCGAAGGTCTTGTCGACATTCGGCACCTTAGCGGGATGCCGAGTCTCGACTGCTCCAACTCGCGTACGCCGCCCGTCCGTTCGGCCGGGCGGCGTATGTGTGCCCGCTCGCTCTTCGCGGTATCGTGCCCCGACCGGGGGGCGCGCCATCACTCGTTCGAGTGGTGCTTGTCGCGACCCGATTTCGGGTCGACCGAGAAGAGCGGGTAGGCTAACGGGGTTGCCCGGCGAGGGATGCGCGCTACTTGCTCCGTGATCGACGCGGTAGTTGTGTGTCGTGTACTCCTCCAAGGCTTTTGCAGGGGACCCGGTGCCACTCGGGCACCTACGAACCGGCTCCGGCGATCACCGTCCGCAGTCGATCCGCATCATGGGGACCCCGCCCCGCCATCCGCCACCGCGTCGTTCGAGGAGTACCCGTCGTGTCCGAGGTCCGTATCGTCGCCGAGCCGCGTTCCGAGTTCGGCAAGGGTGCCGCCCGTCGCGCCCGTCGCGCGGGTAAGGTGCCGGCCGTCCTCTACGGTCACGGCTCCGCTCCGCTCCACCTTGCGCTTCCGGGCCACGAGCTCATGCTCGCGCTCAAGACCCCCAACGTGCTGTTCTCGCTGGACATCGACGGCAAGGCGCAGCTCGCCCTGCCCAAGGACGTCCAGCGGCACCCGATCAAGCGGCACCTCGAGCACGTCGACCTCCTGATCGTCCAGAAGGGCGAGACGGTCACGGTCGAGGTTCCGGTCAGCACCGTCGGCGAGATCGCCCCGGGCGGCCTGCTGGAGACCGTCGTCCCGGCGCTCCCCGTCGAGGCCGACGCCACCGCCCTCCCCGGCACCATCGAGATCGACGTGACCGGCCTGGAGCCGGGCGCCTCGGTGCACGCCAAGGACATCAAGCTGCCGAAGGGCACCGCGCTCGCGGGCGACCCCGAGGCCGTCATCCTGCACATCCTCACCCCGTCGGCGCCCGAGCCGACCGCCGAGGAGACCGCGGCCGAAGAGGCCTGAGTCGACACACGCGCAACGAACGCGGGGACAACGGCATCATGAGTGAGTCGCAGGCCCACGCCACCACGGACGACAGTCCCTGGCTGGTCGTGGGCCTCGGCAATCCCGGCCCCGAATACGCCGGGAATCGCCACAACGTCGGGTTCATGGTGGTCGACCTGCTCGCCGAGCGGGATCGGTCGAAATTCAAGGCGCACAAGTCGCGCGCCCAGGTGGTGGAGACCCGGATCGGCCCACACCGGGTGGTGCTGGCCAAGCCGATGTCGTTCATGAACCTGTCCGGCGGTCCGGTGACCGCGCTGCGCGACTTCTACAAGATCCCGGTCGCGAACATCGTCGCGGTGCACGACGAGCTGGACGTCGACTACGGCGTGTTGCGGCTCAAGCGCGGCGGTGGCGACAACGGGCACAACGGCCTGAAGTCGATCACCAAGTCGCTCGGGCCCGACTACCTGCGGGTGCGGTTCGGCATCGGGCGACCCCCGGGCCGGATGGACGTCGCGGCGTTCGTGCTCAGGGACTTCTCCGCCACCGAGCGCAAGGAGCTGGGGTTCGAGGTGGACCGGGCGGCCGACGCGTGCGAGGCGCTGGTCCGCGAGGGGCTGGAGCGGGCGCAGAACCGGTTCAACACCTGAGCGAGCCACGACGACGCAGGGCGGCGCCCCCACGGGGAGCCGCCCTTTCGCATGCGTACGCCCGCCCGCCCCGGCTACCAGCGTCCGTCGTCGCGGATGCGTACCGGGGCGTGCCCCAGGACCAGCGTGCTGATCGCGGCGTCCATCGATGAGCCGATGAACCACTCGCCGGTGTGGTCGAGGCCGAACACCCGACCGCCCGGGTCGATGGCCAGGTAGGCGCTGCCGCCGTCCTCGTCGCCGAGCGGCGCCAGCGGGGTGCCGAGCGCGCGGCCCACGTCGGTCAGCGTGCGGGGCAGGTGCAGCCCCCGGGTGGGATCGATGGTGAAAGGTCGGCGCAGGACGTCCTTGCCCGCGCCGCCGATCGCGAAGTGCAGGGTGCCGAACTCGGCCCAGGCCACCAGCGCCGCCGGGAACACGCTGTGCCGGTGCCCGTCGGGCGACTCGTGGTCGCTGATCTGTCGGGCCCACGTCTCGGCCTGGGTCAGCCGGCGCCGGCCCACCGTCCAGCCGGCCCGCTTGAGTTCGTGCACCACGTCGGAGGAGAACCGGGACACGTCAGCCGCTTTCCGTCGGTGTGACGCCGAAGTGGTCGAGCATCGGCGCGCAGGATCGGCACGGCGGCTGGTAGGTGTCGTGCTGCGGGTCGCCGTCCTCGCGGATCCGGCGCAGCGTCAGCTTGGCCCCCTTGAGCGAGCGGCGCGCCTCCTGCACGGTGAACGGCCGCCGGGCCGCCCGTTTGCTGCGCGCCGCCTCGGCCTCGAAGAGGTGCTCGGAGACCAGTTCGACCTCGGGGCAGCGGCCCCGCCAGCGCTCGCGCGATTCGGGCGGCAGCGCCAGCAGGAAGTCCCGGACCAGCGGATGCGGGTTCGGCACGGTATCGCCCTTGGCGCCCGCCCGGGTGCTGATCCGCTTACCGATGATCAGCGCGGCGGCCACGGCCGGGAGGATGCTCTCGCGCGTCCCCCGCGGTGTGCCCCGCTCCGGGGTCTCGGGGGCCGGTTCGATCGTCGGATCCACTTCCGCCGTACGTTCCTTCGCCAGTGTCGTCGTCGGGGTACCCGCGGCCACGTGGCGTTCCCTTCTCGTTCATGTGCTGCTTGCCGGGCGGGCCGCTTGTGTCGATGCTGGGATCGTGCCGGCGCCCGGATCGGTGACTGTGCGTGCAACAGCGTGCCAAACGCCTCGGCGTCACGTGCAACCGGGACTCCGCCAAGGATCTTCGCAGGCCGGTCCGACCCCCGCGGATTTCCCGGTTGACCGGCGCCGGGCCGGATCGGGCGCTAGCTTCGTTCGGGTGGGGGTGCCGTGCGGCGGCTGGGCCCGTGCGGCCGGGGGGTGCAGGGGAGTTGACGTTCCGTCATGTCGAATTCCGGGTCTGGTTCCGGATCCGGTCGGCCCATCGGGCTGGCCGTCATCGGGGCCGGCTACTGGGGGCCCAATCTGATCCGCAACGCGCAGGCCACGCCGGCGCTGCGGGTGGAGTGGTTGTGTGACCTCGACGAGGCACGGGCCAGAGCGGTCCTGGGCGAGTACAGCACGGTCCGGGTGAGCACGTCGTATCGGGACGTGCTCGCGGACCCGGCCGTACAGGCCGTCGCCATCGCGACGCCGGCCGCGACGCACTTCGAACTGGTCGCGGCGGCGCTCGAGGCGGGCAAACACGTCCTGGTCGAGAAGCCGATCACGGCCGCGTACGCCGAGGCGGTCAAGCTGGTCGAACTGGCCGAGCGCACCGGGCTGACCCTGATGTGCGATCACACGTTCTGCTACATGCCGGTGGTCCGGCACATCCGCGAGTCGATCCACGGCGGCGAGTTGGGCGACATCCGCTTCTTCGACTCGGTCCGGATCAACCTCGGCCTGGTGCAGCCCGACGTGGACGTGTTGTGGGACCTCGCGCCCCACGACCTGTCCATCCTCGACTTCATCCTGCCGCCGGGGGTGCGCCCGGTGTCGGTGTCCGCGCACGGCGCGGACCCGCTGGGCACCGGCCGGGCCTGTCTGGCCTACCTCGTGCTGCGGCTGAGCAACGGCGCCATCGCGCACGTGCACGTCAACTGGCTCTCGCCGACCAAGGTCCGCACCACCATCATCGGCGGCTCGCGGCGCACGCTGGTGTGGGACGACACCAACCCGGCGGCCCGGCTCCAGGTGCACGACAAGGGGGTCGACCGGATCGAGGACACCGCGCTCGACCACGACGCCCGCCGGGAGAAGCTGATCTCCTACCGGATGGGCGACGTGGTGTTGCCGGCGCTGCCCGAACGCGAGGCGCTGCGCGCGGTGATGGCCGAGTTCGCCGAGGCGATCGGCGGGGCCCGACCCGCGCTCACCGACGGGCGGGCGGGACTGCGGGTACTGGAACTGCTGGAGGCCGCCTCGCGCAGCCTGGAACTGGGCGGCGTCACCGTCGCCGTGGGGGAACCATCGTGACGAGTGTCGAGATCGCCGGATCGCACTGCCTGGTCACCGGCGGGGCCGGGACCATCGGATCCACCATCGTGGATCGCCTGCTCGACGAGGGCGCGGCGAAGGTGGTCGTGCTCGACAACCTGACCCGGGGTCACCGGGGCAACCTGGCCCGGGCGTTGGCCGACGAGCGGGTCGAGTTGATGGACGGCGACATCCGCGACCGGGCGCTGCTGGCCCGGCTGACGCCGGGTGTCGACGTACTGTTCCACCTCGCCGCGATCCGGATCACGCAGTGTGTCGAGGAGCCCCGGCTCGCCCTGGAAGTGCTGGTGGACGGCACCTACGACGTGATGGAGGCGGCGGTCGCGGCCGACGTGCGCAAGGTGGTCACGTCCTCCTCCGCGTCGGTGTACGGGCTGGCCGAGCACTTCCCGACCACCGAGCTGCACCACCCGTACGACAACGACACGCTCTACGGCGCGGCCAAGCTGTTCAACGAGGGCCTGCTGCGCAGCTTCCGGGCGATGTACGGCCTGGACTACGTGGCGCTGCGCTACTTCAACGTCTACGGCCCGCGGATGGACGTACACGGCCTGTACACCGAGGTGTTGATCCGCTGGATGGAGCGGATCGGCAAGGGGGAACCCCCGTTGATCTTCGGCGACGGCCTGCAGACGATGGACTTCGTGTACACCGACGACATCGCGCGCGCCAATCTCCTGGCCGCGCGGGCGGACGCGAGCGGTGAGGTGTTCAACATCGCGTCCGGGAGCGAGACTTCGCTGGGCTCGCTGGCCGAGCGGCTGCTGGTGGTGATGGGCGCCGAGCACCTGGGCATCGAGTACGGGCCGGCCCGGGCCAGTGGCGGGGTGACCCGACGGCTGGCCGATACCACCAAGGCCGCACGGGAGTTGGGCTTCACCGCCGAGGTGGACATCGACGAGGGGCTGCGCCGACTGGTGGCGTGGTGGCGGGACGCGGTCTGAACCGATGTGCGCACCGGGGGAGTTCGGTGCGGCTCGGGCGTGCGGACGCGGAGCTGGGTCAAGGGTTCGGCGCGGACGGTGCTGGGGGAGGACACGATGGGCATGGAACGAATTCCGGTGATGCGGCCCTGGATGGGCGACGAGGAGGCGGCCGCGGCGGCCGACGCGGTGCGCTCCGGGTGGGTGGCCCAGGGGCCTCGGGTGGCGGCCTTCGAGCGGGCCTTCGCGGACCGGCTGGGGGTGCCGGAGGCGATCGCGGTGTCCTCGTGCACCACCGCGCTGCACCTGGCGCTGATCAACGCCGGGGTGGGGCCGGGTGACGAGGTGGTGGTGCCGTCGTTGTCCTTCGTGGCCACCGCCAACGCGGTGCGCTACGTGGGCGCGCGCCCGGTGTTCGCCGACGTCGAGCGGGCCACCGGCAACCTGACGCCGGAGACGATCGAGCCGGTGCTGACCTCGGCCACGCGGGCGGTGATCCTGGTCGACCAGGGCGGCATCCCGGCCGACCTGGACGCGGTGCGGGCCCTGGTGGACCGCCGGGGCATCGTGGTGGTGGAGGACGCGGCCTGTGCGGCGGGTTCGACCTACAAGGGCCGGCCGGTCGGCGCGGGGGCGATGTCCGCGACCTTCTCGTTCCACCCGCGCAAGCTGCTGACCACGGGCGAGGGCGGCATGCTCACGCTGGCGCGCGCGGGCCATGCGCCCCGGTTGCGCCGGCTGCGCGAGCACGGGATGAGCGTGAGCGCGGCCGATCGCGACGCGGCGGACCGGGCGGGCGGGGCGCCGGTGGTGGAGAGCTACGACGAACTGGGCTTCAACTACCGGATGACCGACGTGCAGGCGGCGATCGGTCTGGTGCAGCTCGGCAGGCTCGCCGCGATGGTCGAGCGGCGACGGGAGTTGGCGGCCCGATACCGGCAGTCGCTGGCCGATGTGGCCGGCCTGGAGACGGCCGCGGATCCCGCGTACGGGCTGACCAACTTCCAGGCGTTCTGGGTGCTGCTGCCCGAGGACTTCCCGATGTCGCGCGACGAACTGCTCGGCGAGCTGGCCCGGGCCGGCATCTCCGCCCGACGCGGGATCATGGCCGCGCACCTGGAGCCGGCCTACGCCGACGTCGAGCACGTACCGCTGCCCGTCACCGAGCGACTGACCCGCGACTCGCTGATTCTGCCGCTGTTCCACGAGCTGACCGAGGCGCAGCAGGACCGAGTGGTCGCCGCGGTGCGGGCGGCGGCGGGCGTGCGGGCGGCGGTCTAGTGTCCTTTCGCGATCTGCTCCTCGTCGGCGCCGGGGGGTTCGCCCGGGAGGTGGCCGCCGCACTGCCGGACTTCCGGGCCCCGCGCGGGAGTTCGGGTTGGCGGCTGCTCGGGTTCCTGGACGACGACCCGGCCCGGCAGGACACCGAGGTGGACGGCGTGCCGGTGCTCGGCGGGGCAGACGTGGTGCACAAGTGGCCCGACGCCCTCGTGGTGGTGTGCACCGGCAGCCCTGCGCACTGGTGGAGCCGGTCGCGGGTGGTGGCCCGGCTCGGGCTGCCGGCGGAGCGCTGGGCGACCCTGGTGCACGTGAGCGCGGTGGTCCCGAGGACCTGCGAGGTCGGCCCCGGCGTGGTGCTGATGGCGCAGACGGTGTTGACCACCGGGGTCCGGGTCGGCGCACACGCGCACACCATGCCGCAGGTGGTGTTGACCCACGACGACGACGTGGGCGAGTTCGCCACGCTGGCCGCGGGAGTGCGGCTGGCGGGCGGGGTCTCGGTGGGCCGGGAGGCGTACCTGGGGGCCGGTGCGCTGGTGCGCGAGCACCGGGTGATCGGCGCCCGATCGCTGGTGGGGATGGGCTCGGTCGTGACGCGGGACGTGCCGCCGGCCGAGGTGTGGGCGGGGGTGCCGGCGCGCCGACTGCGCGCGGCGCCGGACCTCGCCGAATCGGAGCGACGAGGTGGGGGAGACACGCATGAGTGCTGAGCCGAGCCGGATCCCGCTGGTGGATCTGGCCGCCGCGCACGCCGAGGTGGCGACCGAGGTGGCGGCCGGCATCGCCCGGGTCCTGGACACCTGCGCGTTCGTGGGCGGGCCCGATGTGGCGGAGTTCGAGGCCGAGTTCGCCGCGTTCACCGGCGCCGCGCACTGTGTGGGCGTGGCCAACGGCACCGACGCGGTGGAACTGGCGCTGCGGGTGCTGGGGGTCGGCGCGGGCGAGGGGGTGGTGCTGCCCGCCAACACGTTCGTGGCGACCGCGGAGGCGGTGGTCCGGGCGGGCGCGCGGCCGGTGTTGGCCGACGTGGACGAGGACCACCTCCTGCTCGACCCGCAGCGGGCCGCCGAGGCGCTGGGCGACTCGTCGGGCCCGCGGGCCCTGCTGCCGGTGCACCTGAACGGGCAACTGGCCCCGATGGGCGCGCTGCGGGCGCTGGCCGCGGCGCGCGGGGTGTTCCTGGTCGAGGACGCCGCGCAGTGCCAGGGCGCCACCCAGGACGGCGTGGCCCCCGGGGCGTGGGGTCCGGACGCGATCGCGGCCACCAGCTTCTACCCGGGCAAGAACCTGGGCGCGTACGGCGACGGCGGCGCGGTGTGCACCGGCAACGAGGAACACGCCCGAATATTGCGCGAGTTGCGCGATCACGGTTCCTCGCGCAAGTACGTGCACACCCGGCTCGGGTTCAACTCGCGCCTGGACACCATCCAGGCCGTGGTGCTGCGCGCAAAGTTGCGCCGGCTCGCCGACTGGAACGTGCGTCGGCGGGCGGCGGCGGTGCGCTACGACACGCTCCTGGCCGGCATCGAGGGCGTACGGTTGCCCCGGACCGCGCCCGGGAACGAGCACGTGTGGCACCTGTACGCGGTCCGGGTGCCCGAGCGGGACAAGGTGCTCGCGCTGCTGAACGAGGCGGGCGTCGGCGCCGGCGTGCACTATCCGGTGCCGGTGCACTTGCAACCCGCGTTCGCCGAACTCGGCCATGCCCGGGGCGACTTCCCGGTCGCCGAGCGGGCCGCCGAGGAACTGCTCTCGCTGCCGCTGTACCCGCAGCTGACCGCCGGGCAGCAGGAACGTGTCGCGGAGGTGCTCGCGGGAGCGCTGAGCCGGCTGTGACGCCCGGGTCCGAGCGCCGCCGGGCGCGGCCGGTCGCGCCGAGGCCCGATCCGCCGGCGCCCGGCGCGATTCGCTATCTCGGCCACGCGGGCTTCGTGGTCGCGCACGCCGGGGTCTCGCTGCTGATCGACCCGTGGTTCCATCCCGCGTTCCTCGGCTCGTGGTTCCCCTTTCCGGACAACCGCGAACTGCTGCCGGAGGTGGTGGCCGCCCGGCCCGACTTCCTCTACCTCTCGCACCTGCACGAGGACCACTTCGACGAGCGGCTGCTCGACCGGCTGGACCGGGGCGTCACCGTGGTGCTGCCCCGCTACCGGTCCAAGTCGCTGGTCCGGCGGATGACCGCGCTCGGGTTCGGGAAGCAGGTGGTGCTCGGCCACCGCGAGTCGTTCACGCCCGTGCCCGGGCTGACCCTGACGATGTTCCTCGACACCAGCCACAAGGAGGACAGCGGGCTGCTCGTCGACCTCGACGGATACCGCTTCCTCGACCTCAACGACTGCAGCACCCCGCTCGGCGAACTCCCGGACGAGATCGACCTGTTGTCCGCGCAGTTCTCCGGCGCGATGTGGTATCCGAACGCCTATGCGTACCCCGAGGAGGTGCAGCGCAAGAAGACCGCGGAGGTGCGCTCGGACCTGTTCGACACGCTGGTGCGCAAGGTCCGGCTGACCGGCGCGCGGTCCTATCTGCCCTCGGCCGGCCCACCGGTGTTCCTGGACCCGGAACTGGCGCGGTACAACGACCGCGACGAGACCATCTTCCCGCTGTGGGAGGCGTTCGCGGCCGACTTCGCGGCGGCCTGCCCGAGAGTGCGGGTGATCGAGGCGGCGCCGGGAGACGACCTCGCGGCGCCGACCGGCCCGGTGGCGCACTGGCGCACCGACGCCTATCTGAGCGCCTATCGGGACCGCCGCGAGCGGGAGTGGCGGGCGTACGCCGAGCCGCCCTTCGAGCCGGTGACGCCGGCCGAACTGGACGCCTATTTCGCCCGGTTGCAGAGCTGGAACAGGCGTTTCCTCGGCGCGTGGCGCAAGGACGTGCGGTTGACCTCGGACGGCGGTTCGTGGTCGGTGCGGCTGGGCCGGATCGCGGGCGACATCGTGTTCGAGGACGAACCGGTCGACCCCGCCTACACGATCGAGGTGCCGCAGCGGGTGCTGCGCGCGATCGTGGACGGCGAGGTGGGCTGGGAGGAGGCACTGCTGTCCATGCGGCTCGGCCTGGCCCGCGATCCGGACGTGTTCGACCTGACCCTGATGAGCCTGCTGCGCTACGGCGAACACCCGGCGCAGACCATGCAGATGGTCCGCGAACGCGAATCGGCCGCGCACGGCGAGTCGATCGAGCGGTGCGGGGTGCGGATGCAGCGCTTTTGCCCGCACGCCGGTGAGGACCTGTCGCACGCGGACATCGAGGCGGGGGTGCTGGAGTGCCCCCGACACCACTGGAAGTGGCGGCTGGACACCGGGGAGTGCGTCTCGGGCGGGACGGTGCCGCTGCGCGTCGGCCCGGCCGCCGAGCCCGGTCCGCTCGCGGCCGTCGATCGTGCCGGTCCGCATGTCCCGAATCCGTGACATTCGCCGCCGGGGCCGAAGACATGCGTTCGAGGCGATCCGGTTGACATAACGTGTCGCGCTTATCGGCAATCGACCGCCGCTCCTTGCGCGTCGTCACCCCGGCGAGCTATCTCGTATCACTCTTTCGTCGTAATAGGCAGAAAAGATCATTGATCGCGGTATTGCATCCTTTGTATGTCGATAGCGAAGCGGTAAGCATTCAAAAGGAAAACGTTTTTCTCCGGAACGTCCGGGTTCCGTCACGAGCGTGTCATGACGTGTCGAGTGTCGGTCGCACGGCGGCCGCAGGTGCTGCGGTGTGGCCGTCCAAGTCATTCGCGTCCTCGGTCGGGACGCGAGTGGCGCCTGTGATGTCTGGAGGTTGTCCATGAGTACCTGGGGATGGCTCTGCCAAGAAGGCGGTTGTCCGTCGAAGTCGGACGGCGCCCGCCAGCGGTACCGGTCGAAGGACGCGGCACAGGTGGCGGCCAAGGCGCACACCAAGGCCACCGGGCACAAGACGAAGATCATCGAATACAAGTAGGGGCAGGGGGAGCGACGCGAACGGGCCGCAGGGGCCCGGGACGGACCGGAGCGGCGCGCGGTGGTCGACACCCCCGACCACCGCGCGCCGGCCGCGACGGGCCTACGACACCGCCTGCAACACCGCTACAGCACCTCGATGTTGGGCCCCGCGCCGAGCACCCGACGGCAGTCGAGCACGTAGTCGGCGGTGCGCAACAACTCCGGGTCCACGTCGTCGTGGTCGACGAGCAGGACGACCGCGTCGGCCGCGGCGACCGTCTCCGGCGTCAACTCCACCCGCCGCAACCGCGCGTCCACCACCTGGGACTGCTCCACGTGCGGATCCGCGGCGCTGACCTCGGCGCCCAGGTTCAACAGCAGCCGGGCCACGTGCGTCGACGGCGACTCCCGGGCGTCGCCGGTGTTCTTCTTGTACGCGAGCCCCACCAACAACACGTGCGAGCCGTTGACCGAGCGCCGCCGGGCGTTGAACGCGGCGGTGAGTCGGCGGATCACGTAGTCGGGCATGTGGTTGTTGACGTCGTTGGCCAACTCCACGAAACGAAAGCTCTGTCCCAGCGCACGCTGCACCCGCCAGGACAGGTACGACGGGTCGATCGGCAGGCAGTGCCCGCCGACCCCGGGACCCGGGGTGAAGCGCAGGAACCCGAACGGCTTGGTGGAGCAGGCGTCGATCGCCTCCCACACGTCGATGCCCAGGTCGTGGGCGAACATCGCGACCTCGTTGACGAGCGCGATGTTCACGTGCCGGAAGGTGTTCTCGATCAGCTTGACCAGTTCGGCCTCCTTGGGCGAGGACACCGGCACCACCCGCTCGACCAGCGAGCCGTAGAAGCCCTCCACCACCGCGAGCGAGGCGGCGTCCACCCCCGAGACCACCTTCGGGGTGTTGACCAGGTTCCAGGTCGGATTGCCCGGGTCGATCCGCTCCGGGCTGTAGCCCAAGTGGAAGTCGCGGCCCGCGGTCAGCCCCGAGCCCTCCTCCAGGATCGGGCCGACCAACTCCTCCGTGGTGCCCGGGTAGGTGGTCGATTCGAGCACCACGCACGCGCCCGGGCGCAGATACCGCGCGAGCGTGCGGGCGCACTCCTCGATGTAGCTCAGGTCCGGTACGCCCTCGCGCAGCGGCGTGGGCACGGTGATCACCGCGATGTCGTAGCCGCCCAGATCCCTCGGCTCGCTCGTGGCGCGGTAGCGGCCCGCGTCCGAGATCGCGCGCACCTCGGCGGCGGGGATGTCCTCGACGTAGGACTCACCCGCCGCCAGCCGCTTGACCCGCTCCCGGTCGACGTCGTAGCCGACCACCTCGTGGCCCACCTGCGCGGCCCGAACCGCCAGCGGCAGTCCCACATATCCCTGACCGGCGATGACAACACGCATCCGAGAATCCCCCTCCTCGCGCAACCGCCCACCCCCGAGCGGCTGGTGATGCAACGTCAGGGGCGGCCGGGCACGTGATCGGCACGCGGCTTGGCCACCACCCAGGACGACACGAGCCCGGCCACCCGTTCGCCGCGGACCACCGATCCGGGAAAGCGCGAGGCCAACTCCGCGCGCCGGGCCGGGAACACCCTCGGCGCGGAGCCGTCGATCCGGGTCCGGACCCGACCGGGCAGCAGGTGCACGGCGGGCAGCGAGGTCTGCGGATCGAGCGGGTGCTCGCGGGCGGCGGTGCGCAGCCAGTAGCGCTCGGCCGAGGCGTGCACGACGTCGGCGAGCCGGGCCCGGTCGGTCGGCGCGGCCAGCCGGTCCAGCAGGCCGTCGCTCACCACCAGGTCGCAACCGCCGTTCCAGGCCAGCGGATCGCCGGCCTCGACGGCCAGCCACGGGGCCGGTTCGGCGGCCCGCTCGGCCGTCGTGATCACCCGCACGTGCGCGGGCCGTACCGGAGCGTGCCACCAGAACTCGGCGGAGCCGCCCAGGTCCACCACGCGCAACCGCTCGATGTCCGGGAACGCCTCGCGAAACCACAACCATCGTCGCGCCCGCACCCCGGCTTCCACCTGGGTACGCGCGGCCCCCGCGCGCACCGACCAGGCCCGGACCAGACGTTGCGGTTGCGACATTGCGAGAGATCCCCCCTGACGGGCCCGCGACCGAGCGCCGCGAACCGCCCCTCAGGTTATGGCCACGACCTCACCCCCACGCGGGAAACCGACGAACCCGAGACGTCCCGGACGCGAACACGAAGAGGCCGCCGGAAACGGGCGAGCGGCCCCGGGGAAGGATCCCGGGGCCGCTCGCGGTCCGTGTCGCGCCGGTCAGGCGCTGGGCCAGACGATGCTCTGGATCTCGCTGTAGGCGGCCAGGCCGTAGGAGCCGCCGTCGCGGCCGACGCCCGACTGCTTGAAGCCGCCGAACGGGGCCTCCATGTTGCGCCCGACGGTGTTCACCCCGACGCCGCCGGAGCGCAGCCGGCGGGCGATGCCGTAGGCGCGGGTGGTGTCCCCGGCGAAGACGTAGGAGATCAGGCCGTAGTCCGAGTCGTTGGCGATCCGGATCGCCTCCTCCTCGTCCCCGTCGAACGGAATCACCGTGACCACCGGGCCGAAGAACTCCTCGCGCGCGATGGTCATCTCGTTGGTCGCGTCCGCGAACAGCGTCGGCGCCACATAGAAGCCCTTCGCGAAGTCGGGTCGCTCGCCGCCGACCACCAGGCGGGCGCCCTCCTCGCGGCCCTTGGCGATCAGCGCCTCCACCCGGCCGCGCTGCACCGCGGAGATGACCGGGGTGACCTGCGTCGCGGGATCCAGCGGGCTGCCCACCTTCAGCCCGTTCGCGTGCTCCGCGAGCCGCTCCACGAGCCGGTCGTAGATGCCGCGCTGGGCGATCACCCGGGTCGGCGCGGTGCAGATCTGGCCCGCGTAGAAGCTCCACACCGTGCCGATGCCGTGCACCGCCGCCTCCAGGTCGGCGTCGTCGAGCACGATGCACGCGCCCTTGCCGCCCAGCTCCATCAGCTGACGCTTGAAGCTACGACCGGCCACCTCGGCGATCCGTGCGCCGATCGCGGTCGAGCCGGTGAAGCTGATCATGTCCACGTGCGGCGAGGCCACCGTCGCCTCGGACACGTCCACCCCCTGGCCGGTGACCACGTTCAGCACACCCGCCGGCAGCCCGGCCTCGGCCAGCGCCTCGGCCATCCGGTACACCGCCAGCGGGTCCTGCGGCGCGGGCTTGACCACGACCGTGTTGCCCATCGCCAGCGCCGGCGCGACCTTGCCCGCGGTGTTCGCCAGCGGGTTGTTGTACGAGGTGATGCAGGTGACCACGCCGACCGGCTGGCGCACCTCCACGGCGCCGAAGATGCCCGCCCGGCTCAGCGCGGTCTCGGGGGTCGGCTGCGGGGCGAGCGGGAACTCGGTCGGCTCCAGCGCGCCCTTGGCGTAGCGCTTGAACCGGGAGTACGTGGTGCCCAGCTGCATCATGCCCGCGACCGAGAGCGTGGCGCCGGTCTCGGCGGAGGCCAGCGGGACCACCTCGCCGCCCATCTTCAGGAACAGGTCCGCGGCCCGGTCCAGGATCCGGGAACGCTCCTCGGGGGTGGTCCGCGACCAGGTGCCGAACGCCTCGGCCGCCGCCGCGGTCGCCGCGTTCGCCTGCTCCACCGACGCCTCGGGCGCCAGGCCCACGACCTCCTCGGTGGCCGGGTTGATCACCTCGTAGTGACCGCGCTCCGGCTCGACCCATTCGCCGCCGATGTAGAGCTTCTGCTGCGCGCTGCTCATCGTGTCCGTCGTCTCCCCTGGTCCAGCCGCTGCCCGGACTCCCGACGGCCGCCCGCCGGAAATCCGACGACCCGTCAGATTCCTGTTCGCAGGCCATTGGACCCCCTATCAGTCACATTGCCAAGGGGGAGGGGTGGGCGGTGCTGGTCACAGTCACACGTTGTCATCGCGGGCGACACCGACCCCTTCGGGCGTAGGGTTGTCGGGGAACCCCGGTCCTTTTCCAAGGTCGGGGCCGTTCGCGTTGCGGAGGATCCAACCGGCCCATGAGTCTGACCGGTCTGCTAGACATCGTCGTCCAGGACCCCGCCGTCGCCGAGGCGGTGCGGGCCGCGTCCGAGGGCCGCGGTACCGCCCTCGACCTCGTCGGACCACCGGCGCTGCGCCCCTTCGTGGTGGCCGCCGTCGCCGCCCGCGCGGATCGACCCGTACTCGCGGTCACCGCCACCACCCGCGAGTGCGAGGACCTCGTCGCGGCTCTCGGGTCGCTGCTGCCCGAGGACTCCGTCGTGGAATACCCCTCGTGGGAGACGCTGCCGCACGAACGGTTGTCCCCGCGCTCGGACACCGTCGGCCGCCGGCTCGCGGTGTTGCGCCGGCTCGCCCACCCGACCTCGGGCGAGCGCGCCGACGCCGGCACCGGCACCCTCAAGGTCGTCGTCGCGCCGATCCGCAGCGTGCTCCAGCCGCAGGTCAAGGGCCTGGGCGAGCTGGAGCCGGTGGCCTTGGTGGCCGGGCAGGAGATCGACCTCGACACCGTGGTCGAGCGCTTGGCCGCAGCTGCCTACGCACGCGTCGACCTGGTGGAGAAGCGCGGCGAGTTCGCCGTGCGCGGCGGCATCCTCGACGTGTTCCCGCCGACCGAGGAGCACCCGCTCCGGGTCGAGTTCTGGGGCGACCAGGTCGAGGAGATCCGCTGGTTCAAGGTCGCCGACCAGCGCTCCCTGGAGACCGCCGAACACGGCCTGTGGGCACCGCCCTGCCGTGAGCTGCTGCTCACCGACGAGGTGCGCGAGCGGGCCCGCGAACTCCTGGTGGAGCATCCGGGGCTGGTCGAGATGCTCGGCAGGATCGCCGAGGGCATCGCGGTGGAGGGCATGGAGTCGCTGGCCCCCGCGCTGGTGGACGACATGGAGCTGCTGCTCGACGTGCTGCCCGCGGGCAGTCACGTGCTGGTCTGCGACCCGGAGCGGGTCCGCACCCGCTCCGCCGACCTGGTGGCCACCAGCCGCGAGTTCCTGGACGCGTCCTGGGCCGCGGCGGCGGGCGGCGGGGAGAGCCCGATCGACCTGGGCGCCGCGTCCCTGTGGAGCCTGGCCGACGTGCGCGAGCACGCCGCCGGGATCGGTGTGCCGTGGTGGTCGCTCAGCCCGTTCGGCGCCGACGCCGACGACTCCGGTACCGAGATCGGCGCGGTCGAGGTCGAGGCCTACCGCGGCGACGCGCAGCGGGTGCTGGCCGAGATCAAGGGCCGACTCGCCGACGACTGGCGCGTGGTACTGGTCACCGAGGGCCACGGACCGGCCGCGCGCTTCGTCGAGACGCTGTCCGGCGAGGGGGTGCCGGCCCGGCTCGACGCAGACCTCGCCGAGGTGCCGGAGACCGGCGTGGTGCACGTGACCACCGGCTGCATCGGACACGGCTTCGCCTCCGAGTCGCTGCGCACCCTGGTGCTGACCGAGGAGGACGTCTCCGGGCAGCGCACCTCGACCAAGGACATGCGCCGGCTGCCCAGCCGACGGCGCAACATGGTCGACCCGCTCCAGCTCAAGCCCGGCGACTTCGTGGTGCACGAGTCGCACGGCGTGGGGCGCTACGTGGAGATGGTCCAGCGCACGGTGCAGGGCGCGCAGCGCGAGTACCTGGTCCTGGAGTACGCCCCCGCCAAGCGCGGCCAACCGGGCGACCGCCTGTTCGTGCCCACCGACCAGCTGGAGCAGGTCACCAAGTACGTCGGCGGCGAGAGCCCGTCGCTGCACCGCCTCGGCGGCGCCGACTGGGCCAAGACCAAGGCCAAGGCGAAGAAGGCGATCAAGGAGATCGCGGGCGACCTGATCAAGCTTTACTCGGCCCGGATGGCCGCGCCCGGACACGCCTTCGGCCCGGACACCCCGTGGCAGCGCGAATTGGAGGACGCCTTCCCCTACGTCGAGACGCCCGACCAGCTCTCCTCGATCGAGGAGGTCAAGGGCGACATGGAGAAGCCGATCCCGATGGACCGGCTGATCTGCGGCGACGTGGGCTACGGCAAGACCGAGATCGCGGTGCGCGCGGCGTTCAAGGCGGTCCAGGACGGCAAGCAGGTGGCCGTCCTGGTGCCCACCACGCTGCTCGTCCAGCAACACTTCTCCACCTTCTCCGAGCGCTACGCGCAGTTCCCGGTGGTGGTGAAGTCGCTGTCCCGGTTCCAGACCGAGACCGAGGCCAAGGCGGTCCTGGAGGGCCTGCGCGAGGGCTCGATCGACATCGTGATCGGCACCCACCGGCTGTTCGCGGCCGAGACGAGGTTCAAGGATCTGGGCCTGGTCATCGTCGACGAGGAGCAGCGCTTCGGCGTCGAGCACAAGGAGCAGTTGAAGAAGCTGCGCGCCAATGTCGACGTGCTGACCATGTCCGCGACCCCGATCCCGCGCACCCTGGAGATGGCGGTCACCGGCATCCGGGAGATGTCCACGATCACCACGCCGCCCGAGGAGCGGCACCCGGTGCTCACCTTCGTCGGGCCGTACGAGGAGAAGCAGATGGGCGCCGCGATCCGGCGCGAACTGCTGCGCGAGGGGCAGGTCTTCTACATCCACAACCGGGTCGAGTCGATCGACCGCGCGGCGGGCCGGATCCGCGAACTGGTGCCCGAGGCCCGGGTGGCCATCGCCCACGGCCAGATGCACGAGAACGCGCTGGAGAAGGTGGTGGTCGACTTCTGGGAGAAGGAGTTCGACGTCCTGGTCTGCACCACGATCGTCGAGTCCGGCATCGACATCTCCAACGCCAACACGCTGATCGTGGAGCGGGCCGACAACTTCGGGTTGTCCCAGCTGCACCAGTTGCGCGGCCGGGTGGGCCGGGGCCGCGAGCGGGCGTACGCGTACTTCCTGTACCCGCCGGAGAAGCCGCTGACCGAGACCGCGCACGAGCGCCTCGCCACCATCGCCCAGCACACCGAGATGGGCGCGGGCATGTTCGTGGCGATGAAGGACCTGGAGATCCGCGGCGCGGGCAACCTGCTCGGCGGCGAACAGTCCGGGCACATCGCGGGCGTCGGGTTCGATCTGTACGTGCGCATGGTGGGCGAGGCGGTCAACCAGTACAAGGAACTCGCGGCGGGCGGCGAGGGCGCGGAGGAGGTCCCGGAGATCCGGGTCGAGCTGCCCATCGACGCGCACGTCCCGCACGACTACGTGCCCGGCGAGCGGCTGCGGCTCGAGGCGTACCGGCGGATCGCGGCGATCACCTGCGAGGCGGACATCGACGCGGTGCGGGCCGAACTGGTGGACCGCTACGGGCCGTTGCCGCAGCCGGTGGAGAACCTGCTGGAGGTGGCCCGGTTCCGGGCGCACGTACGCACCGCGGGGATCGCCGACGTCACGCTCCAGGGCAACTTCGTCCGGTTCGGCCCGGTCGAACTGCGCGAGTCGCAGCAGTTGCGGCTCCAGCGGCTCTACCCGAAGACGCTGGTCAAGGCGGCGACCCAGCAGATCCTGGTGCCCAAGCCGATGACCGCCCGGATCGGCGGGCAACCGCTGCGTGACGGGGCGCTGTTGACGTGGGCGCGGGATCTGGTGGACGCGATCCTGCTGGAGCCGATCGCGGCGGCGAAGAAGTAGCCCGAGTCGGCTCCGCGGCTCCCGGACCGGCGTGTCGTCGGCGGTCCGGGAGCCGCGCCGGGTTGTCGGCCGGCGCGGATGATCTTGGCGAATGTGCGGACTTCGGGCGTGCCCACCCGTATCTTTGATCGTTGGTCATGGGTCGCAGTCCGCCGTGGCCGACAGTCGTACCGCCGTACAGCGCCATCGAGCATTGGGAGTTCGTGTGAGTCGCACGTCGCGTTCCGTCCCTGTCGATTCCGCGCACCGCCGGCGGCGGGCCGCGTCCCGGGCCCGGGTGGCCGCGGTGGGGCTGGTGCTGGTCACCGGCTTCGCGCTCTCCGGCTGCTCGGAATCCAAGACGGGCGCGGCCGCCATGGTCGGCGGGGAGCGCATCGAGATCTCGACCCTCAACGCCAAGGTCGACAAGCTGGAGCAGGCGTTCTCCCGGCAGAACCTGCCGCTCAACGGCACCAGTGCCCAACTGGAGGCCAACCAGGCCGAGTTGGTCCAGCTCATCTCGCGTCGGGTGATCGCCGAGGCGGCCGGGCGCAACCACGTCGCCCTGAACGCGACCCAGGTGCTCCAGGCCCGCCGCACGCTGGAGGCTCGGCTCGGCGGCCCGCAGAACCTGGAGGCCCGCCTGGTGCGGATCGGCGTGCTGCCCGCCGAGGTGGACGACTTCGTCCGGACCGAGGCGCTGAAGGCGGAGATCGCCCGGGTGCGCGGGATCGACCTGGGCACCGCCGACGGCCAGGCGCAGCTGGACGCCTACCTGGGCGACGTGGCGGCCTCGATGAAGATCAAGGTGAACCCGAGGTACGGCACCTGGGACTCGGCGAAGCTGACCACCACCGCCGCGACCTACTCGTGGCTGGCCCCGGGCACCCAGCCGGCGGCCGGTTCCGTGGACGCCCAGCCCGGGGCGGCGAGCGGCACCTGAGCCGGACCGTAGGCTGGCCGGGTGAGTGACTCGCCTACCGCCGCGCCGCCCGCCCGCCTCGTCCTGCTCGCCGGCACCCACCGGGTCGCCCCCGGCCTGCTGAGCTGGCCCGCCTGGCGCACGCTGCGCGAGGCGGCCGGCACGCCGACCGGGTGCGTGCTGACCGCCGACGCCGACCACCCCCAGCTGCCGTATCTGCGCGAGGCGGGCGTCGAGGTCGACATCGCCGACCTCGACGCGGGCCCGCTCGCGCTCGCCCGGCACCTGCTCGACCGGGCCCGCACGGGCCTGGTCGTGTGGCTCGCGGCGACCGACGACGACCCCGGCCTGGGCCAGGCCCTCGCCCGGGTCGCGGCGGGCGACGAGGGCGGCGAGCCGGTCCCGGAGATCGAACTGCTGCCCGGCGCCTGGGACCTGCCGGGCGCGCGCCTGCTCGACCTGGTCGCGGTGATGGACCGGCTGCGCTCACCCGGCGGCTGCCCGTGGGACGCGAAGCAGACCCACGAGTCGCTGGCCCGCTACCTGGTCGAGGAGACCTACGAGCTGGTCGACGCGATCGACTCGGGGGACCGGGAGCACCTGCGCGAGGAACTGGGCGACGTGCTGATGCAGGTGTTCTTCCACGCCCGGGTCGCCCAGGAGGACGAGGCCGACCCGTTCGGCATCGACGACGTGGCCGGCGGCATCGTGGACAAGCTGATCAGCCGCCACCCGCACGTGTTCGCCGACGTGGAGGCCGACACCCCGGAGGCGGTCGAGGCCAACTGGGACGCACTCAAGGCCGCGGAGAAGTCGCATCGCGCATCGGCCCTCGACGGCATCGCGATGAGCCAGCCGGCCCTGGCACTGGCGGCGAAGTTCCTGTCCCGCACCGGCAGGGCGGGCCTGACCGTGCCCACCCCGGCGCTGCCGACCGCCGTCGACGCCGACGACTACGCCGGCCCCGAGGCGATCGGCGACCTGCTCCTGGCCGTCACCGAACTGGCCGCCCGTCAGGGCGTCGACGCCGAGACCGCGCTGCGCGCCGCGACCCTGCGCCACGGCGAGCGCGTCCGCGCGGTCGAAGCGGGCTGACGCACACCGACCACGAACGCCCGAGGGCCCGGAACCGAAGCACGGTTCCGGGCCCTCGTCGGTGCGGATCGATCACACGCGGCGGAAGATCAGCGCGCGCTTGACCTCCTGGATCGCCTTGGTGACCTCGATGCCACGCGGGCACGCCTCGGTGCAGTTGAAGGTCGTGCGGCAGCGCCACACGCCCTCCTTCTCGTTCAGGATCTCCAGGCGCTCCTCGGCGCCCTCGTCCCGCGAGTCGAAGATGAACCGGTGCGCGTTGACGATCGCGGCCGGGCCGAAGTACTGCCCGTCGCTCCAGAACACCGGGCACGACGTGGTGCACGCCGCGCACAGGATGCACTTGGTGGTGTCGTCGAACCGCTCGCGGTCCTCGGGCGACTGCAGCCGCTCGCGCGTCGGTTCGTTGCCCGACGTGATCAGGAACGGCATCACGTCCTTGTACGCCTGCATGAACGGGTTCATGTCGACGACGAGGTCCTTCTCCAGCTTCAGACCCTTGATCGCCTCGACCGTGATCGGCTTGGCCATGTCCAAGTCCTTGACCAGGGTCTTGCAGGCCAGCCGGTTGCGCCCGTTGATCCGCATCGCGTCCGAGCCGCAGATGCCGTGTGCGCAGGAGCGGCGGAAGGTGAGCGAGCCGTCCTGCTCCGCCTTGATCTTCATCATGGCGGTCAGGATGCGCTCGGTCGGGTCGGCCTCGACCTTGAAGTCCTGCCAGTACGGCTCCGCGTCGGTCTCCGGGTTGAACCGGCGGATCCGCAGCGTGATCACGATCGGCGTGTGGTCGCGCTCGGCGGCCGTGCTGCCGTGCCCGGTGCCGGGCGCGGTCTCTTCCACTACGGCAGTCATCAGTACTTACGCTCCATCGGCTGGTAGCGGGTGACCACGACCGGCTTGTAGCCCAGGCGGATCGAGTGCTCGCCCTTCGCGTCGACCTCGCGGTACGCCATCGTGTGCTTCATGTAGTTCTCGTCGTCGCGCGCCTGGAAGTCCTCGCGGGCGTGGCCGCCGCGCGACTCCTTGCGGTTTTGCGCGCCGACGACCAGGACCTCGGCGAGGTCGAGCAAGAAGCCCAGCTCGATCGCCTCGAGCAGGTCGGTGTTGTACCGCTTGCCCTTGTCCTGGATGGAGACGTCGAGGTAGCGCTTCTGCAGGCCCTTGATGTCGGAGAGCGCCTGCTTCAGCGTCTCCTCGGTGCGGTAGACGCCGGCGTTGGCATCCATCGTCTCCTGCATCTCGGCGCGGATCTGGCCGACCCGCTCGGTGCCCGAGCTGTCGCGCAGCCGCTCGATCAGCTCGACGACCGTGGCCTCGGGGGCCTCGGGCAGCTCGACGAAGTCGTGCGTGCTCGCGTACTCGGCGGCGGCGATGCCCGCACGCCGGCCGAACACGTTGATGTCGAGCAGCGAGTTGGTGCCGAGCCGGTTCGAGCCGTGCACGGACACGCAGGCGACCTCGCCGGCCGCGTACAGACCCGGGACCACCGTGGTGTTGTCCGACAGCACCTCGGCCTCGACGTTGGTCGGGATGCCGCCCATCGCGTAGTGCGCGGTCGGGTACACCGGGACCAGTTCGGTGGTCGGCTCGACGCCCAGGTAGGTGCGCGCGAACTCGGTGATGTCCGGCAGCTTCTCCTCGATCTGCTCCGCCGGCAGGTGGGTCAGGTCGAGGTAGACGTAGTCCTTGTTCGGACCGGCGCCGCGACCCTCCAGCACCTCCAGGACCATCGAGCGCGCGACGATGTCGCGCGGCGCGAGGTCCTTGATGGTCGGCGCGTAGCGCTCCATGAAGCGCTCGCCGTCGGCGTTGCGCAGGATGCCGCCCTCGCCGCGGGCGCCCTCGGTGAGCAGGATGCCCAGGCCCGCGAGACCGGTCGGGTGGAACTGGTAGAACTCCATGTCCTCCAGCGGCAGTCCCCGGCGCCACGCGATGCCCATGCCGTCGCCGGTGAGGGTGTGCGCGTTCGAGGTGGTCTTGAAGACCTTGCCGAAGCCGCCGGTCGCGAAGATCACCGACTTGGCCTGGAAGACGTGGATCTCGCCGGTGGCCAGCTCGTACGCGACCACGCCCGAGGTGGACTTGTTGCCCGCCTCGTCCTCGGCCAGGAGCAGGTCCAGGACGTAGAACTCGTTGTAGAACTCGACGTCCTGCTTGACGCAGTTCTGGAACAGCGTCTGGAGGATCATGTGGCCGGTGCGGTCCGCCGCGTAGCAGGAGCGGCGCACGGCCGCCTTGCCGTGGTCGCGGGTGTGCCCGCCGAAGCGGCGCTGGTCGATCCGGCCCTCGGGGGTCCGGGAGAAGGGGAGGCCCATCTTCTCCAGGTCCAGGACGGCGTCGATCGCCTCCTTGCACATGATCTCCGCGGCGTCCTGGTCGGTGAGGTAGTCACCACCCTTGACCGTGTCGAACGTGTGCCACTCCCAGTTGTCCTCCTCGACGTTGGCGAGGGCGGCACACATGCCGCCCTGCGCGGCGCCGGTGTGCGAACGCGTGGGGTACAGCTTGGTCAGTACGGCGGTACGGCTGCGCTTGCTCGACTCCAGGGCCGCGCGCATGCCGGCGCCGCCCGCGCCGACGATGACGGTGTCGTACTTGTGGGTCTGCATGATGCTCGTTCAGTCCTCGGGTGCTGGGATCGGCCGCGGTCAGTTGCCGATGTTGGGGTCGAAGGTGAAGATCACCAGCGTCCCCAGGAAAAGCACGATCAGCGCGGACGTGTACAGCAGCGCCTTGAGCCAGAACCGGGTCTGATCCCGCTCCGCGTAGTCGTTGATGATCGTGCGCAGACCGTTGACACCGTGCAGCTCGGCGAGCCACAGCATGATGAGGTCCCACGACTGCCAGAACGGCGACGCCCAGCGGCCCGCGACGAACGCGAAGCCGATCTTGGACACGCCACCGTCCAGGACGAGCTGGATGAGCAGGTGGCCCAGGACCAGGACGACCAGGAGCACGCCGGACAGCCGCATGAACAGCCAGCCGTACAGCTCGAAGTTGGTCTTGGTCGAACGCGGCGAACGCTTGCTGCGCGGCGACTCGATCGACGGTCCGCCGCCGTGGATCTTGGGTGCGTTTTCGATGGTGGCGGACACTTCAGCTCCCGAAGATGGTCTTGATCGAGTGCTGCAGGATCGGGTAGGCACTGCCGGCCATCAACACGACCCAGACGCCGACGACCGTCCAGAGCATCTGCTTCTGGTAGCGCGGGCCCTTCTCCCAGAAGTCCACCGCGATGATCCGCAGACCATTGAGCGCGTGGAACAGGATGGCCGCGACGAGCCCGTACTCGAGCAGGTTGACGAACGGGTTCTTGTAGATGTCGATCGTCTCGTCGTACGCCTCGGGGGATACGCGAACGAGTGCGGTGTCGAGGACGTGCGCGAACAGGAAGAAGAAGATGAGGACGCCGGTGACTCGATGAGCCACCCAGGACCACATGCCTTCCCGGCCGCGGTAGAGCGTTCCAGCCGGCACGGAAACTACCCTCCGGGTGCGGTACATGAGGGGACACGGCCGGCTGGGAGGGTGTCCGCGTTCGGTGTCGGACCCTCTGGTTGTCGGTCGGCCCGGCCGGGTATCGGTCGCCCGGCCCCGGCCATGGTAGCCACCGATCGGGGGCCCTCTTGTGCCAGGGCGCGCGATGTGATCCATTCCGCATGGCGGAGTGGAACCATCCGGGTGACGTGCGCGTAGCGGGGCACCATTTTCCTGACGCCCCGTCAGCACTCGTATGGGGGAAAGCGGGCCACGCCCGGACGAAAGATCACCGCAAGCACGAACGCGCAGGTCGGTGAGGTGACCCGCCGGTAGGGCTGACATCACATCAGTCGTGCGTATTCATCCGCCGCCTCGGTCCCTACGATGCGACGCATGACGGAGGCTACTGTCGATGGCGGCACGTCTACCGGATCCACCTTCGCTGGCCAATTCCCGCAACCCACGCGGGACCAATGGCAGCGCCTCGTGGCCGGCGTGCTCCGCAAATCGAAGGTGCTGGGCGAGAACGACACGCCCGAGCGCCCCGAAGACCTGCTCGCGACCACCACCTACGACGGCATCACGCTGTCCCCGCTCTACACCGAGGCCGCGGCGCGGCCGGGCCTGCCCGGCCTGAGCCCGTTCGTCCGGGGCTCGCGCGCGGCCGGTCACGCGGCCGACGGCTGGGACGTACGCCAGGCGCACGCCGACACCGATCCGGCGCGGGCCAACGAGAGCGTGCTCGCGGACCTGGAGAACGGGGTCACCTCCGTCTTCCTGTACGTCGGCGCCGACGCCCTGGCCCCGGGCGACCTGGCCCGCACGCTCGACGGTGTGCTGCTCGACCTGGCGCCGGTGGCCCTGGCCACCGGCGCCGACTTCGTTCCGGCCGCCGACGCCCTGCTGGCGGTGTTCCGGGCGAGCGGCGTGGCGCCCGCCGAACTGCGCGGCAACCTCGGCGCCGACCCGATCTCCTCGCACGCGCGCACCGGTTCGGGCGCCGACCTGGGCGCCGTCGCGCAGCTGGCGGCGCGCGCCCACGCGGAGTTCGCCGGGATCCAGGCGATCGTCGCCGACGGCCAGCCGTATCACGAGGCGGGCGGTTCGGACGGGCAGGAACTCGGCGCGGCCACCGCCGCCGGCGTCGCGTACCTGCGCGCGCTCACCGCCGCCGGACTCGACGTGGACACCGCCCTCGGGCTGATCGAGTTCCGCTTCGCCGCCACCGCCGAACAGTTCCCCACCATCGCCAAGCTGCGCGCCGCGCGCCGGCTCTGGGCCCGGGTGGCCCAGGCGTCCGGCGCGTCGCCCGCGGCCGGTGCCCAGCGCCAGCACGCGCTGACCTCGTGGGCGATGACCACCCGGCGCGACCCGTGGGTCAACATGCTGCGCACCACGGTCGCCTCCTTCGCGGCCGGCGTCGGCGGCGCCGACGCGGTCACCGTGCGCTCCTTCGACGCCGCGATCGGGCTGCCCGACGCGTTCTCCCGGCGCATCGCCCGCAACACCCAGGCTCTGCTCCTGGAGGAGTCGCACCTCGCACAGGTGATCGACCCGGCGGGCGGCTCGTGGTTCGTCGAACAACTCACCGACGACCTCGCCCGGGCCGGATGGGCGTTCTTCCAGGAGATCGAGCGGCGGGGCGGCATCGTCGCGGCGCTCGACTCGGGATGGCTCGCCGAGCGCCTCGCCGAGGTGCGCGCCGAGCGGGACCGGGCGATCGCGACCCGGACCGACCCGATCACCGGGGTCAGCGAATTCCCGAACCTGACCGAGGCCCCCGTCGTGCGCGAACCCGCGCCCGAGATCCCGGTCTCCGCCGCCGGGCTGCCCCGGGTGCGCTACGCCGAGGCGTACGAGGCGCTGCGCGACCGCTCCGACGCCCTGCTCGCCGCCACCGGCGCCCGGCCGACCGTCTTCCTGGCCACCCTGGGACCGCTCGCGCAGTACACGGCGCGGGCCGGCTTCGCCGCCAACCTGTTCGCGGCGGGCGGCATCGCCACCGTGGAGGCGGGTACCACCGAGGGTGACGAGAGCGCCGCCGAGGCGATCGTCGCGCGCTGGACCGAAGCGGGCCGCCCGGCGACCGTGGTGCTGACCTCCTCGGAGAAGCTCTACGCCACCCTCGCGGCCCCGGTCGCCGCCGCGCTGCGCGCCGCCGGAGCGGGCCGGATCCTGCTCGCGGGGCAAAAGGCGCACGGCGCCGACGTGGACGGGTACGTGTACAGCGGATGCGACGCGCTCGACGTGCTGCACACCACGTACGACAACCTCTCGCCGACCCCGGAGGGGGCGAAATGAGCATTCCCGACTTCACCCAGGTCGAGCTCGACGCGCCCGCGTCCGGCGACCTCGACGCGTGGCGCGAGGCGGTGCGCGAGGAGACCGGCAAGGACGCCGACGCGCTGACCCACGACACCCCCGAGGGCATCCCGCTCAAGGCGCTGTACACCGACGAGGACCTGGAAGGGCTCGACTTCCTGGGCACCTACCCGGGCATCACGCCCTTCCTGCGCGGGCCGTACCCGACGATGTACGTCAACCAGCCGTGGACGATCCGCCAGTACGCGGGCTTCTCCACCGCCGAGGAGTCCAACGCCTTCTACCGGCGCAACCTCGCGGCGGGCCAAAAGGGCCTGTCGATCGCGTTCGACCTGGCCACCCACCGGGGCTACGACTCGGACCACCCGCGCGTGACCGGCGACGTCGGTATGGCGGGCGTGGCGATCGACTCGATCTACGACATGCGCCAACTCTTCGACGGCATCCCGCTGGACCGGATGTCGGTGTCGATGACGATGAACGGCGCCGTGCTGCCCGTGCTCGCGCTCTACATCGTCGCGGCGGAGGAGCAGGGGGTGGCACCGGAACAGCTCACGGGGACGATCCAAAACGACGTCCTCAAGGAGTTCATGGTCCGCAACACCTACATCTATCCGCCCAAGCCCTCGATGTCGATCATCTCCGACATCTTCGCGTACACCTCGCAGAAGATGCCGAAGTTCAACTCGATCTCCATCTCCGGCTACCACATCCAGGAGGCCGGGGCCACGGCCGACCTGGAGCTGGCCTACACGCTCGCGGACGGCATCGAGTACCTGCGCGCGGGCGTCGAGGCGGGCCTGGACATCGACGCGTTCGCGCCGCGCCTGTCGTTTTTCTGGGCGATCGGGATGAACTTCTTCATGGAGGTCGCCAAGCTGCGCGCGGCGCGCCTGCTGTGGGCCGACATCGTCAAGTCGTTCGGCGCGAAGAACCCCAAGTCCTTCTCGCTGCGCACCCACTCGCAGACCTCGGGCTGGTCGCTGACCGCCCAGGACGTGTTCAACAACGTGGTGCGCACCTGCCTGGAGGCGATGGCCTCGACCCAGGGCCACACCCAGTCGCTGCACACCAACGCGCTGGACGAGGCGCTGGCGCTGCCGACCGACTTCTCCGCCCGGATCGCGCGCAACACCCAGTTGCTGCTCCAGCAGGAGTCGGGCACGTGCGACGTGATCGACCCGTGGGGCGGCTCGGCCTACATCGAACGCCTCACCCACGACCTCGCGGTGCGCGCCCGGGAGCACATCGCCGAGGCCGAGCGGGCGGGCGGCATGGCGTCGGCGATCGCCGAGGGCCTGCCCAAGCTGCGGATCGAGGAGGCGGCGGCGCGCACCCAGGCCCGGATCGACTCGGGCCGGCAGTCGGTGATCGGCGTCAACAAGTACCTGGTCGCCAGCGACGAGGCGATCGACGTACTCAAAATCGACAACAACGCAGTACGCGAGGGCCAGCTGGAGAAGTTGCGCCGACTGCGCGAGGAGCGCGACGACGACGCCGTGCGCCGGGCGCTGGCCGCGCTTTCCGGCGCCGCGCAGGCGGACGTCGAGGGCACCAGGCCGCGTGATCTCGAACACAACCTGCTCGCGCTCGCCGTGGACGCGGCCCGGGCCAAGGCCACCGTCGGCGAGATCTCCGACGCGCTGGAGTCGGCGTACGGCCGGCACCAGGCGCAGATCCGCACGCTGACCGGGGTCTACCGGGAAGAGGTGGGCATGTCGGCCAACGTGGAGACGGCTCGCGGGCTGGTCGCCCGGTTCGAGGAGCTGGAGGGCCGCCGGCCGCGCATCCTGGTGGCCAAGATGGGCCAGGACGGGCACGACCGGGGGCAGAAGGTGATCGCCACCGCGTTCGCCGACCTCGGCTTCGACGTGGACGTCGGCGCGCTGTTCCAGACGCCGGGCGAGGTGGCCCGACAGGCGGTCGAGGCGGACGTGCACGTGGTCGGCGTGTCCTCGCTCGCGGCCGGTCACCTCACCCTGGTGCCGGCCCTGCGCCGGGAGCTGGCCGCGCTGGACGCCGAGGAGATCATGGTCGTGGTCGGCGGGGTGATCCCGCCCGCCGACGTACAGCCGCTGCTCGACATGGGCGCCACCGCCGTCTTCCCGCCCGGCACGGTGATCGCGGACGCCGCGGTGGACCTGCTCCGGGGCCTGTACAAGCAGTTGGACCACGAGCTGCCGGTCGACTGATGGCACGGGTGATCGACGTCGGCGCGTACGCCGAGGGTGTGCTCGCGGGCAATCGCACGATCCTGGCCCGGGCGGTCACGCTGGTCGAGTCCACCCGGGCCGACCACCGCGACCTGGCGCAGGAGTTGCTGGTCAAGTTGCTGCCGCACGCCGGCGGTGCCCACCGGGTGGGCATCACCGGCGTGCCGGGCGTGGGCAAGTCCACGTTCATCGAGACGCTGGGCACCCGGCTGACCGGCGTGGGCCATCGGGTCGCGGTGCTCGCCGTGGACCCGTCCTCCTCCCGGCATGGCGGCAGCATCCTGGGCGACAAGACCCGGATGGGCCGGCTCGCGGTGGACGACCACGCGTTCGTACGGCCCTCGCCGACCGCCGGCACGCTCGGCGGGGTGGCTCGGGCCACCCGCGAGTCGATCGTGTTGATGGAGGCGGCCGGTTACGACGTGGTCCTGGTCGAGACGGTCGGCGTGGGTCAGTCCGAGACGACCGTGGCGAACATGGTCGACTGCTTCCTGTTCCTGACCCTGGCCCGCACCGGCGATCAGCTCCAGGGCATCAAGAAGGGCGTCCTGGAGCTGGCCGACGTGGTCGCGGTGAACAAGGCGGATGGCGACTATGCCCTGGCCGCGCGCCGGGCCGCCCGCGAACTCGCGGGCGCGCTGCGGCTGATGCGCCGGGCCGGGGAGTCGTGGACGACGCCGGTGCTGACCTGTTCGGGGTTGTCCGGGGAGGGGCTGGACGAGGTCTGGGACACCGTCCTCAAACACCGGCGGACCCTGGAGGCCACGGGCGAGTTGGCCGAATTGCGTCGCCGCCAGCAGGTCGACTGGACCTGGGCGACGGTGCACGACGCGCTCCTCGCCGAGTTGCGCGAGCACCCCTCGGTACGGGCTATCGTGCCCGCCCTCGAACGCGACGTCCGGGCCGGCCATCTCACCGCGACCCTTGCCGCGTCTCGCATCCTGGACGCGTTCCATGGGCGGCAAGGGGAGTCCTGAGCAATCGGGCGCTTGGTTTATAGCGGCGCGAGTGGGCAGAAGTGTTCCAATGTGGGAACGAGCGGTAAGTCATACCCCTACCGGCCGTAGCGCATGCGCCGGCGGGAGGCTTTTTTCTCACCCGAACGGGGGTAATTCGCTCCCTACCACGTCGCGAAGACCAATGCAACGTACCCTTGCGTGGGTGAGCGACTCCCTCCACGCCCAGGCCGCCGGCAAGGCCGCGGCTTTCGCCGACGAGCTGATTGCGTTTCGGCGCGATCTGCACATGCACCCAGAGCTGGGTCGGGAGGAGTTCCGTACCACCGGGCTCGTCCGGGAACGGCTGGTGCGCGCGGGTCTGCGCCCGCGACTGCTGCCCGGGACGGGCCTGGTGTGCGACATCAGACCCGAACGTGCCTCACCCGGCGGTCGCGCCGACGAGGGTCTGATCGCGTTCCGCGGCGACATCGACGCGCTGCCGGTCGACGACGTCAAGGATGTGCCGTACCGCTCGACCGTGCCGGGCCGTGCGCACGCCTGCGGACACGACGTGCACACCTCGATCGTGCTCGGCACTGCTCTGGTGCTGGCCGAGTTCGCCCGCGAGGGACTGCTGCCGCGTCCGGTCCGGCTGATCTTCCAGCCGGCAGAGGAGAAGCTGCCGGGCGGCGCGCTCGACGTGATCAAGGCCGGCGGGCTGGCCGGCGTCTCGGAGATCCACGCGATCCACTGCGACCCCAAGGTGGAGGTCGGCCGGGTCGGGCTGCGCTCCGGGGCGATCACCTCGGCCTGCGACCGGGTGGTGATCACGCTCACGGGTGCCGGTGGTCACACCGCCCGCCCGCACCGCACCACCGACCTGGTCACCGCGCTCGCCAAGCTCGCCGCGGAGCTGCCCTCGGCGTTCTCGCGCCGGATCGACCCGCGCTCGGGCGCGAGCCTGGTGTGGGGGCGGATCGAGTCCGGCTCCGCGCCGAACGTGATCCCGCAGCACGGCGAGCTGGAGGGCACCCTGCGCTGCCTGGACCTGGAGGCGTGGCGGCAGGCCCCGGATCTGATGCACGAGCTGGTGGACGTGATCGCCTCGACCTACGGCGCGAAGTGGGAGCTGGAGCACCACCGCGGCGTGCCGCCGGTGGTCAACGACCCCGACGCGGTCGCCTCGATGCGCACCATCGCCACCGGCGTGCTGGGCGCGAGTGCGGTCGAGGGCACCGAGCAGAGCCTCGGCGGCGAGGACTTCTCGTGGTTCCTCGAACGGGTTCCCGGCGAGCTGACCCGGCTCGGCGTGCGACCGGTCGGAGATCCCGTATACGACTTGCACCAGGGGCAGTTCGACGTCGACGAGCGGGCGATCGGGATCGGTGTCGAGCTGTTCACCGGGCTCGCGCTGCGCCCCTTCCGCTGACCCCGACCGGACCCGGCGCCGCCCGTACGGCCGGCCGGGTCCGGAACGGACGTATGCGGAACTGTTAACCATCGCGACTCCGGTCCCCGTTCCTGTCGCGTTCGTGAGTCTGTAATGTTCCGACCCGGTGCCGTTCGACGTCGTGCGGCACCGGGTCTTTTCCGTCTTGTCACGTCTTGTCATGTCGCGGACTGCCCGGTTCCGCGCCGACCCGTCTCGGCCTCGTCAACTCGGCCGGGCTAACGGGGCGTGTTGCGGTGGCGATTCACGGTTTTTGTCGCTCATATTCTTTTACTAGGTATGCTCTCCGACGGTTAGCAGGTCTACGCGCGTTTACCAGGGATCCAAGCGCGTCAGAGTCTGCATCTGGGAGCAGCGCCCGAAGGGGCGCTCATCGGAAGGAGACACCCGTGCGCCGGGTATCCAAGGTGACCGCGGCTGCGGTCGGCGTCACTCTCGCCCTCACCGCCACCGCCGCGTGCGGTAGCAAGCCCGACGACAAGAAGTCGAACTCGGGCACCAGCGCCACCCCCGGTGGGACGCAGGCGGCGAAGATCGACTTCAAGGCATGCATGGTGACGGACACCGGCGGCATCGACGACCGTTCGTTCAACGCGTCGTCGTGGGCGGGCCTGCAGCAGGCCAAGCAGGAGCTGGGCGTCGAGGTGAAGTACATCACCTCGAAGACCGAGAACGACTACGTGCCGAACCTCAACAGCCTCGTGAACGACAAGTGCGGGCTGATCGTCGCGGTCGGCGGCCTGATGGCCGACGCGACCAAGGCCGCCGCGTCCACGCACAAGGACCAGAAGTTCGCGATCGTCGACTCGTCCAGCATCGAGCCGAACGTCCAGGGCCTGGAGTTCAACACGGCCGAGGCCGGCTTCCTCGGCGGCTACCTCGCCGCGGGCTACTCGAAGTCCGGCAAGGTCGCCACCTTCGGCGCGCTGCCGATCCCGCCGGTCACGGTGTTCATGGACGGCTACGTCCAGGGCGTGAAGTACTACAACCAGGTCAAGGGCAAGAACGTCCAGGTCATCGGCTGGGACGACGTCAAGGGCGACGGCTCGCTCGCGGGCAAGTTCGACTCGCCGGCCGACGGTGAGCGCATCGCCAACGACTTCATCGCCCAGGGCGCCGACGTGATCATGCCCGTCGCCGGCCAGACCGGTCTCGGCGCGGCCTCCGCGGTGCAGAAGAGCGGCGGCAAGGCGAGCGTCATCTGGGTCGACCAGGACGGCTACGAGAGCGCCCCGCAGTACAAGTCGGTGTTCCTGTCCACGGTGACCAAGGACATCAAGTCCCAGGTGTTCAACGCGGTCAAGGCCGCGGCGAACAACCAGTTCACCACCAAGGCCACCATCGGCACTCTCGCCAACAACGGCGTCGGCCTCGCCCCGTTCCACGACTTCGACGCGAAGGTCCCCGCCGACCTGAAGTCCGAGCTGACCGCGGTCAAGGGCGACATCGTCAGCGGAAAGATCAAGATCACCTCGAAGAACCAGCCGAAGAGCTGACTTAAGCGATCGGGCGCCGCGGAAGCAATTCCGCGGCGCCCGTGTCCGTCCCGCCCGGGCCCCGAGGGGACCCGGGTCGAACCCGTAGCGGCCCCTCGCGGGGGGCATAGCCGAGGAGGTCTCCGCGTTGAAGCTCGAACTGCGCGGAATCACGAAACGGTTCGGGTCGCTGGTCGCCAACGACCACATCGACCTGACCGTCGAGCCGGGGGAGATCCACTGCCTTCTAGGTGAGAACGGTGCCGGCAAGTCGACCCTGATGAACGTGCTCTACGGGCTCTACGAGCCCAGCGAGGGCGAGATCGTCGTCGACGGGACCCCCCGCAAGTTCCGTACCGCCGGTGACGCGATCGACGCGGGCATCGGCATGGTCCACCAACACTTCATGCTGGTCCCGGTCTTCACCGTCGCCGAGAACGTCATGCTCGGCCACGAGGAAACCAAGCCGATGGGCTGGCTGGACCGCCGTCGGGCCCGCAAGAAGGTGCTCGACCTCGTCGACGAGTACGGCCTCAAGGTCGACCCGGACATGCTGGTCGAGGATCTTCCCGTCGGTCTGCAACAGCGGGTGGAGATCCTCAAGGCGCTGGTGCGCGACGCCAAGGTGCTGATCCTGGACGAGCCCACCGCGGTGCTCACACCCCAGGAGACCGAGGAGTTGTTCCGGGTGATGCGCGCGCTGCGCGAGTCCGGCCACTCCATCGTGTTCATCACGCACAAGCTCAAGGAGGTCAAGGCCGTCGCCGACCGGATCACCGTGATCCGTCGCGGCAAGGTCGTCGGCACCGCCGACCCGGCCTCCTCGGAGAAGGAACTCGCGTCGCTGATGGTCGGCCGGCCGGTCAAGCTGGTGGTCGACAAGACCGAGGCCGAGCCGGGCGCGGTGCGCCTGGAGATCAACGACCTGACCGTGCTCGACGTCAACGGCCAGGCCGTGGTGGACCGGGTCGACCTGCACCTGCGCGAGGGCGAGATCCTGGGCATCGCGGGCGTGGACGGCAACGGCCAGAGCGAGCTGACCCAGGCGATCCTGGGGCTGCGCACCCCCGCGGCCGGGTCGATCAGCCTGGACGGCAAGGACCTGGCGGGCATGAGCCCTCGGCAGATCCTCGGCTCCGGGGTCGGCTTCGTCCCCGAGGACCGGCAGCACGACGGCATCGTGAGCGACTTCACGGTGGCCGAGAACCTGGTCCTGGACATGGTCACCCAGGCGCCGTTCGGCAGGCGCGGGTCGATCGTGCCCGGCGCGGTGCGCGACAACGCGCGCAAGCGGGTCGAGGAGTTCGACATCCGCACCCAGACCATCGACTCGCCGGCCGGCACGTTGTCCGGCGGCAACCAGCAAAAGGTCGTCGTCGCGCGCGAACTCTCGCGCCCGCTGCGGCTGTTCATCGCCTCGCAGCCCACCCGAGGGGTGGACGTGGGGGCGATGGAGTTCATCCACAAGCGGATCGTGGCCGAGCGCGACGTGGGCACCCCGGTGATCATCGTGTCCACCGAGTTGGACGAGGTGGTCGCGCTGGCCGACCGGATCGCGGTGATGTACCGCGGCCGGATCGTGGACATCGTCTCGCCGACCACCTCGCGGGGCGACCTGGGCCTGCTGATGGCCGGCGTGCTGCCCGGCGCGGAGCACGCCGACGGCGCCGGAGCGACCCGCGCCGACACGGCCCCGGCCGGACCGGTCGAGACGAAGACGAACGAGAGCGACGCAACCCCGGGGGAGGAGGACCCAGCGTGACCGAGGACAACAAGAGCACGCCCGGCGAGCCGAGCGAGGCGAAGCCGGCGGCGACCGGGGCGAGCGCGACCGCGCCGCCCAAGCCGTCCCTGGGCCGAGCGATGCTCGACGCGATCATCACCGGCAACTCGGCCGTGGTGACCTTCCTGGCCATCCTGCTCGCCCTGGTGGTCGGCGGCGTCCTGATGATCCTCGCGGACCAGGACGTGCTCGACCAGTACAAGTACTTCACCGCCGCCCCCGGCGACGCGCTCTCCGCCTCGTGGAGCCTGGTCTCCGACGCCTACAGCGCGATGTTCAAGGGTTCGATCATGAACCCGGACCTGTTCGCCGACGGCTCGCTCGAGGACAACTTCCGGCCGATCTCCGAGACGATCACCCAGGCCACGCCGCTGATCTTCGGCGGTCTCGCGGTCTCGATCGCGTTCCGCACCGGGCTGTTCAACATCGGTGCGCAGGGGCAGATCATCGCCGGCGCGGTGTTCGCGTCGTGGGTAGGGTTCGTCGTCGACCTGCCGCCGGTGATCCACCTGGTGTTCGTGATCCTCGCCGGCGTGATCGGCGGCGGTCTGTACGCGGGCATCGCCGGTGTTCTCAAGGCCCGCTTCGGCGCGCACGAGGTGATCGTCACGATCATGCTCAACCACATCGCGGTGCTGATGCTCGGCTGGCTGCTGACCACCGACACCTTCCGGCGCGGCGGGCAGTCGCAGCCGATCGGCAAGGACGCGCACGACAACGCGGTGCTGCCGAACCTGTTCGGCGACAACCTGCGGATCCACTTCGGCATCATCCTGGCGCTGCTGGCGGCCGGGATCTACTGGTGGCTGCTCAACCGCTCCACGCTCGGCTTCGAGCTGCGCGCGGTGGGCTCCAACCCGGACGCGGCCCGTACGGCGGGGATGAGCGTGGCCCGGGCGCAGATCCTGGCGATGGTGATCGCCGGTGCGATGGCCGGTCTCGCCGGTGTCTCGCAGGTGATGAGCTCGACCAACCCGGCACACACGCTGACCCCGAGCATCGACGCCGGCATCGGCTTCGACGCGATCACCGTGGCCCTGCTCGGTCGGACCAAGCCGCTGGGCACGGTGCTGGCCGCGCTGCTGTTCGGCGCGCTGCGCGCGGGCGGTTCGGTCATGCAGGCGTCCGCGAACGTGTCCGTCGACATCGTCATCGTCATCCAGGCCGTGATCGTGCTGTTCGTCGCGGCGCCGCCGCTGGTGCGCTCGATCTTCCGGCTGCGCGGTGCCCGCACGGGCGCCGAGGGCGGGCCGCTGGCCGCCAAGGAGACCGTGGGGGTCCAGGCATGACCGAGCGGAATCCTGAAGGAGGCACGCAGGTGGCGGACACCGTGATCGCCCCCGACGTGGAGGCCCCGGTGAACCCCACCGGCGAGGCCGCCGACGTGGTGCGGGCCGCGGCCCGGAAGAAGGCCCTGATCACGGGCATCGGGTTCGTCCTGGTCGGGCTGTACGCGCTGTGGGCGTTCGGCTTCGGCACCTCGAGTGGTGAGGACGCGGTCTTCGGGATGACCGTGCCCAACCGCGACACCACCCACGTGGGCGACCTGTCGCTGCCCGCGCGCGGTGTGGCGATCGCGATGTCCGTGGTGTGCATGGTCGCGGGCGGGTTGCGGATCGCCTTCGACCGCTCGCGCCTGGCCACCCGGCTGAGCATCGCGCTGTTCCTGATCGCGTTCGTGATCGCGTTCCTGGTGTGGGCGGTCGCGGGCAAGCAGATGTCCTTCGCGGGCGCCCTGCAGAACACCCTGCTGGCCGCGGTGCCGCTGGTGCTCGGCGCGCTCGCGGGCGTGATCGGCGAGCGCTCCGGCGTGGTCAACATCGCCATCGACGGTCAGTTCCTGTTCGGCGCGTTCGCCGCCGCGCTGACCGGCTCGGTGACCGGGTCGTTGTGGGCCGGGCTGGCCGCGGGCGCGGTCGCGGGCGCGCTGATCGGCGGGCTGCTCGCGGTCTTCGCGGTGCGCTACCTCGTCGAGCAGGTCGTCCTCGGTGTGGTGATCAACCTGCTGGTCACCGGCATCACCGGCTTCCTCTACACACAGCTGCTGCAAAAGGACCCCGAGCAGTACAACAACCCGGGCGTGTTCGACAACATCCGGATCCCGGGCTTCGCCGACATCCCGGTGATCGGCCCGGTCCTGTTCGACGTGAACGTGATCGTGTACCTGATGTACGCGCTGATCGTGATCGTGCACCTGGGCCTGTTCCACACCCGCTGGGGGCTGCGCGCCCGCGCGGTGGGCGAGCACCCCACGGCGGCGGACACGGTCGGCATCAAGGTCAACGCGACCCGCTACCGCAACGTGATCATGGCGGGCGCGATCGCCGGTATCGGCGGCGCGTTCCTGACCATCGGCACGGTGGGCACCTTCTCGAAGGACATGACCTCCGGCGCGGGTTACATCGCGCTCGCGGCGGTCATCTTCGGGCGCTGGCGTCCGCTGGGCGCGGTGGCCGCGGCGTTGCTGTTCGGCTTCACCAGCGCGCTCGCGACCTCGTTGCAGCCGCTGAACACGTCGATCCCGAGCCAGTTCCTGCAGATGATGCCGTACGTGGTGACGATCTTCGCGGTGGCCGGTCTGGTCGGCAAGGTGCGCGCTCCGGCGGCGGCCAACAAGCCCTACACGAAGGGCTGACAGGCGTGTCGGAGATCGATTGGCCGGCGCTGCGGGACGCGGCGACGGCGGCGATGCGCGGTGCCTACGCGCCGTACTCGAAGTATCCGGTCGGCGCCTCGGCCCTGGTCGACGACGGCCGGATCGTGTCCGGGTGCAACGTGGAGAACGCGTCGTACGGCCTGACGCTGTGCGCGGAGTGCGGTCTGGTGTCCGCGCTGCACGCGAGCGGGGGCGGCCGGCTCGTGGCGTTTTGCTGCGTGGACGGCGAGGGTGCGGTACTGATGCCCTGTGGGCGCTGCCGGCAACTGCTGTGGGAGCACGGCGGCCCCGGGATGTTGCTGGAAACCAAGCACGGTATACGGCCGCTGCGGGAGATCCTGCCGGATGCCTTCGGGCCCGAGGACCTCGCGTAGCACCGTGTGTTCGTGAGTCGAACGGGCCGCCTCGGCGGCCGAGAGGAAATGGACGGCATGGACGCGATTTCGGTCATCCGAACGAAGCGGGACCGCGGTGAACTGACGGCGGCTCAGATCGACTGGGTGGTCGATGCGTACACCCGCGGCGAGGTCGCGGACGAGCAGATGTCGGCGCTCGCGATGGCCATCCTGCTCAACGGGATGAACGCGACCGAGATCAACCGCTGGACCGACGCGATGATCGCCTCGGGCGAGCGGATGGACTTCTCCACGCTGTCTCGGCCCACCGCCGACAAACACTCCACCGGCGGGGTGGGCGACAAGATCACCCTGCCGCTGGCCCCGCTGGTCGCCGCGTGCGGCGTCGCGGTGCCGCAGCTGTCCGGTCGTGGCCTCGGCCACACCGGCGGCACGCTGGACAAGTTGGAGGCCATCCCCGGGTGGCGGGCGGCGCTGTCCAACGACGCGATGTTGCGGGTGCTGGAGGACGTCGGCGCGGTGATCTGCGCGGCGGGCGACGGCTTGGCGCCGGCCGACAAGAAGCTGTACGCGCTGCGCGACGTGACCGGCACGGTCGAGGCGATCCCGCTGATCGCCAGCTCGATCATGAGCAAGAAGATCGCCGAGGGCACCGGCGCGCTGGTGCTCGACGTCAAGGTCGGCTCGGGCGCGTTCATGAAGGACCTGGACAACGCGCGCGAACTGGCCCGCACCATGGTCCGGCTGGGCGTGGACCACGGGGTCAAGACGGTCGCGCTGCTGACCGACATGTCCACCCCGCTCGGCTTGACCGCGGGCAACGCCCTCGAAGTCCGCGAGTCGGTCGAGGTGCTGGCCGGCGGCGGTCCGGCGGACGTGGTCGAGCTGACCGTGGCGCTGGCCCGGGAAATGCTGGCCGCAGCCGGGCAGACCCGGATCGACCCGGCCGACGCGCTGCGCGACGGCTCGGCGATGGACGTGTGGCGGCGGATGATCCGGGCCCAGGGCGGCGACCCGGACGCCAAGCTGCCGGTTGCGCGCGAGACGCAGGTGGTCACCGCCGCCTCGTCCGGCGTGCTGACCCGGCTCGACGCCTACGCGGTCGGCGTCTCCGCCTGGCGCCTGGGCGCGGGTCGGGCCCGCAAGGAGGAGCAGGTCCAGGCGGGCGCGGGCGTCGAACTGCACGCCAAGCCGGGCGACACGGTGGTCGCCGGTCAGCCCCTGCTGACGCTGCACACCGACACCCCGGAGCGCTTCGAGTACGCGACCGAGATCCTGTCCGACGCGGTCACGATCGCCCCGACGGGCACCACGTTCGAGCCGACCCCGATCCTGATCGACCGGATCGGCCCGACGGCCTGACCCTTCGGTACGCACACGCGAGCGGCCCTCGACCCCACCCGGGTCGAGGGCCGCTCGCGTGCGTCCCGGGATCGACCCGGTGCGTGCCGGGGGCGGGAAAACCGGCCCTACAGCAGGCCCAGCAGCACCGAGGCGAGGCCCGACACGGCCAGGCCGCCGAGGATCTCCGGCGACCAGTGCACCTGCACCGGGCCGGTGGACGCCTTTGCGAACTGTTCGCTCATCCCGCGCAGGTCGTCCACCACCTGGTCGGCGTGCGAGAGCTGGGGCAGGTCGTGCGCGCCGCCGCGGCCGTACGGGTCCTCGGCAGCGGCGCGGCCCTGCTGCCGCAGTGCGCGCTTGCGTTCGCGCAGCGAGACCGGGATCGCCCAGATGTAGAACGACCTGTCGTCCGCGCGCACCTCGATCGAGTATTCGGCGCGCACCCGCTCCACCGCGCCCCACGGCACCACGATGGTCCGGAAGGGGTTGCGGATCACCAACCGCTCCGGCCCGACCAGCACCGCCGAGCGCAGCGTGAGTGCGACCACCAAGATCGCGAAGAAGACCACGACGGCGATCGCGAGCCACTTGGTGTCCCCGTCGCCGCGGATCAACGTGTCGATCACCATCCACAGCCCGACGGCGATCAAAAGCACCCCGACGGCCATCGCCGGTCGGGAGCGGTACGTGGTGATGTCCTCGTCGCTGCTCATGACCGGTGATTGTGCCGCACGACGGCGCGCGGGTGTCGATGCCAGGGGATCGATCGCCTCGGCACTTTGCCTCGACCGGACCGCCGGCTGGGACGCTACGCGAGTAGATATGCTCGTCTTGTGAGCATGCCGTCTGCAATTCTCGCCGACCCGGCCGAGGTCACCTCGTCCGAAGCGGCCCTTCGACGCTTCCTGCACGGGCTTCCCGGCGTCGACAGGGTCGGAACCGAAGCACGGGCAGCGATGCTCGCCACCCGCTCGATCAAGACGGATGCGAAGGTCGCCGCGATCGACCTCGCCATCCGGATGATCGACCTGACCACATTGGAAGGTGCCGACACCCCGGGCAAGGTCCGGTCCCTGTGCGCCAAGGCGCTGCATCCGGACCCGGGCGCCCCCGACGCCCCCCGACCCGCCGCGATCTGCGTCTACGGCGACCTGGTCGCCGAGGCCAAGGCCGCGCTCGGTGATTCCGGCGTACACGTCGCCGCGGTCGCCACCGCGTTCCCGTCCGGGCGCGCCTCGCTCGACGTCAAGCTCGCCGACGTGGCCTACGCGGTCGCCGCCGGCGCGGACGAGATCGACATGGTCATCGACCGCGGCGCGTTCCTGGCCGGCCGCTACCGCGACGTCTTCGACGAGATCGTCGCGGTCAAGGCCGCCTGCGCGCGCGGCGTGGCCGCGGGCGGCGGCAGTGCCCACCTCAAGGTGATTCTGGAGACCGGTGAACTGTCGACGTACGACAACGTTCGCCGCGCGTCGTGGCTGGCGATGCTCGCGGGCGCCGATTTCATCAAGACGTCCACGGGCAAGGTCGCGGTCAACGCGACACTGCCGGTGACACTGGTGATGCTCCAGGCGGTCCGCGACTTCCGCGAGGCGACCGGTCGCCAGGTGGGCGTCAAGCCCGCCGGCGGGATCCGCACCGCCAAGGACGCGATGAAATATCTCGTCCTGGTCAACGAGACGGTCGGCTCCGACTGGCTGGACCCCGACTGGTTCCGGCTCGGCGCCTCCAGCCTGCTCAACGACCTCCTGATGCAGCGCCAGAAGCTGGCCACGGGCCGCTACTCCGGCCCCGACTACGTGACGGTGGACTGACAGCCATGGGCAACCCATTCGAGTACGCGCCCGCGCCCGAGTCGCGCGCGATCGTCGACATCGCCCCGGCGTACGGGCTGTTCATCGACGGCACCTTCGCCGAGGCGGCGGACGGCGGCCGGCTCAAGACGGTGAACCCGGCGACCGAGGAGGTGCTGGCCGAGATCGCGGTCGGCGGCGAGGCGGACGTGGACCGTGCGGTCAAGGCCGCGCGCAAGGCGTTCAAGTCGTGGTCGGCGCTGCCCGGCGCGCAGCGCGCCAAGTACCTCTTCCGGATCGCCCGGCTGATCCAGGAGCACGCCCGCGAGCTGGCCGTGCTGGAGTCGATCGACAACGGCAAGCCGATCCGCGAGTCGCGCGACGTGGACATCCCGCTGGTCGCGGCGCACTTCTTCCACTACGCGGGCTGGGCGGACAAGCTCGCGCACGCGGGCCTGGGGCCCGATCCGAAGCCGATCGGCGTGGCCGGTCAGGTCATCCCGTGGAACTTCCCGCTGCTGATGCTGGCCTGGAAGGTGGCGCCGGCCCTCGCGGGCGGCAACACCGTGGTGCTCAAGCCGGCCGAGACCACCCCGCTGACCGCGCTGCGCTTCGCCGAGATCTGCGTCGAGGCCGGGCTGCCGAACGGTGTGGTGAACATCGTCACCGGCGCCGGGGAGACCGGGCGCGCGCTGATCGCCCACCCCGACGTGGACAAGGTCGCGTTCACCGGCTCGACCGCCGTGGGCAAGGAGATCGCCCGCACCGTCGCGGGCACCCGCAAGCGGGTCACCCTGGAGCTGGGCGGCAAGGCCGCGAACATCGTCTACGACGACGCGGCGATCGACTCCGCGGTCGACGGCATCATCGAGGGCATCTTCTTCAACGGCGGCCAGGTCTGCTGTGCCGGCTCCCGACTGCTTGTGCAGGAGTCGGTGGCCGACGAGCTGCTCGCGAGCCTGACCCGGCGGATCAAGACGCTGCGCGTGGGCGACCCGCTGGACAAGAACACCGACGTCGGCGCGATCAACTCGGCCGCGCAGCTCTCCCGGATCCAGGAACTGGTCGCGGCGGGCGAGGCCGAGGGCGCCGAGCGCTGGTCCCTGGCCGGCGAGCTGCCGGGCAAGGGCTTCTGGTTCCCGCCGACGGTGTTCACCGGCGTCACCCAGGCGCACCGGATCGCCCGGGACGAGATCTTCGGCCCGGTGCTGACCGTACAGACCTTCCGCACCCCCGCCGAGGCCGTGGAGAAGGCCAACAACACCGCGTACGGCCTGTCGGCCGGGGTGTGGACGGAGAAGGGCGCCAAGGCCCTGTGGACCGCGCAGCGGCTGCGGGCGGGCGTCGTGTGGACCAACACGTTCAACAAGTTCGACCCGGCCTCGCCGTTCGGCGGGTACAAGGAGTCGGGCTTCGGCCGCGAGGGTGGCCGCCACGGGCTGGAGGCCTACCTCGATGTCTGAGCGCCTTGAGGTGTTGAAGACCTACAAGCTGTACGTCGGGGGCAAGTTCCCCCGGTCCGAGAGCGGGCGGGTGTACGCGGTGACCGACAGCAAGGGCCGGACCCTGGCCAACGCCCCGCGCGGCAGCCGCAAGGACGCCCGCGACGCGGTGGTCGCCGCGCGCAAGGCGTTCCCGGGCTGGTCGGGCGCCACCGCGTACAACCGGGGCCAGATCCTGTACCGGATCGCGGAGATGCTGGAGGGTCGGCGCGAGCAGTTCGCGACCGAGGTCGGCGCCGCAGAGGGCGTCAACCGGACGAAGGCGCTCGCGGCCGTGGACGCGGCCGTGGACCGCTGGGTCTGGTACGCCGGGTGGACCGACAAGCTCGCCCAGGTCGCGGGCGGCGCCAACCCGGTCGCCGGGCCGTTCGCGAACTGGTCGACGCCCGAGCCCACCGGCGTGGTCGCGGTGATCGCCTCGCAGCGCTCCTCACTGCTCGGCCTGACGAGCGCGGTCGCGCCGGTGATCGCCACCGGCAACACCGCCGTCGTGCTCGCGGCCGGCGCCTCGGCGCTGCCCGCGCTGTCCTTCGCCGAGGTCCTGGCGGTCTCCGACCTGCCGGGCGGGGTGGTCAACATCCTCACCGGGCACCCGGCGGAGATCGCCCCGACGCTCGCGTCCCACCAGGACGTCAACGCGATCGACCTGACCGGCGTCGCGCCGGACGCGGGCGTCGCGTCGGCGCGCGACCTGGAGATCGCGGCGGCGGACAACCTCAAGCGGGTGTTGCGCCCCGGCGCCAAGGAGCCGGACTGGACGACGGACCCGGGCACCGCGCGCATGCTGGCGTTCACCGAAATCCGCACGGTCTGGCACCCGACCGGCCACTGACCCCAGCCCGCCGACGCGGCCCCACGGATTCCGCGTCGGCGGGCTCGCTGGGCGGTGGGTTGCGCACCGGCGGATCGCGGAGCCCACGGGTTCCGCGCCGCCGGGATCGCGGGCGGGCGGGTTTCGCGCCGCCGGGCGCGAGTGCGGATCGGCGATCGGGACTCAGGCGGCGAGCACACTGTCGGCGCGGGTGCCGCTGCCGCCACCCGTCGCGGGGTCGGCCGAATCGGCCGGACGCCGGGCGAACGACCCGGACAACTTCCACGTGGCAAGCACGCGGGCGATCACGACGACGGCGAAGAGGGCGAGCAGAGCGGACATGTGATCAATCCTCGAAGGTGCGTGGGGCACGTCGAGCACGGTGCCCTCGACACCCGACGCTAGGCCCCCGAAGTCGCCCGCCGGGCCCTCTTGACGTGGCATCGACGCAGGTGGGGGCGTTTCTGACGGGATCTTGACGAACACCCCGGCGCGGCTCAGCGCAGCGCCAACACGGCGATCACCGCGGCGTGATCGGTGCGTGGCACCCGGTGCTCGGACACCGACACCACGTCGATCCCGCCCGCCACCAGCACGTGGTCGATCCCGAACAGCGGCGGCAGCCCGTGGAAGTGGGCCATCGGCCAGGTGCGGGTCAACCCCCGCCCGCGCTCCTCGTGCGCGTCCCGCAGCCCGGTGTCGGTCAACGCGCGGAACGAGGCGTTGTCGAGCGTCGCGTTGAAGTCGCCCAGGAAGATCGTCGGCAGTGTGCGGTGCTCCGCCTCGCGGCGCAGCGCGTCCATGTCGTGCGCCCACTTCCCGGCCTGCCCGCGCATCGGCGGGATGGTGTGCACACCCTGGAGGCGGATCCGGTGTCCGTCGATCTCCACGGTCGCGCCGGGCATCGGCATCGTGGTTCGCTCCGGCAACAGCCGCGCGTCGGTCAGCGGCCGGCGTGCGTAGATCGCCAGCCCGCTCGCGCCCGGCTCGCCGCGCCCGGCGCTGTACGGCAGTTCCCGGGTCAACCCGGCCCGGTCCAGGCCCGCCGCCAACTCGGGGGTCAACTCCTGCACGGCCAGTACGTCCACCCGCTCGTGTACCGCCAGTGCGGTGATCCGCGCCGCGTCGGCGGTGCCGAAGTAGGCGTTGGCGGTCATCACCCGCACCCGGGTACCACCCGGAGCGGGTGCGCCGGCCGGGGTCAGGCGCGGCAACATCCACAGGGTGTGGACGACCACCAGGCCCAGCGCGACGAGCAGGGTGATCCGCATCCGCAACACGGCCGCCCCGAGCAGCACGACCGCCGAGGCCGCCGCCGCGTAGGGGGCGAACACCGTCACGATCGCGACCGGCCACATCGCGTCGAAGACGAGCAGCCGGGCACCGGTCACCAGCACGGCGCCGGCGAAGAGCAGGCCGATCACGCAACGCCCGAGGGCGCGCAACCGGCGGCGCAGCCGCCACAGTCGAGGCGGCGCCGGAACACCCTCCGCCGGTTCCTCCTCGACCTCGGCGGTCACGCTTCGGTCCGCCCGGGAGCCTGCGCGGGCGGCGGGGTCGTCGGTCGCGGCGGTACCACGCCCACCCCGCCGGTCGAGTCGGCGTCGACGGCGGTCGTGGCGGCGGTGTGCGCCCCGGTCGCCGGATACTGCCCGGTCGGCGCCGGGTGGGTCACGACCGGCGCTCCCGCGGCGGTCGTGTCACGTGCGTACGAGGGCCACTCCTGCGGCGGCAGCGAGCGGCCGCGGGTGACCGTCGGCGGGCTCGGCGCGCCGAGCACCACGATCAGGAAGTAGGCGCACAACGCGAACAACACCAGCACGCCCACGTTCAGCGCGCTCTGTTCCACCCGCGCTCCGGCCGGGATGTGGGCGAAGCCGCCGCCGTCGTAGGCGAGCGCGCCCAGGGCCGCGGTGAGCCCCACGATGCCCTGCACGGCGAGCACCCCGAGCGCCGTCCGGGTGATCACCCGGGCCCGCGGCGTGGGCCGCCCGGCATGGGTCACCAGGAGCACCGCGGCGGCGAGCAGTACCGGGGTGAGGACGTCGAGCAGCGTCGACTGGCCGCCGTAGGCGCGCGCCCGAAAGCCGTCCACGCCCGATCCGACGCCGAACAGGACGCGCAGCGCGTCGACCGCCAACCGCAGTGCCAGAAAACCGACCAGCGCCCATGCCGCCGGCTCCCGCAGACGATCCGTTTCCTGCCGCATCCGAATGCCTCCCCGTGGCCACGTTCGCGGCTCAGGGTAGACGGGCCTCGGCGCTGTGGCGGGAGAGCGCCCCCGTGCACGGCGCCCGGCGTCCGACTCGGACGGCTCAGAGCTTGTCGAGGGCCTGCTGCACGGTCATGCCCCGGGCCAGGTCACCGGTGACCATGTCGGTGCCGACCGGCGTGTCGCCGACGTCGGTGCCGACGCTGTTGGACAGCGGGTTCAGACCGCCGCCGTTCATCGGATTGAGTTGCGCGCGCTGCACGACGCCGAGCACCGCCTCGGTCGCGGCGGCGGCACCGGTGCCGGCCGCGGCCACGTCGGGCCGGGACATCGCCTCGGGCGCGAGGGGCGAGGCCGTGGCGCTCCCGGCGAGGCCGAACGCGGCGGCGGCGCCGAGAGAGGTCGCGGCGATCGTGCGGAGAATGGAGGACATGGGGTGGCCCTTCCCGGTCGACTGGGGGCTTGACCACGCAACGTAGCCACTCGACTACGCCGAACGCAATTCGGCGCCCCGCGCACCGATGTCCCGAATCCGCATCGAACCCGACGGAAATTCGACGGAACCGTCACAGCCCCATCCGCCGTCCCTGCCGATGAGACCGACACGACCGGGGGAGCGAACGGGATCGACGAGGTCGCCGGCCATGTGGACGACGACACGGACAACCGCACGGACGCGGAACAACTGCACAGTGGAAGAGCGGCGCGGGACCGGTAAACCGCGGGCGAGCGAACGACCGCACCCGGTCGGGCGCGAAGAGCGGGAAGAGCGAAGCGCTCAGGCGACCAGCTCGGCGAAGGCCTCGTCCGCGCCGAAGCTCAGCGCGTCGTCCTCGCGCAGCCGGCGCAACGCGCGCCAGATGCTCGACTTGACCGTGCCGACGCTGCACCCCAGCACCTCGGCCACCTCGGGGTCGGTCCGACCCTCGTAGTAGCGCAGCACCAGCATCGTGCGCTGCGGCTCGGGCAGCTTGGCCAGCGCCCGCCACAACACGGCGCGCAGCTCGGTGTCGCCCATCGAGTCGGAACCGTCCGGACGCTCCGGCAGCTCCTCCGAGGGGTACTCGTTGATCCGGCGGCGCCGCCAGGCGGATATGTGCAGGTTGGTCATCGTCCGCCGCAGGTAGCCGCCGAGCGCGGCCTTGTCCTGGATCCGACCCCACGCCTGGTACGTGCTCATCAGCGCGCTCTGCAACAGGTCCTCGGCCTCGTTGCGGTCACCGGTGAGGTGGTACGCGGTGGCGAACAGCGCCGACCGGCGCTCCCTGACGTACGCCGTGAATTCGTCGTCGACACTCTCCGTGCACGCGGCGCTACGCGCGTTCCCGGGCAGCGGGGCGAGGGCGACGACGGTACGACGGTTGTCCTTGCGGATGACCTGCGACTGCGTCCTGGTCTGCATGACTTCTCCCCCGGCTCGGCGCTCGTTCACGATGTACAGCCTGCTGGGCGGGCTTCATCGTCAGGTCGGCGAGCTGTCACAGGTATGCAACAGCGACCTCGGGCGGCGAACCGGAAGGGGGCTCCCCGTGTTCTTCCCAGCCGTGACGTCAGACACAATGGCCTGCGTGCCCTACCTGCTGCTTATCGAGGATGACGAGTCCGTACGCACCGGACTCGAACTCGCCCTGGGGCGCCAGGGCCATCGCGTGGTCACCGCGGCCACCGGTGAGGCCGGTCTGGAGCGGTGGCGCGAGCAGCGTCCCGACCTGATCGTGCTCGACGTGATGCTCCCGGGCATCGACGGGTTCGAGGTGTGCCGGCGGATCCGCCGCACCGATTCGCTGCCGATCATCCTGTTGACCGCGCGCAACGACGACATCGACGTGGTGGTCGGCCTGGAGTCCGGCGCCGACGACTACGTGGTCAAGCCGGTGCAGCCGCGGGTGCTGGACGCCCGCATCCGCGCGGTGCTGCGCCGCGGCGAACGTGAGGTGTCCGACGCGTCGGTGTTCGGCGACCTGGTGGTCGATCGCAACGCGATGACGGTGACCAAGGCCGGCGAGGAGCTTCAGCTCACCCCGACCGAGCTGCGCCTGCTGGTCGAGCTGAGTCGGCGCCCGGGCCAGGCACTGTCCCGCCAGCAGCTGCTTCGCCTGGTGTGGGAGCACGACTACCTCGGTGACTCGCGCCTGGTCGACGCGTGCGTGCAGCGGCTGCGCGCCAAGGTGGAGCAGACCCCGTCCGCGCCGACGCTCATCCGCACTGTCCGGGGCGTCGGCTACCGCCTCGATCCGCCCCAGTGACGGCCCGTCCGCCCCTCGTCCGCAGGTTCGTCCGACGGGTCGCCCCGACCCTGAAGCTGCGTTCGTTGCGATTTCGGGTGCTCGTCGCGTTCGCACTGGTCGCGCTGATCGCGGCGGTGGCCGCCTCCGGCATCGCCTACTGGCTGACCCGCAACGCCGTGCTGGAGCGCGCGCAGGACTCCGTACTGACCGAGTTCCGGGACAACCTCGGCCGGGTCTCGGCCGGGCTGCGGGAGAACCCGGACCAGGCCGATCTGGGGCCCGCCGTGGACCAGATGCGGGAGAGCAGCTTCGGCTACTCGGTGGTCCTGGTCGGCGCCGACGGTCGCCCGGTCGCCTCCAACCCCTCCCGCTTCCCGCTGGAGCGGGTGCCCGCCAAGCTCCAGCGCATCGTGCAGACCGCCGACAACAACGGCGGCTTCCACATGTACTTCCAGCGGATCGACATCGACGGCCAGCCGTACCTGGTCGGCGGCACCCGAGTGGTGCCCAACGGCCCCACCGGCTACATGTTCAAGTCGCTCAAGGACGAACAGGCCGACCTCAACTCGCTGGCCCGCTACCTGATCGTCGGCACCCTGCTCGCGCTCGGCGCGGCGGCGGTGGTCGCGCTGTTCGCCGCCCGGCACATCCTGCGTCCGGTGCGCCGACTCGGCTTCGCCGCACGGGAGTTGGGCGCGGGGCGCCTGGACACCCGGCTCGACGTGCGCGGCTCGGACGAACTCGCCGACCTGTCCCGGACGTTCAACGACGCCGCGGAGAAGCTGGAGCGCAGCGTCGCCGAACTGCGCGCCCTGGAGTCCTCCTCGCGCCGCTTCGTCGCCGACGTGTCCCACGAACTGCGCACTCCGCTCGCGGCGATGACCGCGGTCAGCGAACTGCTCGAAGAGGAGGCGGACAGCCTCGGCGAGCAGGGCGCGCCGGCCGCGCGCCTGGTGGTCGCCGAGATCGAACGCCTCGCCACGCTGGTCGAGGACCTGATGGAGGTCTCCCGCTTCGACGCGGGCACTGCCGCCCTGGTGGCCGACGAGGTGGACATCACCGACCTGGTCACCGCGTGCCTGGACGCGCGGGCCTGGATGGACGCGGTGGACCTGCGGGCCCCGCGCGGCATCCTGGCCCGGGTGGACCCGCGCCGGCTGGACGTGATGGTCTCCAACCTGGTCGGCAACGCGCTGCGACACGGCGGCTCCCCGGTGACCGTGGAGATCCACCGCGAGCCGCGCCTCGCGCTGCCCGGCCTGATCGACTCGCCGATCGAGCAGGATCTGGTGATCGACGTCTCCGACACCGGCCCCGGCATCCCCGAGGACGTACTGCCGCACGTGTTCGACCGCTTCTACAAGGCGGACAGCTCGCGGGCCCGCTCCGAGGGCAGCGGTCTGGGCCTGTCCATCGTGATGGAGAACGCGCGCATCCACGGCGGGACCGCGTTCGCGTCGAACATGCCCGGCGGTGGGGCGAAGTTCACACTGCGCCTGCCGCTGGTGCCGCCGCAGCTCGAAGAGATAATCGACCCGGACGAGGGTGTCGAGGACGACGGGGTGCATGCCGACCTCGAAGCCGAGGACGCCGAACACAGCGGTCGTACCGCTCGGGCCGATCGGGCCGACGCGGATCTCGGTGATGTCTCGTCCGGTGGCAGGGACGAGCGAGGAGGCATGCGTTGAGACCCAGGCGGCGGCTTCCGATCGCGATCCTCGCGACCACCGGCGTGCTCGCCGCGCTCACCTCCTGCGGGATCCGACCGACCGAGGGGCCGGTCGGCGCCGGGAAGCCGGCCAACCGGACCGCGCCGTCCGTACAGAGCCAGCTGCCGGGTTCGGAGCGGCACATCGTGTATCTGGTGAAGGACAACCGGCTCCAGGCCCTGCCCAGGGCCGGCCGGCTCCAGCTGCGACCGAGCGAGGCGGTCCCGGACCGGCCCCGCACCGATCAGCTCAACCAGCTCCTGGAGGAGCTGCACCTGGGCCCGAACGACGCCGAGGCGCTGGACGGGTACACCACCGCGCTGCCGGCCGGCGGCCTGGTCGCGGCGGATCGGCGCGAGGGCGATCCGCCGACCCTGTTCCGACTGGACGCGCCGCTGGCCGCGCTGGCCACCATCGCGCTGGGCCAGGTGGTCTGCACGCTGCAGAGCGCGTCCGGGGGCAACACGGTGCTGCTCGCGGGCCGACGCACCGCGCCCGAGCAGTACCGGTGTGAGAGCTATCTCGACATCAGCCGCAAGAGCACCGCGACCCCGACCACCGGCAGCAAACCCACCGGCCCGCCGTCGGCGTTCGAGAAGGACTGGCCGCAGGCATCCCGCCCCTCCGGGAAGACCCTTACTCCCCAGGGCGGATGACCGGCAGGGTCCTGCGGCGGATGTGCCCGGGCCGGGACCGGCCTACCTTCGAAGGACGACGACGTTCCCTACGGCGCCGTCGGATCGAGGAGGACCGTCATGAGCACCATCACCGCTCCCAGGCTCAGCCGCCCGCGCCACGGCCGCCGGATCGCCGGCGTCTGCGCCGGCATCGCCCGCCGCTGGGGCTGGTCGCCCACCACCGTGCGGGTGGCATTCCTGCTCTCCTGCCTGCTGCCGGGGCCGCAGTTCCTGCTCTACATCGCGCTGTGGATCCTGCTGCCCGAGGACTGAGCCCCCCGGGACGCCGCCCGCCCCGGTCGTGCCGGCGCCTATCATCCGATCAACGGATGGTCGGGCAGGTCGATCGGGCGGTCCGATGGGACCGAGAGGCTCCGGGCCGGGCGCTCGGTCGGGGGGCGGGGACATGCAACCGGGTACAACACACAACAAGAACCTCATCGTCACCGTGTCGGTGTTCGCCGGCGTGCTGGTCACGCTGGTGGGCCTGGTGCTGAGCGGCACCCTGGCGGTCAAGGCCGGGCGTACGCAGGCGATGAACTCCAGGCAGTACAGCGACGGCGACGTCGAGGACACGCGGGGCTTCTGGGACCAGGACCGGCAGGACGAGGCCAAGCCGCGCGGCGCGGAGATCACCCCCGGCCGGCCCGCACCGCAACTGCCCGACCAGGACCAGCAGCGCCCCGCCGCGGACTACCGGCAACCGCCGACCATCGAGGCACGCCGGGTGGCCTCGCCGTACACCCGGCCCGAGGTGGCGATACGCGGCAAGATCTTCTTCCGGATGCCCGAGGGCGTCGCCGAGTGCAGCGGCACCGTGGTGCACCACCCGAGCGGCAACATGGTGTGGACGGCGGCGCACTGCCTGCACGGTGGGCGCAACGGGGACTTCTACGACCGGGTCACCTTCGTCCCCGGGTACAACGGTGCGGGCCGCACCCAGGCCGAGCGCGAACCGTACGGGCGGTGGCCGGCGCGGCGCACCACGGTGAGCAACCACTGGGCGCAGAACGCCGATCCGAACGGCAAGGACGCGAGCGCGTCGCCGTACGACTACGGCGCCTTCATCGTCGACTCGCGCGGGGGCAAGACCCTGGAGGAGGCGGTGGGGCCCGGGGCGGACGTGTACTGGAACGCCCCCCGGCATCTTCGCGTGCAGTCGTTCGGCTATCCGGGTGACACCCCCTACGACGGCACCGCGCTCTACACGTGCTCGTCGCCCACCACGGACTTCCGCGAGGACGGCTGGCCGCAGCCGGACATGTTGTGGATGGGCTGCACGATGACCGGCGGATCCTCCGGCGGTGGCTGGTTCACCGAGGTGGACGGGCGGTTGCGGCTGGTCAGCAATGTCTCGCTCGGGGTGACCACCCCCGGGTCGCGCACCATGACCGGGCCCTATCTGGGCGACGTGGCGAAGGACATGTACGACTCGCTGTAGCGGCGGCGCGGCGCGGTCGGGCCGCGCTCGGCACCCTCGATGCCCTCGATGTTCTCGGGTATGACGAAGCCGTGTCCTCGCGCAGGATCGATACGCGATGGACACGGCTCGTGCGACGGCGGGATCGAACGGGTTCCCCGGCGACGACCCGGCTCGGCGGCGAAGGCGGAACCCGGTGCGACGACCTACAGCGGCAGGCTCGACAGCGGCGACGTGCCGCCCGCGCCGGTGAGCTTGTCGGTGGGCAGGGCGTTGAGCGGCGAGCCCAGGCCACCCTTTGCCGGGCCGCTCTGCGCCGCCGTGTTGCCCATGTTCTGCTCCATGTCGCGGGCCATGCCCTGCGCCACGCCGGTCGCCAGGCCGTCGAGGGGGGCGTGGCCCGGGGTGAGCGCCTGGCCGACGGGGAGCTTGTCGGTGACCTGGGTCAGCGGGAACGGCGCGGCGGCGTCCGGCAGGGCCGCCTGCGCGGTGGAGGCGGCCGGAGCCAGCTCGTCGACGAGGTCGGTCACGGGCATGGCGCTCGCGGAACCCGCCGCGCCCGCGGCGATTGCCGCGCCGAGCCCGGCCGTGATGGCCGCCTTACGCGTTACCGATCGCATGTGCATCCTCGGTTTCTCGATTCGGGCGGGGCGGGATACACCCCGTAACGAAGTGAGTCCGCAAGGTAGCGAACCGGATGTGGAATGCGCAAAACGCCCTCTTCGCGGCGCGCCGGGTCGTTCGGCCCGAGGCGGCGGGGGTGGGGCGCGCCCGCGAGGCGGGTCGGGCGGGCGCGCCCGGAGGGGTCAGCTCCGGCCGAACAGCCATTCCGACCTGAGCGCGGCGTAGCCCGGCTTGATCACCTCGTTGATCATGGCGAGGCGTTCGTCGAAGGGCAGGAACGCGCTCTTCATCGCATTGACGGTGAACCATTGCAGGTCGTCCAGGCCGTAGCCGAACGCCTCGACCAGGTGCTCGAACTCCCGGGTCATCGACGTGCCGCTCATCAAACGGTTGTCGGTGTTGATCGTGACGCGAAAATACAACCGGCGCAGTAGGCCGATCGGGTGTTCCGCGTACGAGGAGGCGGCGCCGGTCTGCAGGTTCGAGGTCGGGCACATCTCCAGCGGGATGCGCTTGTCGCGCACGTACGCGGCGAGTCGGCCCAACTCGACACCGCCGTCGTCCTTGACCGTGATGTCGTCGATGATCCGCACGCCGTGGCCGAGTCGGTCCGCGCCGCACCACTGGAGCGCCTGCCAGATCGACGGCAGGCCGAACGCCTCGCCGGCATGGATGGTGAAATGGTTGTTCTCGCGCTTGAGGTATTCGAACGCGTCCAGATGGCGCGTGGGCGGGAAGCCCGCCTCGGCCCCGGCGATGTCGAAGCCGACCACGCCCAGGTCGCGGTGCCGGTTGGCGAGTTCGGCGATCTCCAGCGAGCGGGCCGCGTGCCGCATCGCGGTGAGCAGCGAGCCGACCTTGATCCGGTTGCCGGCCGCCGCCGCGCGGCGCTCGCCCTCGCGGAAACCCTCGTCGACCGCCTCGACGACCTGGTCCAGGGTCAGGCCCGCTTCCAGGTGCTGCTCGGGGGCGTAGCGGATCTCGGCGTAGACCACGCCGTCGGCGGCCAGGTCCTCGGCGCACTCGGCGGCGACCCGGAACAGGCCCTCGCGGGTCTGCATCACCGCGACGGTGTGGTCGAAGGTCTCCAGGTAGCGCTCCAACGAGCCGGAGTCGGCCGCCTCGCGGAACCAGGTGCCGAGCGCGTCGGGGTCGGTGGTGGGCAGGCGGTCGTAGCCGACGGCCGCCGCGAGTTCGATGATCGTGGCGGGACGCAGCCCGCCGTCCAGATGGTCGTGGAGCAGGACTTTGGGGGCACGCCGGATCTGTTCGACCGTGGGCGAGACAGCGGGCGTGTTCGGGTGGCTGCTGGACATGAAAGGACTTTACTGCCTACGCGCGTAGATCATGTGTCGACCACGTGAAGATTCGGCCATGTGCGCGCGAGCGATGCCCGATCGGCGCCCGCGACCACGATCCATCCCCAGAAACGGCCTGCGCAGGGGCTTCGCACGCGGCGCGAACTCCCGCCCCGGACTCAGCCGTTGGCCGGATCCGGATGCAGCAGCCGACCCCGGCGGCCGAGTACGAATTCGCGGAACAGCCGTACCGGCGCGGTCTCCGGACGACTCGGCATCCAGGCAAGCCCGATGGTGCGGAAGGCGCGCGGCGCGGTGACGGTCAGATCCACCGTGCCCGGGCGCGGGGTGTCGGGCGCGGGCAGCAGGGCCACGCCGAGTCCCGCCGCGACCAGACCGCGCAGGGTGTCCGTCTCCTCGCCCTCGAACGCGACCTTGGGGACGAAGCCCGCCTCGGCGAACAGCGCGTCGGTGATCCGGCGCAGGCCGTAGCCCGGTTCCATGCAGACGAACACGTCCTCGGCCGCCTCGGCCAACCGCACCCGCCGCCGGCCGGCGAGCCGATGGTCGGCCGGCACCACCAGGTAGAGCCGCTGATCGTCCAGCGCGCGCACGGCCAGGTCGGGCGCGTCGGGCAGCGGCGCGGTCAGGCACAGGTCCAATTCGCCCGCCCGCATCCGCTCCAGCATCACCGACGCCGACGCCTGGACCAGTTGGAAGCGGATGCCGGGGTGGTCCACCCGGAACGCGCGCAGCAGTTCGGGCACCGCCTCCGGCCCCATCGTGTGCAGGAACCCGAAGGCGACCTTGCCGCGTGCCTCGCCCGCGTCCTCGATCACCTCGTCGAGGCCGCGTTCGAGCAGGGCAAGTGCCTGCTCCACGTATCCCAGCAGGGTGTGGCCCTGCCGGGTGAGTGCCACGCCGCGCCCGGTCCGGGCCAGCAGCGGCACACCCACGTCGGCCTCCAGTCGGGCCATCGTGCGGCTGAGGGTGGGCTGCGGGATGCCCAGCCCGGCCGCCGCGCGGGTGATGTGCTCCTCCCGCGCGACCGCGGCGAACTGGGTCAGCAGCGGCGCGATGGCCGCGGCGACCTCGGAAACCTCTGCCGACCTGCTGTCATACGTCACAGCATGGATTCTCGCCGAAACATGCATTGGACGCATGAAACGGCGCGGTCTAGTTTCGTGGACATGCCTGCCTCGAACACCGCTTCGGACCCAGCCCCAACCCCCGCCCCGACCTCCGAACCCACCCGGCACGCGCGCGGCTCGCGCGGGTATCGCCGGGTCAACCTGGCGCTGTTCGCCGCAGGCTTCTCCACCTTCGCGATGTTGTACGCGACGCAGACGCTGCTGCCGGAGCTGTCGGCCCGCTTCGACCTGGACCCGGCCACGGCGAGCCTGTCGGTCTCGGTGACCACCGGTGCGCTCGCGCTCGCGGTGATCCCGGTGAGCATGATCTCCGAGCGGTGGGGCCGCTCGCGGGTGATGACCGTCTCGGTGTTCGCCGCCGCGCTCCTCGGCGTACTGGCCGCGTTCGCCCCGGACTTCGGCACCCTGGTCGTGCTGCGCGCGGTGCAGGGCGTGGCGCTTGCGGGGCTGCCCGCGACCGCGATGGCGTACCTCGCCGAAGAGGTCGACCGGCCCTCGCTCGGCGCGGCCATGGGGTTGTACGTGGCGGGCAACAGCATCGGCGGCATGGGCGGCCGGCTGGTCACCGGCCTGGCCTCGGATCTGGGCGGTTGGCGGGTCGCGCTGGTGGCGGTGGGCCTGTTGGCGCTCGGCTCGGCGATCGCCTTCCGGGTGCTGCTGCCTGCGTCGCGCAACTTCACGCCGTCGACGATGTCCGCGGCTCGGCTCACCGGCGTGTTGCGGTCGCACCTGGCGGATCCGGTGCTGCGCCGGTTGTACCTGCTCGGCATGATCTTCATGGCCGCCTTCGGCACGGTCTACAACTACCTCGGATACCGGCTCCTCGCCGAGCCGTTCGCGCTGCCGCAGACGGTGGTCGGTGCGATCTTCGTGATCTACCTGGCGGGCACGTTCAGTTCGGCCGCGTCGGGTCGGCTGGTCGGTCGGCTCGGGCACCGGGTCACGTTGTGGACGGCGGCGGCGATCACCGCGACGGGGGCGCTGCTGACCCTGCCGGACAACCTGGCCCTGGTCGTGGTCGGGCTCATCGTGCTCACGGCGGGCTTTTTCGCGGGCCACTCGGCGGCCAGTTCGGCGGTCGGGTTGCGGGCGCGCGAGGGCCGCGCGCAGGCGTCCGCGCTCTACCTGGCGGCCTACTACCTCGGCGCGAGCGTGGGCGGGCCGGTCGGCGGGGTCGCCTTCCACGGGCAGGGCTGGACCGGCGCGGTACTGCTCGTGCTGGTGCTGATGGCCGCCGCGGGCGTGGTGGCGACGGGGCTGAGCGGCCGGCCGGCGAAGACCCCGAGCCCGGCCCCGGCCCGGGTGCGCCGGCCCCACGCCCACGCGCGCTCGACGGCCTGAGCCGACGCGCGGTGACCCGGTGATCCCCCGGCGACCCGGTGAAGCGGTGAAGCGGTGATTCAGTAGCCTTGGGCCGCCTTGCGCTCGGCAACCGCGACCCTGGCCCGCTCGATCTCGTTGATGTGCGTTTCGGTCCACTCGCGCAGCGCACGGATCGGCTCGCCCAGGCTGCGGCCGAGGTCGGTCAACGTGTAGTCCACCCGGGGCGGGATGGTCGGGGTCACCGTGCGCAGGACGAAACCGTCCGTCTCCAGGCTGCGCAGGGTCTGGGTGAGCATCTTCTGCGACACCCCCTCGATCCGGCGGCTCAACTCCGTGTAGCGCATGGGTCCGTCGCGCAGGACGTCCACGATCAGCACCGTCCACTTGCCGGCGATGTGGTCCAGGACCTGACGTGTGGCGCACTTGGCGCTGTAGACGTCGGCGGGAAGGCCGACCGATTCGACGATGGTCACCATGACCGGAGAGTAGCGCACCAATTAGTGCCTGCTTCCCGTTGGAGAGTGACGCACCCAAAATCATGTCCATGAGCACCTACACCATCAACGACCGGGTCGACGGCAACGACAACGCCGTGCACACCCCCGCGCCGAGCCCCGCGACCTCGGTCGCCGAGGCCATCCGCGCCCGCCGCACCATCCGGCACTACCGCCCCGAGCCGGTCCCGGCCGACCTGCTCGACACCCTGCTCGAACTGGCCGTCGAGGCGCCGACGAGTTGGAACCTCCAGGACCGCTCGATCGTGGTGGTGTCCGACGACGTCGACGCGCGTGCGGGTCTGATCGCGGCCACCGGCGGCCAACCGCAGGCGCACGAGGCCCCGGTTCTGCTCGTGTTCGTCGCCGAGCCGCAGGCCTGGCGCGAGGACCGCGCCGACGTCTACGAGCAGGCGCACCGCAACGGCGCGTGGAACGACGAGTTCGTGACGATGTTCGCGGCCGAGTCCGAGAGGTTCCAGCAGGGTCTGGCCGCGCGCGGGATGTTGCGCGAGTACGCGGTCAAGGACGCGATGATCGCCGCCACCTACGTACTGCTCGCCGCGACCGAACTGGGCCTGGCCACCTCGCCGATGAACGGCTGGGACGAGGACGCGGTCAAGCGGGCGATCGGCGTCGGCGACCGCGACGACCTGGCCGTCGCGCTGGTCGTCGCGGTCGGCTACCCGACCGAGGAGCGGCGCCACCCGGGGCGGCGCCCGATCGAGCGCAACGTCTTTCGGGGCCGCTACGGCACCCGGTGACCGGATGTCGTAGCGGCCCGCTCACCGGGTCAGCGGTCGCGGCGCCGCCGGACCAGCCGGCCGGTGCCGAACAGCACGAGCAGACCACCGACCGCGAGCAGGGCCGCGCCCGCGATCGGAGCGGACCACGAGCCGCCGAGATCCGGGCCGCCGCCGACACCGGTGTCCGGCGTGAGGGTGTGCATGAGGGCGCTCGCGGCGTCCGAGCCGAACGCGTAGGCCAGGCCCGCGACGAGTACCGGCAGCAGCAGGACGCCGCCCACGAAGCTCGTCAGCGCGGGGATCGACTGCCCGGCCATCGCCCACCGCAAGACCTGCCGCGGACGGTGCGTGCCGGGTGCGGAAAAGCGGAACGGGGTGCTCATGACGACCTCTCGGGAATGGGTTCTGCCGACATACCCACCATCCGCCGGCGGACCCCTTGCGCACATCCGTCCCGAGGGCCAGACCAAACCCGTACGCAAGTACTACCCGATCCCGGGCGGGTCCGGGTCGGGGTGGACATGCGTGGGGCGGGGCAGCCGATCGGCTGCCC
>NZ_JBSHGZ010000009.1:0-119749 GCF_053618075.1 Embleya sp. NPDC055664
GGTCCCGCGCGTTCCCGACGTACGCTCAGGAACTCTTCTCCAGGAACCCCAGCATGTCGTCGGCGTGCTCCTCCTCGACCGAAAGAATGTCCTCGATCACCCGCCGCGTGGTCGGATCCCCGTCGCCGAGCCAGCCGATGATCTCCGTGTACGCCTGGATCGCGATGCGCTCGGCGACCAGGTTCTCCCGAATCATCTCGGTCAGATCCGACGACGTCTCGTACTGCGAATGAGCGCGCCCGGCGGCCGTGGACGGGTCGAAGTCCGGTACTCCACCGAGCTGGGTGATCCGCGCGGCGAGCTTGTCCGCATGCTCCTGCTCCTCGTTCGAGTGGACCAGGAACTCCTCCGCGACCGTCTCCCCGTGCACACCCTTCGCCGCGAAGTGGTGTTGGCGATAGCGCAGCACGCACACGATCTCGGTGGCCAGGGCGGTATTGAGCACCTCCACCACCCGCTCCAGGTCCGCCCCGTACGCGGCGGTCACCGGGCCCTTGTCCATCTGCTGCCGAGCCTTGGCCCGCAGGGTCTCCACGTCACTCAGGAATTCCGACATCGTTCCTCATCTCGCTCGCTCGATTCCACGCCGTTACCCCGGGCTCTTCCGCGCAATCGCACGAAATCCGCGCCCGGATCCGTGGGGGCGACCCCCGGACATCGAACGGTGCCCGTCCGGCTGCCCCGGTTCGGCCGATCAATGCACGGGTCGCCGGCACATCCGACCGACAGACCATTGGAAAGGATGAACTCCACTACCAGCAACGCCCGTTGGTCCAACACGCCACTTCGCACCCCATCCCCGCGCCACTTCCGATGGCGCCCTCACCCATGCGGCCGACCGCACCGGGCGGCAGCACTCGCCGCCCCCGCCGCACAAGGTTGTGATCGGACCATCCGGGTACCCGCCCCCGCCAGGAGAGACCGACCGCATCCTCGCTCGGAGGGCACCCGTGACCGACAAGCCGCAGTCCCGTGCGCGACACCGTGCCACCGTCCGGACCCTGCTCGCCGAAGCCGGCACGACCTACGCCGAGGAAGCCGACGTGCGGCTCGCGGACAAGCCCGCGCCGCTGTGGCGACTGCTGGTCCTGAGCAATCTCGGCGCCACCCGGATCAAGGCCGCGATCGCCGTCGCCGCCGCCCGCGAACTCTTCGCGGCCGGCGGCGGCACACCCACCGGTCTGGCCGAACTCACCTGGCAACAACGCGTCGACGCGCTCGGCCGCGCCCACTACGTCCGCTACGACGAGGGCACCGCGACCCGGCTGGGCGACTGCGCCGACCTGATCCACCGCCGCTACGCCGGGGACCTGCGCCGGCTCGCCCGCGACGCCGACGAACGGCCCGAACGCGTCCGGGAACTGCTCTGCGAATTCCCCGGCATCGGGCCGACCGGCGCGGGGATGTTCTGCCGGGAGGCGCAGGCCGTCTGGCCGTTCCTGCGCCCGACCCTGGACGATCGGGCCCTGCACGGCGCCGCCCGGCTCGACCTGCCCACCACCGCGCAGACCCTCGCCGCCCTGGTGGCCGCCGACGACCTGGCCCGACTCGCCGCCGCACTGGTCCGCGTCGACCTGGACAAGCACCTGGCCGACCGCATCACCACCGCGACTCCACCACTCGAGTGAACACGCGCACCCACGCGCTCACCCACACGGACGTGTCATCGACCACGACCCGGGTAGCCGCCCGACAGGAATACACACAGGAAGTCACGCCGGAACCGCAGGAAGCGAGACGACAACCATGGGCACCCGCCACGAATCCCGCGCCGGAACCAAGGCCCGCATCGTGACCCCGACCCCCGACGCCGTCAAGGACCGCGCGGCCGATCACGGCGCCACCTCCGGGCGTCGCGCCAAGCGAGGCGCACCCGCGCTCGGCGCGGCGGCGGCCGGAGTCGCCCTCCTGCTCTGGAAGCGCACCAGGACCAGGTCCCGGCGACCCGGCAAGTAGCCCGAGCCCGCACGCAACCGTCGTACGCAGGCACACCGAAGGAGGCCGGAATGTCGACGGAATCGGTGCTGCGCCTGCGCATCGCGGCGATCGTGCTGATCGCCGTCGTCATCCTGCTGGTCGTGCTGACCACCCGATGGCTGGCCAGACGCCGCCACGGCCACCGCAGGCACTGATGCTCCGACCTACGTCCGCGCCCGAGGCGCGCCCCGGCCGCCGTGTACGTGCGCCCGCGTGCCCTGCAGGTCGAACAGGACCAGAAGCTCCACCGCCCCGCCGTCCGCGCTGCCCAGCCAATGCGGCAGCGAGGTGTCGAACTCGACGGCGTTGTCCGCCTGCACCGTGACGTCCCGCTCGCCGACCACCAGGCGCAACGTGCCGCCGAGCACGTACAGCCACTCGAACCCCTCGTGGGTCTGCAACGTCGGTTCGAGCGGTTCCGGCCGCGCCGGAATGATCATCTTGAACGCCTGTGTACCACCCGGCCGTCGGGACAGCGGCACGAACGTCATCCCGAACCGCCGGATCGGCTTCAGGTGGATACGCGGATCGCCGGCGCGCGGGGCACCCACCAGATCGTCCAGCGGGACGTCGTAGGCATCCGACAGGAGCAGCAGCAGTTCGAGGGTTGCCCGGCGCCGACCGCTCTCCAGCCGGGACAGGGTGCTTTCGGACACCCCGGTGGTCGCGGAGAGATCGGCGAGGGTGATGCCACGCGCCTGCCGCAGCGTCCGCAGCCGCGGTCCGACCGCGTCGAGCACGTCTTCCAGTGCAGAGTCCATGGGACCAGCTTGCCGAAACGGCAAGGAAACGCGCCACCCGGTGGTACGTCGGCCGAGACTGGCCGCACCGACACCGAGGGGAAGGAACCCCATGGAGCACTCCGACGCCGCACCGCACCGGAACGACGCGACACCACACCCCACCGAAGTGACACCACACTCCACCAACGCGGCACCGCATCCCACCGACGCGCACCCCTCCGGGGACGACGCCGCCCGCTACTGGGACTCGGTCTACGCCGGGCGTCCCGCGCCCACCGACCCTCGGCCGAACGCCCGCCTCGTCGAGACGGTCACGGCACTGCCCCCGGGCGACGCGCTGGACCTCGGATGTGGTGGCGGCGGCGACGCGCTGTGGCTCGCGGACCGCGGCTGGCGGGTCACCGCCCTCGACGTCTCGGCCGTGGCCACCTCCCGGCTCGCCCGGTTGGCCCGCGCCCGGGGCCTGGGCAATCGCATCACCGCCACGCCGCAGGACATCCGCGCCGCGCTGCCCGACCTGCGCTTCGACCTGGTCAACGCGCACTACTTCCACACCCCGTACGCACAGGACCGCACCGCCGTCCTGCGCTCCGCCGCCGACCTGCTGCGCCCGGGCGGACGACTGCTGGTCGTCGACCACGGTTCGACGGCGCCGTGGTCGTGGAACCAGGACCCGGACGTGCGGTATCCGACGCCCCGGGAGGTCGTGGCGCCGCTGCGCCTGTCCCCCACGCAGTGGCGGGTCGAACGCGCGGACATGCCGCACCGGATCGCAGTCGGCCCCGACGGCCGCACCGCCGAGGTGATCGACCACGTCCTGCTCGTCCGCCGCACCGCGTGACACCGCTCCCGCCGAACCAAGCCCTCCGCACCACGAGCCCCCACCACGCACCAGGAGAACCCCGTGCCCACCCGCCGCCGTGACACCCCGCCGCCCCGCACCGCGAACACCGAAGTCGACGTCCTGCGCGGATTCCTCGACTACCTGCGCACCTCGATCGCCGCGAAGGTCGACGGAGCCCCGGAACCCGCGGTGCGCACCGCGGCGGTGCCCTCGGGTACGAACCTGCTCGGCCTGCTCACCCATCTGACCGCCGTCGAGGGCGCGATGTTCCTCGGCGAGAAGGTCACCGACTGGCAGGCGACGTTCCGACCCGCCGCCGAGGACGGCGTGACCGACGTCGTCGCCCGCTACCGGGAGACCGTCGACCGCGCGAACACGATCCTCGACACCTGCACCGACCTCGGCGCCCCGCTCCCCCGGCCGGGCCGTCCCGGCTCGGCGCCGAGCGTGCGCTGGGCGCTCACCCACATGATCGAGGAAACCGGTCGCCACGCCGGCCACGCGGACATCCTCCGCGAACTCGTCGACGGCACCACCGGTCGCTGAACCCGCCGCCGGCCGGGCCCGGCTACGAGGCCGTCGGGGCCACCGGTCCGGGACCGTCCGGGACGAGGTTGTCGATGATCAAGCCGAGGGCGAAGTCGAACCGGTCGTGCCCCTCCCCCGAGGTCAGTTCGGCCGCATGCCGCCTGATCTGCGGAAACCGGTCGGCCGGTAGTGCCTCGAACCGGCCGACCAATTCGTCCCGACTGAGCACCCACGCGTAGTCCGGGTGCTTCTGCCGCTGCCCGAGCAGCGAGCGCTCCAGCGCGTAGGCGCAGACATAGAGGGAGAGGCTGTCGATCGCCCACGCGGCCGTCCGCGGTGCGACGCCCCCCGCGAGCAGGATCGCGAGCAGCCCCTCGTTCACCCGCAACGTCTCCAGGTTGGTCGGGACCATGGCGAGCGCGGCGCGCGAGATGCCCGGATACATCAGGAACTGGTCGCGCAGCTGCCCGCACACGTCGTGGGTCTGGGCCCGCCAGGTCGCCGGGTCGGGCTCCGGCAGCACGATCCGGGAGCACAGGCGGCCGATGATCAGGTCGTCGATGTCGTCCTTGTTGACGATGTGCGCGTACAGCGAGGACGGTCCGGTGCCGAGCACGTGGGTGATCCTGCGCACGGTGAGCGAGTCGTATCCCTCCGTGGCGACCACGTGCAACGCGGCGTCGGTGATGCGTTCGAGGGTGATCGGCTCCCGGCGCGGGGGCGTCGCCGCGGGGTCGGCGGGCTGCGGTGCGTGGCGGGCGGCGCGGCCCCGCCTCGGCTGGTCGGAGGGCATGGGCACATCCTAGCTTGACGAGAACTAAGTTCGTTGCATAGAACTTAGTTCATGACCACTGAACTAAGTTCATTGGCACCCCCGCCGGCCCACCTCCCGCCGCTGCGCCGGGCCTGGTTGGTCCTGGCCGCCGCTCTACTGAGCGCCTTCCCGGGGATCGGGGGCCGATTTTCGGCCATGACGCCCGCCGCATGACGGAAAGTCATCGCTGATCAACCAGATGTAACGCACATCACGTCCGCGGTCACCGCTCGACGTCACTCGGTGGCTCACGGTTGTGCGAGTATGTGTCATGTGAGATGTGAAATGTCACACCTCATCAGCGATGAACGTCCGTTCCGGGCGTCACAAAACGGAGGTATCCCCATGAAGAAGGTCATCATCACCGCGGCGGCCATAGGCGTGGCCGGTCTGAGCGTCCTCGCCACGGCGCCGGTCGCGTCCGCCGACGACACGCAGCCGACCACGCCGACGTCGGTCACCTGCGGCACCTACGGCCTGCAGTCGGGCCTGTCGACCAAGGTGTGCGCCGAGGTCACCGGTGAGAATGTCCAGCTCTTCGGCCAGGTCGGGCTCGCCGGTCCCCCGTCCCCGGGCGGCCCGTACCCCCAGCCGCTCCCGGTGACGCTGCGCCTGACCGGCAACGTGTCCGGCGTGTCCCTCGGCGCGGTCAGCCGCAATGACGTCTTCAACTTCACCACGATCAAGGTCTACGGCGTCGGCGGCGCGATCAAGTGCGGCTCGACCATCCACGGCAGCTTCGAGGTGGAGTCCTACCAGTGGCCCGCCCGCCCGGTGACCCTCGACCTGCCCGTGCCCTGCTGACCCCACATCACGCAACGGCGGCCCCCGGGAAGCGAGTTCCCGGGGGCCGCCGTCACACGCCTACTTGGATTCGACGCGACCCATGGGCTTCGGGGCGGACGCCAGCGCGTCGCACGCCGATTGCCAGGCCGATTGCCATGCGGGGTCGTCGGGGTGGAGTCGGGCGCGCAGGTAGGCCCCGGTGAGGTGTTGGACCGCGGTCACCCGCTCGGGGTTCTCGTCCGTGGTTTCGGCGACGTCGTAGCCGGAGATCCCGCCGAGTCCGTGCTCGGCGTCGAACAGGGTGAGCAGGGACTTGGGGCCCGGGGCGAGGAAGTACGGGTCGGTGTGCCATTCCGGACCGGCGACCGTCAGATGGGCGGAGGCGTCCTTGTCGCCGGCGACCACGAGGGTGGGCGTGGTCATCCGGGAGAAGTCCGGGGTCGCGAGGAAGGGGAAGTGCGCGGCCATGGGAGCCGTGAGGGCGTCGCCGCCTCGGCCGGGCGCGGCGAGCAGTACGCCCGCCTTGATCCGCGGGTCGGCCAGGTGCACCTCGCTCCCGTCGTCCGGGTCGGCGAGCCGGGCGCCCAGCAGCAGGCTCGCGGTGTGGCCGCCCATGGAGTGTCCGGCGACGGCGACCCGGCTCGGGTCCAAGCGCCCGGGGAGATGTGGCACGGCGGCCTCGATCACGTCGAGCGCGTCGAGGACGCGGGTCATGTCCTCGACGCGCGATCGCCAGTACATCGGCGCCCCGGGGGTGTCGGGGGCGAGCTTCAGCGTCGTCGAACTCAGGTGGGTGGGCTGGACGACCACGAAGCCGTGGCTCGCCCAGAAGTCCACGAGGGGCGCGTAACCGTCCAGCGAGGAGAGGTGGTTCGAGTGCCCCTGCCCGTGCGAGAGCAGGAGGATCGGCAACTCGCTCCCGGTCACGGGCGCGGTGACGCGCACCTGGAGGTCCACGGCGCGACCGGGCGCGGGGATCACCACCGGCCGGACGGACAGAACGGGGGTGGGCGGGCCGAGGAGGTCGCCGATTCGGGTCGATGTACTCATGGGTAAATCCCCTGAAGAGAAGCGGAGCGTCGTTCCGCTTAATATACGGAACGCGGTTCCGGTTAGTCAATCGCCCGTCGACCCCGGTGCGCGGCCACCCGAACCCGGGTGGCGCAGCGGGGGGTGCAGTAGCGCTGCGGGGTTCGGCGACCGGTGTCGATGAAGAAGTGGTCGCAGTCGGGCGCGGCGCACCGCCCCCAGGCGCAGCGGCCGCGCTCGCCGAGCCACAGACCGAGGGCCAGGGCACAGGTGGCCAGGAGCCAGTGGGCGGGGCCGGCGTCCCGGGGCGCCTTCGCGTGCATCGACCAGGGGCGTCCGGGGAGGCGGACCAGGTAGGGCTGCGCGGGATGTTCGTCGAGGAGGGCGTTGATCGCCTCGGCCGCCCGGTCCTCGTCGTCGGTCTCCAGGATGCGAATCAACCGGGCGGCGGCCTCGCGCAGTCGCCGGGCGTCGTCCTCGGTGAGCGCGAACGACGGGCCGCCGTGGTGCGCCAGGAGGGCATGGAGGGCCGGCGCGCCGACGCCGGGGTCGTCCTGGACGGCGTTCGCCAGGTCGGCGATGAAGTAGAGGCCGCGGGGGTTGTCCGCGCCGAGGTCCTCGGGCATGCGCTTCGTCCTCTCCGACCGGCTCCGTCGCGGGCTTCTTCCCGTGCGACCATACGATGGTAACGTCTAAATAATCCGCCGAGCGTTACGATCTCGATGATCGTCCACTTCACCGCTCGCGATCCGCCCCCGGGAGAGCCATGCACGCACCACCACCGACGACTTCCGTGCTCATCGTGGGCGGCGGGCCGATCGGCCTGACCTTGTCGATCCTGCTGTCCCGGTACGGCGTGGACCACCTGCTGGTCGAAGCCCGTCCGGGTCCCTCCCGCCACCCCAAGGCCCGTGGCGTCGCGGCCCGTTCGATGGAGATCCTGCGGCGCTGCGGCCTCGAGGACGCGGTGCGCGACGCGGGTCTCCCGGCCTCGCAGGTCTTCTTCTACCGGGGCCGAGACCTGGTCGACCCGGACTTCGTCCGCACCGGCGTCGCCCACGACACGTGCGCCGGGGACGAACACACCCCCTCACCCGGGGTGATCTGCTCCCAGGACGCGCTGGAACCGGTGCTGCTGCGCCGGGCGCGCGAATCGGCACCCGACCGCGTTCGCTTCGGCATGCGCCTGCTGTCCTTCACCGAGGCGAAAGCCGAGGCAGGAGCCGAACGCACACCCGACATCGAGGCCGGCGCCGGCCTCGATGTCGTGCTCGAAGACCGCGACACCGGCCGTCGGCATACCGTGCGCACGGCATGGCTCGTCGGTTGCGACGGGGCCGCCGGTACGGTCCGGCCCCGCGCAGGCATCGCCATGGAGGGTCCCACCGGCCTCGGCCACTACCTCAGCGTCCGCTTCGAGGCGCCGCTCGGCGCCGTCGTGGCCGACCGGGCCAGTGCCGCCTACTTCCTGACCCCGCCCGCACTCGGCGGCTTCATGGCTGTGGACAACGACCGCAACTGGATCTACCAGTACCCCTTCGACCCCGAGCACCCGCGCGCGGGCGAAGACCTCGACGACCCGCACCGGCTCGCGGCCCTCGTCCGCACCGCCGCCGGCATCCCCGACCTCGACGTGACCGTCCGCGACACCATGTGCTGGCGGATGGACGCCCGGTTGGCGGCCGGCTACCGCAGCGGGCGGGTGCTGCTGGCCGGCGACGCGGCCCACGTGGTCCCGCCCACCGGCGGACACGGGATGAACACCGGGATCGGCGACGCGGACAACCTCGCCTGGAAACTCGCCGCCGTCGTGGCCGGCCGCGCCGACCCGGCCCTGCTGGACAGCTACGACGCGGAGCGCCGCCCGGTCGCCCGCCACGTCATCGAGGTATCCGACGGCAACGCCCGCTCCCGGACCGGCTATCGCATCGACGACGAACTCCTCCTCACCGCCGCCTACCGCTCCACCGCCGTCGCCCCCGACCCCGACATCCCGGCCCCACCGCCCCTGGATGTCACCGGCTACCACCCGAGCGGCGCCCCCGGACACCGTGCCCCGCACATCCGCCTCGCCGGCCCGCCCCAAGTCGCCTCCACCCTCGACCTCATCGGCCCGGACTTCACCCTGATCACCGCCGCCGACACCCCCGCCTGGCACCGACAGGCCGACGCCGCCGTGGCGGCCGGGATCCCCGTCACCGTCCACCCGCTCGACGGCCTGCGGCTGCGCGAGGAGCACCCGGGCTCCTTCCGGCGGTTGTACGCCCTGCCCGCGAGCGGCGCCGCCCTGATCCGCCCCGACGGCCACATCGCCTGGCGCGCCGCCGCCCCACCCGCGGGCCCCGAGCTCCGCGAGGTGCTGCGGCGCATCCTCACCGGAGCCCGATGACCCCACCGACTCGTTACCGCGCCCCCGTGGAGCGCGCCGCGTCGGCGCCAACCGATCCACCCGACCGGGGCCCCATCAAGCGCAGTTGCAGCGTCATCGCGAACCGCGCCGCCGGGTCCTGGAGGTCGACCCGGCCCACCTTGGCCATGCGACGCATGCGATAGCGGAACGTGTTCGGGTGCACGAACATGCTCGCCGACGCGGAGGCCACGTCGCCGAAGGCGTCCAGCCACGCCCGCAGCGTCTCGACCAGGTTCGACTGGTGCTTGGCGTCGTAGGCGACCAATCGGGCCAGCGGGCCCACCAGCTCGTCACCGTTGACGGCGGCGAGGTCGCGCATCTCCAGGAGCAGTGCGTCGATGTGCACGTCGGCTATCGAGGCGACCCGCAGCTTCACCTCACCGCTCGACAACACCCGCAGCGCACGGTCGGCGTTTCGACGCGAGCGGCGCAGCGCGGTGGGCTCCTCCGCGATCGATCCGACGCCGATCAGCGCCTTGACCCGATCGCCGGTGCGCTCCAGGAAGTTGTCGGCGATCTGTACGGCCCGCTCGCGCGCGGCGCTCGGATCGCCCGGCGCGGGCAGCACGGCGTAGGCGACGTCGCCCAGGAGCGCGACGGCCGAGCGCGGTTGCACGGCGTGGAGGTGTACCGCGAAGGCCGAGGTCAGTCGTTGCCGTTCGGCGGTGAGTCGGGTGTCGTCCTCGGGCCCGTCCGGGACCACGCCCAGCGCGAGCACCACCGTCGGCTCGTGCACAAGACCCAGGCGGGCCAGTGCGTCGGTCGCGCCGGCGCCGCCCTCCAGGACCGTGGTGACCAGGTCGGCGCGCAGCCGGTGCTCGGCGTCGGTGCCGGCCCGGTGGCGCAGCAGGTGCAGGGCCACGAGCTGGGCGGCGTCCCGGAACGCGGCGGTGCGCTCCGGGCTGAGCGGTTCGCGGACCGCGGCCCACACCGAGCCGAGGATCTCGTCGCCCGCCCGGACCACGACCGCCGTGCGCCAGAGCGCGGGCTCGTCCGGGTCGTCGACCGCCGGGGCGATGAGCAGCGGCTCACCGGTGCGGTACAGCTCCTTGAACACGCCCCGGCTCTCGAAGACGCGCAGGTACTTCTCCGGGACGCGGCGGGCGAGGATGGTCTCCACACGTGACGGGTCGGCCTCGTCCTGTCGGCCGGAGAAGGCGAGGATGTGCGAGCGGCGGTCCTCGATGGTGATGGGGGCGTCCAGCAGCGTGGCCACGGCGTTGGCCAGCGCGAACAGGTCTCCCGAGGGCACGCCGCCCAGGGTCTGCCCGCCGGCGTCGCCGAAGTCGCCTTCGGTGAGCAGCGTGCGGAGCATGGCCGCGAGCTGGGCCCAGGACGCGCCCCGGGTCAGCGCCAGCACGGCGATGCCCGTCTCGGCGGCGACGCGCGCGACCTCCTCGTCGGGCTCGACGGGTCCGCGCACGATCAGGGCGGTGACGCCGTGCACGCCGAGCGTGCCCAGGAGCCGGGCGATCTCGACGGGTCCGTGCACGGCCGGTCCCAGCACCACGGCGTGCCGGGGGTAGGCCGGTTCGTCGTACGGGTCGTGAATGACCACCCCGCCGATCTCCTCCACGGTGTCCGCGTCGCCGTGGACAAGATCGAGGAAGGTGCGGCCGAAATCCTCGACCACGCGGGCAAGGCTTCGGCGGTGGTGGTTCGTCACGTGGGTGTCACCTCGGTGCGGCAAAACGATACGGTCCCCCGATGTCGTACCCGACGATCACTGTCGAAGGGAAGATCACCGGGAGATCGAACCACCCGGCTCACCCGGCCGGAACCGGGACAAACCGTCGGCGCATGGTTGCCTGTCGCGGCGGCTACGAGCGCGGCTTCCGCATCGACGCGGGTGCCGTCAGGCCGTGGCGTGATCGGGAAGCAGGCGAGCGCGGAGGAATGCGAGGACTTCGTCGCGGGCTCGCACGGTGGGATGGCCTTCCTCGTCGACGAGGTGCGCGGTGACCACGCTGTGCGGGGTCCGGACCACGTCGCGGAAGAACGGCGGAGGTTCGGGGTTGGCGTAGTCGCCGGGGAGGACGCGGCCGTCGAAGCGGTCGCCGAGGAGTTGTGCGTAGGCGGCGAAGCGTTGGCCGGTACACCACTTGTCGTTGTCGAAGCGCAGGCCGAGTGCGGTGAGTTCGTCACGCTCGAACCGCTCGCGGATGGCGGCCGCGTCCTCGGGCGACAGTTCCAGGGCGGCCGGATCGTCCAGTGGCAGTGAGGGTTGGCCGAGGACCGGGGCGATGACGGCCGGTTCCAGTGTCATGCTCAGCGCGAAGTTGCCGGTGAAGCACATCCCCACCGCGCCGACGCCCGGTCCGCCGCACTCGCTGTGCGCGGTCCTGGCCAGCGCGCGCAGCCACACCGCCACCGGGCTCGTGCCGCCGCCCGCGAACGCCCTGAACTCCTTGCTGACACAAGCCCGTTGCACGATCGGCTCGGCGAGTTCGACGGTGGGATACGCCCCGTCGACGCCGAAGAGCGACGGCAGGTAGACGGTGAATCCCGCATCGCGTACCCACCCGGCGAAGCGCACCACATCGGGGCTGATACCCGGCATCTCGGGCATCACGACCACCGCGGGCCCGTTCCCGGCCACATGGACGGTCTTCTCGCTCCCGGACAGCGAGAGCACGCGTTTCGCGAAGCCGTCCAGCCCGGCGCCGCCGTCGACACCCATGATGCACTCCCCCAATATGCGATCGATCGGTCGTAATTATCGGCCACGCTACACGACCGATCGATCGCATACAATCGGCGCATGGCCCCGGACACCCGTGACTCCGCCGCGAATTCCCTCGCGCCGCGCGCCGACGGCCGCCGCGCCCGCGGCGACCGAACCCGGCACGAAGTCGCCCGACAGGCCGCCATGTCCGCGACCGTGCACGGGCTGGACGCCATCACCGTCGGCGCGCTCGCCGCCCGGACCGGGCACAGCAAGAGCGGGATCCTCACGGTGTTCGCCAACCGGGAAGCCATCCAGATCGCCGCCGTCGCCGAGGCCCGCGCCCTGTACCTGCGGCACGTCGTCGAGCCCTCGTGGCCCGCCGCCCCGGGGCGGCCCCGACTCCGGGCCCTGCTCGACAACTGGGTCGCCTACGCGCGCGACGGCGTCTTCCCCGGCGGGTGCTTCATCACCGCTACCTCGGTCGAATACGGCCGCCGCGAAGGCCCCGTCGCCGACGCCGTCCGCGACCTCGCCCGCGAGTGGCTGCACCTGCTCGAATCGGAACTGTCCGCCGCCGGCAGCCACTTCCCCGCCGACGACGCCTTCCGCATCGACGCCTACCTGCGCGCCGCCAACACCCGCCACCAACTCTTCGGCGACGACACCGAGTTGGACCGCGCCAAACGCCTGTCCCTGGACGTGCTCGGCGCCTGACACCGACACTCGAAGGCATCGTCGCCAAGCCGGTACCGTTCGGCGCGTTCGTTCACGCCGCACCGGGGATCGAGGGCCCGGTGCCGTTGGCCGCCTGCCATTGGCCACCGCCGCGCGGCTACACCCGGTCGAGCGGGATACCCGGGTCGGCCAGCCTTTCCGGATCCACGGCGCGGCCGGAGCGCACGAGTTGCCCGATGGGTTCGGTGACGTCCCAGACGTTGACGTTCATCCCGGCCAGCACGCGACCCTGGGCCAGCCAGAAGGCGATGAACTCCCCGCCGGCCGGGTCGCCTCGAAACAGCACCCGGTCGTACTCCCCCGGTTCGGCGTAGCCGGTGTACTCCATGCCGAGTTCGTATTGGTCGGTGAAGAAGTAGGGGATCCGGTCGTACGACACGTCCCGACCGAGCATCGAACGCGCGGCGGCGGGCGCCTGGTTGAGCGCGTTGGCCCAGTGCTCGACGCGGATGCCCCGGCCCAGGACGGGATGCAGCGCGTTGGCGACGTCGCCGGCCGCGTACACGTCGGCGGCCGAGGTGCGCAGCGCGGCGTCGGTACGGATCCCGTTGTCCACGGTGAGCCCGGCGGCTTCGGCGAGTGCGGTGTTCGGGGTGACGCCGATCCCGACGACGACCACGTCCGCGGCCACCTCCGTACCGTCGCCGAGCCGGACCCCGGTGACCTTGCCGCCGTCGCCGGTGATCTCCGCGACGTCGGCGCGCAACCGGAACTCGACGCCGTGCGCGGTGTGGAGGTCGAGGAAGATCCGGGCGACCTCGTCGCCGAGCACCCGCAGCAGCGGCAGCGGGGCCGCCTCGACCACGGTCACCGGGCACCCGTGCTCGCGCGCCGCGGCGGCGGTCTCCAGGCCGATCCAGCCGCCACCGATCACCACGACCCGACGACCGGCGCGGAAGTCCGCCAACAGCCGGTCGCTGTCGGCCAGGCGCCGCAGATAGCGCACGCCGTCCAGATCGGCGCCGGGCACGGGCAGTCGGCGCGGCGTGGCGCCGGTGGTCAACAACAGCTTGGCGTAGTCGATGCGCTCACCGTCGTCCAGCACGACGGCCGACGTCGCGAGGTCGATCGCGGTGACCGTACGCCCCAGGCGCAGTTCCACGTCGTGGTCGGCGTACCAGGTCTCCTCGTGTACGTAGGCATCGTCGCGGGGGTTCTTGCCGAGCAGGTAGCCCTTCGACAGCGGCGGACGTTCGTAGGGGTACTCCCCTTCGTCGCCGATCAGCACGATCCGGCCCACGTATCCCTCGGCACGCAGGGTCTCCGCCGCCTTGGCGCCGGCGAGGGACGCGCCGACGATCACGTACGGGGAGCCTGTCGAAGTCGTACTCATGGCCGACCCTTTCGTCACTCTGCACGGCAACCTCCCGGCAGCGTACCGATCACACACCGCTCATGACATGTCACGCCACGTGTCGAGTATGCAGGGAAGCCGGCGTGGCGCTCACGATTTCCTCACGGTGGGCGACGCACGATGGGCCCGTTCCGCGCACCCGCGTGCTCGCACCCCCTCGCCGATCCTCCCGGAGTCTCGACCATGCGCCCACCGGCCCGCCGTCGCCGCACCCTCCTCCTCGCGCTCGCCGGGGTGGTGGCGGCGACCCTGCTCACGGGGTGCGCGTCGGAGGGCATCGAGATCGCGCCGCATCCGCCGACGCCCGCATCGATCGCCCCGCCCGCTCCGGGCGTGGTGCGCCCCGAGCCACACGCCCGGTTCGACTACCAAATCGGCGGCGCCTACGCCCCACCGCCCGGCGTACGCGTGTTGTCCCGCGACCGCACCGCCCGCCCCGAACCGGGCCGGTACAACATCTGCTACATCAACGCCTTCCAGGTTCAACCCGACGCCCTCGACCGATGGCAGCGCGAACACCCGGACCTGCTGCTGCGCGACGGCGGCACCATCGTGATGGACACCGAGTGGAACGAGGCCCTGCTCGACATCTCCACCGACGCCAAACGCACCGCCCTCGCCGCGATCGTCGGCGACTGGATCGACGAGTGCGCCCGGTCGGGTTACCAGGCCGTCGAGCCGGACAACTTCGACTCCTACACCCGCTCCCACCGCCTCCTCACCCCGGCCGACGACATCGCCTTCGCCCGCCTCCTCGCCGCCCGGGCGCATGCCGCCCACCTGGCCGTCGCCCAGAAGAACGGCGCCGAACTGATCGACCGCAGCACCGATGTCGGCTTCGACTTCGCGGTGGCCGAGGAGTGCGGCCGGTACGACGAATGCGGCGCGTACGCCGCGGCCTACGCGAACCGCGTCTTCGTCGTCGAGTACGCCAAGCCCCACTTCACCGCGACCTGCCGGGTCTGGGGCGGGAAGTTGTCGGTGGTTCTGCGCGACCGGAACGTGACGCCGGCGGGCAACCGGGAGTATCGCTACGAAACCTGCTGAGCGCGGGGACCTGCCGAGCGTCGACACCTGCCGAGCACCGGCGGCTTCCCCCACCCGGATCAACCCTCGTCGATCCTTGCACCCGTGCCCGATCAAGCCGCTACGGTTCCGGTCAAAGCCTACCCATCCAGACCGGAGAGCACGTGAGCAACGACGAACCCCTGGAAAACTGGGCGGCCCGACGCGAGCAGCGGCTGCGTCCCGTCGGCGAACGCAAGGCCGTACACCTCACCGGCCCGCCCCGCGCACCCCACGTCGATCGTGAGGCACCGCGCGTCGTCCTGGAATGGGACGGCTACCAGTGGGTCACCCTGGCCGTCGCCGCGAACTACCTCGAAGCGGCACGGCTGTTGTATCCGTCGTCGCGGGAGGGAGCCGGCGAGGACGGTACGACGGCCGCCCACCGCACGCAACCGGGCCCGTACCTGGGCGAAGGCACCGGCCGCCACCGCAGGACGACGTAGCACGAGTGCGGCAACTCGGCTGAGCCATGGGCGAGTTCGGCCGCCTACCCTTCGCCTCCGTCATCGCCCGGGCAGTCGTGGCAGGCCCGTGACGGCGGTGACCAGCGAGTACAGGGCGTTGTTGGCGGCGATGAACATGCGGTTGCGCTTGGCGCCGCCGAAGGTGATGTTGGCGACGGGTTCGGGGGTGCGGATGCGGCCGATGAGGGTGCCGTCGGGCGCGTAGCAGTGCACCCCGTCGGCCATCGCCGCCACCCACAATCGACCGCCGTCGTCGAAGCGGATGTTGTCGAACCGCCCGTCGCCGGCCCGGCATTCGACGAACACCTCGCCCTCCGAGAGGGTCCCGTCCGCACGGACGTCGAACACGCGCACATGGTTGGCGCGGGTGTCGGAGACGTACAGCCGGCGCTCGTCGGCGGACAACACCAGGCCATTGGGCCCGGCGAACCCGTCGGCGACCAGCCGCACATCCGCGGTGACCGGGTCGATCCGGTACACGTTCGTCGCGCCGATCTCGCTCTCGCCGCGATGCCCCTCGTAGTCGGTGGTGATGCCGAAGTCGGGGTCGGAGAAGTAGATCGATCCATCCGAGTGCACGACCGCGTCATTGGGGCTGTTCAGCCGCTTGCCCTCGAAACGATCGGCCAACACGGTGACGGAGCCGTCGTGTTCGGTACGGGTGACCCGACGATTGCCCTGTTCGCAGGTGATCAGTCGACCCTGCGCGTCGAGGGTGTTGCCGTTGGGATGCCCGGCCGGCGAACGGAAGACGCCCACCACCCCATTGGTCTCGTCCCAGCGCATCATGCGGTCGTTGGGAATGTCGCTCCAGATCAGGTAGCGCCCGGCCGGGAAGTACAGCGGCCCCTCCGACCAACGACCCCCGTCGTACAGCGTCTCCAGTCGGTCGTCGCCGTAGATGCACCGCTCGGTGCGGAACCGTTCGTCGATCACGTCGTAGATCGGAGTTCGTGCGTCGGACATCGTCTCGCAGCTCCTCGTCATCACAGAACATCATCTCGTGCTTTGCAATGATTACAGAATATGATTCGACCACGTCAACACCGAGTCGAACGCACCACACCTCTTTCCGACGCCGCCGACCTCGCCCGCTACCATCGAGCCCCCGCGATCGACACCACCCCCACGGAGGACCCATGGACGACGTCGATCGGGGCCTGCTCGCGCTGCTCCAAGCCGACGCGACGCGCACCTACGCCGACCTCGGCCGGGAGATCGGCCTGTCGGCCGGCGCCACCCACGAGCGGGTCCGCAAGCTCCGCGCCGCCGGCGTCATCCGCCGCACCACCGTCGACGTCGACCCGGCCGCCGTGGGCCTCGACGTGCTCGCCTTCGTCACCGTCGACTCGGTCGCCTGGATCGGCGACTCCGCACCGGCCTTCGCCGCGATCACCGAGATCCAGGAGGCGCACGTCGTCGCCGGCACGGCCTCCGTCCTGCTCAAGGTCCGCACCACGTCGACCGGCGCCCTTCAGGACGTACTGCGCCGCATCCACGCCATCGCCGGAGTGAGCAGCACCCAGGCCACGATCGCCCTGGACACCTTCTTCGAACGCCCGCCCCCCACCGACGGCACGCCGGCACCGGTCGGGGCCGCGCCCGACGAACGTTGACCCGGTCCGGGCCACGCGCCCGTCGGATCGCACGCCGCCCCGCCTCGCCCTACGAACCGCCGGACGTCGCCCCGACCGCGTCGCCGGCCGACCGGGTCGCGCGCCGGCCGCGCCACCACGCATCCGGATCCCACCTCGGCCGCCCCCGTGCGAAGCGGTGGCAGCACAGTCCGATCAACGCCGCGCACAGATGCCCGGTCGCGGTGACGTCCCGCTGCGAGAGCAACGGCAGGCCCACGTACAGGGCCAGGCCCACCGCGTAGGCCCAGCGCCAACGGCCGGCGATGCCGTGGAACAGCAGCCCGGCGACCGCCATGTAGCCGTAGCTGGGCCCGACATCCACCTGCAGGCGCGCGCTCTCCGCCAGCGTGCCCTCGTGGATCCGGACCAGGACCAGCGCCTGGCTGATGCACGTGGCGCCCACGTGCCCGAGCGCGGCAACCGTGAGCATGCGCCGAGTGCCCACCCATCGTTCGGCGACCGCGCACAGGGCGGTGAGTATCACGACGAACCTGATCACGTGCCAGCCCTCGGCCCACACCGCGCTGGCAGGCATCACCCACAGCGGCCTGGTGTCGAGATTGTGCAGGTTCGTACTCTGCCGACGCAGAAAGGCCACCCGCTCGTCGGCGGTCAGCCGCACATACATGTCGAGCGTGGTGACGTGAATGATCAACAGCCAGAGGTACGTGGCCGGCGCCGATACGACCCAGGCGCGCATCGCGCCGACGGCACGCCGCGTCGAGTTGAGGGTTGGCGCGAGCAATGGTTCCCCCATCGGGAGGCGGACGTCCGTACCGATCCAACCGTGCGGATCCCCGACCGAACTCCCGGCCCGACGCGCACAAACGCATACGGCCGCACGACGCGAGGCCGCACGACGCATACGGACAACAGGGTATGCCGGCGACCCGCGCGCCACGGTCCGTCGCACCGGCCACCGGCGGGCGACGACCTCGGGGCGCCCGGCGGGAAACCGGCGTCGCGGCGGATCCGTGTCGCTATCGTTACTCACCGTCCGCGCCCGTTCGGGGTGCGCCACGGAAAGGCCCACGGTGTTCACGAGCGTCCTGATGGTCGAGCAGCCGCTGTCCGCGGCGGACGTCGACCTCGTCACCACTCTCCACGACGACACGATGTCCTTCGTCGTACTGCTGCAACCGCGCGGCGCCGAGGACCGTCTGCTGCGCGCCATCGACGACGTCGCCCTGGGCGAACTCCAGCAGGCGGTCCACGAATCCGACGAGCCCGAGGGCGAGGAGGCACTTCGGCCCGCGGCCCTCGCCCTGGAGCACTCGCTCCGCAGCCTGCGGAACGCGGGCAGCGAGGCCGTCGGACAACTGGTCGAGGGCCATCCGCTGGATCTGCTCCGGTCCGTGGTCGAGGAGACGCACGCCGACGAGGTGATCGTCCTGACCGCCCCGCACCTGGTCGAGGAGTTCTTCCACCGGGACTGGGCGAGCCGTGCCCGGCACAAGGTGGGTGTGCCGGTGCTGAAGCTGTACGCCCACAGCGACGACGAGGAGTGATGCGCGTCGCCGCCACGCGTGGCCCGGGTCGGCACGGGTCGGCGGCCGTCGGCGGGGAGCCGACGGCCGCCTGATCACACCGGGTCGAGGGGTCGACGGGTTATCGGAGGACGCCCCGAACGGCCTCGGGGTCGGTGGGCGCGAGCGGCACGGCCACGCCCGCGCCCTTGGCCGTCGGCTCCGGCGGCGGGGTCACGTACACGGGGGTGGGATCGGTCTCGGGGGCACAGGTCTTGGCGATCCGGCCGCCGCCCCTGGGGAGGCTGCCGTCGCGCAGGTAGGCGGTGAAGGTGTCGTCCAGGCAGGCGTTGCCGTGGAACAGGATCTCGTGGAAGCTGCCGCCGGTCTGGACGACCAGCTTGGAATTCGGCAGCGCGTCGCGCATCGCGAGGCCGCCCTCGTACGGCGTGGCGGCGTCCTCGGTGGCCTGGAAGAGCAGGACGGGTGGCAGGCCCTTGCCGGTGATCTTCAGCCGGCCCGCCTGGTTGCCCTGGTAGGGCCAGAACATGCAGGCCGCGTTGTACCACATATTGTTATAGGTGTAGAAGGGCGCGGTCGCGTTGACCCGGGCCTGGTCCTTCTTCCAGAACTCCCAGTCGCGCGGCCAGGCGTTCTCCGTGCACTGCGCCGCGTTGTACGCCGGGAAGGCGGCGTCGTCGGTGCCCGGCGCGGCGTAGCGGTTGTAGGCGATGTTCAGCGGCCTGGTGTCGTGTTGGGTGACATACGCGGAGAGCACGGTGGCCATCCGGGGCCAGCGCAGGAAGTTGTAGCCGCCGCAGTAGAAGGTGTCCTCGAACTCGGCGGGGCCGATTTTGCCGGGCGCGGGCGCGGCGTCGACGGGGTCGGTCCGCAGCGCGGCCTCGACCTGGTCGTACGCCCGCCGGACGGCGGCGGCGTCGGTGCCGAGGTGGTAGACCGGGTCGGCCTTGGCGGTCCACTCGGCGAACGCGTCGAAGCGGCGCTGGTGTTCCCTGTCCTGGAGGATGTTGTGGTCGTACCAGCTGATGGTCGGGCCGACGATGCTGTCCAGCACCATGCGGCGCACGCGTGACGGGAAGAGTTGGCCGTAGGTGGAGCCCAGCGAGGTGCCCCAGGATCCGCCGTAGAAGTTGATCTTCGACGCGCCCAGCGCGCGTCGGATGCTGTCCATGTCGCGCGCGTTGTCGACGGTGGTCATGTGCGGCATCAGCCAGGACCAGTCGGCCGTACAGTCGGCGGCGTATCCGGCGGCCTTCGTCAGCCACGCCTTCGAAGTGCCCTGGCTGATCTGGTAGTCGGGCCGTTCGCCGTGGAAGTAGGTCGCATCGCACACGACATGCGGTTCGCTGCCGTTGGTGCCGCGCGGGTCGAAGCCGATCCAGTCGTAGGTCGAGGCGACGTCCTGGGGGATCTGCCCGGAGATGAACGCGGGCATCCACAACCCCGAGTTCCCGGGGCCGCCCGGGTTGAGCAGGATCGGTCCCTGCCGCTTGTCTCCGGGCGCCGTGGCGGGCAGTCGGTTCACCTTGATTTTGATCTTGCGGCCGCGCGGGTCCGCGTAGTCCACCGGCACGTCGAGCATCGCGCATTCGAGCGCGGGCGTGGTGGCGTCGTTACAGGAACTCCAGACGAGTTTTCCCTGCCCGGTGTCCTCGGCGGCGGGATCGTCGGGCGCGGCACTGACCGACGCTCCCCCGAGGGCCACGATCGCGGCGACCGCCGAGCACAGGGCGATGACTTTTTTCATGCTGAGCATGATGTGATATGTGAAATTGCATAACCAGCCTACCGTCCACACGTTGCCAAGCTTTTACTCACGGCGGTCGGTGTTTCGGACGTGACCGGCGGTCGGCAATGGTCACCGGCCGCCCGAATCGGCCGCTCGTTTCCGCTGCGGGGCGGCGGCCGGAGCCGCGGTGGGGGCGGCGGACTTCGGGGCGGGGGCGGGGAGTTGGCCGGCGACGATGGCGGCCAGGGCGAGGGCGAAGCCGGCGAGTTGGATCGGGCCCAGCGTCTGGTCGAGAACGACGGCACCCAGCGTCGCGGCGACCAGCGGGGAGAGCAGGGCGAGAACCGCGACGGAGGTGACGGGCAGCAGGCCGATGCCCTGGAACCACAGGACGTAGGTGATCAGGCCGCCGACCACGCCCAGCCAGAGGTAGCCGGCGGCGGCGTTCGCGTCGATCGCCGGCGGCGCTCCCTCGGCCAGGAAGGTGACCGGTAGCAGGAAAAGGCCCCCGGCGGTCATCTGCCACCCGGCGAAGGCCAGCGGGCCGACCCCGTCCGGGCGTCCCCAACGTTTGGTGAGCGTCAGGCCGGACGCCATCATGGCCGCGCTCCCGAGGCCCGCCACGATGCCCACGGTGTCGAGCGCCGCGTTCGGCCCGATCACCACCAGGCCGACGCCGACCGCGCCCGTCACGCCCCAGAACAGCCGCCGCAGGGACAGGCGTTCGTGCAGCACGCCGACGGCCAGGACGGCGACGATCAGCGGCTGGGCCGCGGACAGCGTGGCGGCGACACCACCGGGCAGGCGTTCGGCCGCGACGAACAGCAGCGGCAGGAACAGTCCGATGTTCAGGACGCCGAGCGCCGCGGCCCTGGCCCACCAGGCGCCGCGCGGCAGCGTCCGGGTGAACGCCAGCGCGATCAGGCCGGCGGGCAGCGCGCGCATCAGGCCCGCGAAGAGCGGGTGGCCGGACGGGAGCAGTTCGGTGGTGACGATGTAGGTCGTGCCCCAGACCAGGGGCGCCAGGGCGGTCAGGGCGGTACGTGGCAGGTTCCCGTGGCGGACGCCGCCCGTGCCGCCTGACGGCCCTCGGCCGGCTCGGCTTGTCATGGCTCGAAGTCTGGCCCGACACCGATCGATGAGTCCAAGACATGTTTGTCACCGCATCGATCTCTACTCAAGATGGGTCCATGGAGCTCCGACAGATGCGCTACGTCGTCGCCGTGGCCGAGACCAACAGCTTCACCCGCGCGGCGGAACGCTGTCTGGTCGTACAGTCCGCCCTCAGCCACCAGATCGCCCGGCTCGAACGCGAACTCGGCGCGCGACTGTTCGCCCGAACCAGTCGGCGGGTGCAACTCACCCCTGCAGGCGAGGCGTTCCTGCCCGCCGCCCGGCAGTGCCTGGACGCGGCCGAACGGGCCGCGGCCGAGGTCGCCGCCGCCGTCGGCGAAGTACGTGGACGCCTCGCCGTCGGCCTGATCCCCACCGTCTCAGCCGCCGACATCCCCGACGCGCTCGGCGACTTCCGCCGGCGCTACCCGCGGGTACGGATCAGCCTGCGGGTCGGTGCCAGCGACGACCTGATCGAGCAGGTCCGAGACGGGACGCTCGACGTCGCCTTCCTCGGCCTGCCCACGACCGCTCACCCCCAGGGTGTGGCCGCCCACGAAATCGGCCGCGACCACCTCGTCGCGATGGTCGCCCCCGACCACCCGCTCGCCGACGCGTCGACCGTCGACCTGCACCGGCTCTCCGCCGAGGTGTTCGTGGACCTCCCGGCCGGGACCGCCGGCCGCATCCAGTCCGACCAGGCCTTCGCGGCGGCCGGGCTCACCCGCGACGTCGCCTTCGAGATCAGCACCACCGACTTCATCCCCCGCCTGGTCGGCCGCGGCCTGTGCGTGGCGATGTTGCCGGCCGCCTACGCGCCGCGCTTCGCCGGTGTCGTCACGCTGGAGATCGCCGACGCGCCGGCGCGGGTCGAATACGTCATCTGGAGCCGCTTCGCCCGCACTCCGGCGGCAAGCGCGTTCCTCGGCATTCTCGATGTTCCCGATCTTCCCGACACAACGACCCCGGACCGAGACGACACGTAAGCCGACGGGCCGGAAAACTCGAGCGCACTCCCCCGATCCCCGGGTGCGGCGTCCGGGGTGGCCGGTAGCGTGCCGAACGCCACCCGCCCTCCTACGCGCCTCCGTAGCGCCGAGGAGGACCCGAACTCCCGGGAGATCGCTCGTGATTCTCGAAATCCGTACGTACCGTCTGAAGCCGGGTACCACCGACGACTTCGTCCGCGTCATGCGGGAGGAGGCGGTGCCGATGCTGGAGAAGGCCGGCATCCGCGTCGTCGACTGCGGATCCTCGCTCGTCGCCGAGGAGGGCCACGAAGAGGCGTACCTGATCCGCGCGTTCGCCTCACTCGACGAACACCGCGAACAGGAGGAGGCGTTCTACGCGAGCGACACCTGGCGCCAGGGCCCGCGCGAGGGCGTCGTATCCCGTATCGAGAGCTACCACTCGATCGTCATCGAAACCCCCGAGGAGGCCGCCACCATCCTCGGCCGCCGCTGACAACAGCCCACGCAGGCGCAGGAAGGGCATGGCATTTCACGAACTGCGGCGCCCGTACGGCGTTTCGCCCGTACGGGTACTTCGCCCGCACGCGGATGACGGACCCGTGCCGTGTACCGACGCATGCCTGCACGATACGGTGATTCTCGTGCATCGCCATCGCGTCATCACCCCGCCGCCCCGCCACTGAGCGGGGCGTCTTTCGGGCCCGGCAGGCCGTTGCCGCCGAGGCCCCATTCGGTGCTGCCCGATGTGCAGTGAAGCGCTGACACCCCGCTCCGACGTTGTCCTCGTCCACGTCGAAGTCGGAGCTTTCCCATGTCCGCACGTCCATCGCCGTTCCTTCCGGCATCCTCCTCGGCCGCCGTCCGCAACCCGCGCGGCGGCACCGGCCTGCTGGTCCTCGCCGGCCTGCTCTGGGGCACCGGCGGTCTCGCCGGCTCCCTGCTAGCCTCCCGGGCGGAGCTGAGTCCGCCGGCCGTCGCCGCGTACCGCCTGCTGCTCGGCGGCATCCTGATCACCGCCTACGCCGCGGTCCGCGGTCGCCACGGGGTCCTTCCGCGCGGATGGGCCGCATGGTCCCGGATCGCGACCGCCGGCCTGTTGCTCGCGGTCTTCCAGGCCGCGTACTTCGGTGCGGTGGCGGCCACTTCCGTCGGTCTGGCCACGCTGACCACGATGGTCGGCGTCACCGTCATGGTGACCGTCGGGTCCGCGCTGCTCGACCGGCGGCGGCCCTCGCGCCGTGCCGTCGGCACCCTCGTCGCCGCCGCCGGCGGCCTGGTCCTCCTGCTCGGCTCAGCCACCGCGGGGGGCCATCGAGTGGCGGGCGCCGCACTGGCCCTGCTCGCCGCGGCGGGCTTCGCCATACTGTCCCTGGATCGCCGCGAACAACCCGCCGGCCTGGACCGCATCGCCTCCACCGGCCTGAGCTTCCTCGCCGGAGCGGCCCTGCTCCTGCCCGTCGGCCTCGTATACGGGATGGCCTTCCAGGTCCGCCCCGACACGCTCGGCGCTCTGCTCTTCCTCGGGCTGTTCCCGACCGCCGCCGCCTACACCGGCTACTTCGCCGGACTCCACCGTGCCGGCCCCGGCGCCGGCACCATCGCCGTGCTCCTGGAACCGCTCACCGCCACCATCCTCGCCGTGCTGCTCCACGGCGAACACCTCGACGGCCGCCGGATCCTCGGCGGTCTCCTTGTCCTGATCGCCATCTCCATCCAACAGACGGCCTCCCGCAACACGTCCTGAACACCCGCCGGTCGCCCGGGATTTGGCACAAACGCAACTCCCGGGCGGCCGGCCCGCCGCGCGGGTGCGCAAGCCCGTCACGACGTTATCGCCGCCGCCGTGGCCAGGAGTTCCGCCAGTGTCCCGGTGAAGTCGCGGAGCAGGTTGGCGGCCACCGCCCAGGCGTCGTCGTCGTCGCGCAGGTGCCCACGAACCAGGTCGCGGGCATACGCGTGGCAAACGACCAGGGCGGGTGCCGCCGGGCGGGCTCCGGTCAGGATCTCGCCGGGGGTGAGCAGGCCGTCGTACAGCAGGTCGCCGAGTTCCCAGATGGGCAGGTCGCGTACCGGGGGGTCGGCGATCAGGGCGCGCGCGACGGCGGGCGATCGAATCGATCCGTGGGAGAAGAAGCCCGGTTGACGGCGGATCAGCGTCGGGATCAGCGCCTCGGGGCAGTCCGGGTGGTACGCGGCGACGACGACCGCCGGGTCACGGGTGGGCGCGGGCATCGGGCCCGGGTCCTGGGCCAACCTGACCCACAGGGCGGCCGGCACGCGGGCAGGCAGCGCGTGCAGCACTTCCGGAGCCGGCCACGTCGCCAGGTCCGCCGCCGAGGCACGGCCCTCGACCCGGTAGTGGGTTCGGCCGCGGTGGGAGTCGAGGTACCAGATGCCCTCGTCGGCGTCCTCGAGCGACTTGCGGACGTGCGCGGGAAGTTCGTCGTCGATCGCCGCCAGCGCCTGGAGCGCGTCGCCGCGGGCGGTGATCCGCCGGGCGAGCCGGTACGGGAACTCCCCGAGCCCGCGGCGGATGAGCGCGAGCGCGACCGGCGGGGCCAGGGTGTGCCGGCCGGCGCCGAACGCGAGCAGGTCGGCGGGTTCGAGCACGGCGACCACCTCGGCCACCAGTTCCGGATCGGCCCGGGACAGTAGCAGCGACAGCGGGCTGGGGGCGCCCCGGAGCAGCTCGGACGGCCCGACCGGCGGCCGGGCTCGCGCGGCCGCGTCGGCGCCGGCCACCGGAGCGCTCCCGGTCCCATCGTCCCCGCCCGCCCCACCCGACTCCCGGACGTGGCACAGCAGTTCGTGCACCGTGCCCGGATACCCCGGCCCCACCCGGGCCAGCCGCAGCCACCCCACCACGTCGTCCGGCAGCAGTGGCCGCAGCCCCGTCACGAGCGGGCCGAACGCGGCGGCCTGCGCCGAGCGGGGGCAGAAGTCGTCGATCGCGCGCAACACGTCCCACGCCGGCCGGCCCGCGTGCAGGAAGCGCTCCGGCGTCACCACCTGTTCCAGCAGGGCGCGTTCGAGCGGTCGATCGGCGTGGTCGAGGTTGGCGTCGAACTCGACGACCGCGTCCGGAGGGCAACCCTCGGTGCCGGCGAGCGCGGCGGCCACGATCGGCGCGAACGGGGTCCGCCGGTGTGCCCGCAGCAGCGCGTCCCAGTCCGGCGGCGTGGCCGCGAGCGAGAGTACGTGTCGCGCCTCGGCGCGGCGCAGGCCGGCGGACCGCAACAGCGCGATCAGTTCGTCGGTGTCCGCATCGGCGCACGTCCCGACCTCCAGCAACATCAGCCCCTCGGGCGCGTCCAGCGCCGCGCGCACGAGCGGGGCGATCACCCGCGTGCGGTAGTTCCGCACGGACAGCGCGGCGAGTACCGCCTCCGGCCCCTCCGCCCGCCACAGCCCGACGAAGGCCTGGAGCCGGGCCCGCTCGACGACGGCCCGGTTCGGCTGCCGACCCAGCACGGCCAGCGCGTGCCGGAGCAACCGGGCCTCGCGCGCGTACACCAGGGCCAGGATGTACGGCCGGGTCCGCGTCGTCGACAACATCTCGCGCAATGCGGGGTGCGGCGGGCGGTCGCGGCTCAGGATTCGGCGCCGAATCCGGGTGTCGGCGCGCGGATTGACGAAGACCTCGCAATCCACCTCGGGGTCGTCGAGCGCGACCAGGTCCGCCAGTACGGATCGCCGCTGCCGATCGTATCGGGCGAGCGCGAGATGATCGCTCCGGTCGCCGTGCGCCTGCGCGTATTCGACCACGCCCGGCACATCCGCCAACTCGGCCAGCACGCGCCCACGTTCGGCCGGATCGCAACGCGCGACGAGGCGGATCACCATGTCCGGATCGGCATGCCGCCACAGTCTCGAGACGGCCCTGCTCAGCACGATCCTTCGCCCCCTTCGCCCCGCACCGATGCCGGGCGCGCAAACCGTCGTCCCGCCACCGCCCCGCCGCCAGTCTCTCAGCGCCCCCACCCGACGCCCACATCGGCTGCCCGGCACGCACGGCCCGAAACCGCCCCCGGTCACGCCCGTCGCGAAGTCGCCAAGATCATGGGTGCACAGTTCCGGTCGGTGGGGCGGGGCCGGATCACCTCCGGTGGGAAACGAGAGCATGCCGGTGTCGGCGCGCATAAAAACCAACAGGGCCCGGAGGCGAGTCGCCGCGCTCGCCACCGCGGCCATCCGAGTCGGGGCGGTTTGCGCGCGGCCTCGGCCTCGAGATCACCCGAACCTTCGCCCGGGCCCTCGAAACCGACTCCCGCAACCCCGTCGTCGACGCCGTCGAAACCTTCGCCACCCGGGTCGGTTGCCCGCACCGCAGGCGGGCGTGTTGACGAAGTAAATAGTTAGGAGCCATACTACTTTCCATGCACCACGATCCACTGCCCGAGGAAACCCCCACGCTCGATCAGGCGGCCCGCCAGATCCGACGCTACGGGCTCGACGCCGACCCGCAGGCCGTGCTGGTCGCCGTGCGATTGTTGGCGGCCGGGGCGCGACTCGGGCAGGCGGTCGAGGCGCACTTCGCCGGATTCGGCCTGTCGGCCGGCCGTTATCGGTTGCTGGCGGCCCTCGAGGACGCCGACGGGGAGATGACCCCCTCGGGCCTCGCCGATGTACTCGGGGTCACCCGGGCAACGGTGACCGGACTGCTCGGCGGCCTGGAGCGGGAGGGACTGGTGCTGCGCCGACCGTCCGCCGAGGACGGCCGCTCCGCCGTGGTCGTACTGACCGCGCGGGGGGCACAGAAGATGCGCGAGTTGGCTCCGACACACTTCGGCCGACTCCAGGAGATGGTGAGCGCACTCGACGCCGAGGAGCGCACCGTGTTCCTGGACCTGCTCGGTCGTGTGGTCCGGGGGATTCCGGCGCTGACGGCGGAGTAGCACCCACCGGGTCACCCATCACTCGTCATGCAGTTATGCAGTTATGCCGTCCCAAGGTTGTCGTCACGTGTGTGCGATGACCTGGGGTGGCCTTTTCTTCACCCATATAGTTAGGGAGCTAATTATATGGTGACCCCGAAACGGAGATCGATATCCCCATGAGGCAAGGACGTTCCACCGGACGTGGCGCCGGCCCACCCCCGTTCACGCTGTGGCGGGAGGTATTGGTCGCCTACCTCGCCCCCGCCCTGATGGCCGGAGCGGGCGGCGTGGCCACCGGGCAGCAGGAGCTGACCATCGCCGCCTGCACGTCGATCGCCGGGACCTCGGCGATCGTCGCCGCACTCGTCGGCTCCTGGCTGCAACGGCGCGGGCCCGGCCGGAGCTGGCTGACCTCGACCCCCCGGGTGGTCCCGACCGTCTTCCTGGCGCTCGTGATCACCGCTCTCGCGGCGTGCGTCGGCTGGTTCGTCGGGGGCCACGTGCCGGAGCGGATCATCCCGCACCACGGGAACTGGCCGGACCGGCTGCGCCTGGACCTGCCGCTGTCGGCGGCCCTGGCCACCACCATCATCACCTGGCGCTGGCGCGGCACCCAGCGGCACCACTCATCCACACCACAGGGAGCACGGACATGATCGTCGTCATGGGCGCGACCGGGACCACCGGAAGCGCACTTCTCCATCGCCTGGTCGCCCTCGGCGTCCCGAGTCGCGCGCTGAGCCGCGACCCGGACGCGCTGCGCGACCGCCTCGGCGGGCCGGCCCGCGCGCTGGTGGAGGTACGGGGAGCCGACGCGGCGGACCCGGATTCGCTGCGCAAGGCGTTCGACGGCGCGAGCCAACTGTTCCTCGCCATGGCCAACAGCCCGGCGCAGGTGGCCCACGAGACGTGCGCGATCTCCGTCGCAGCCGCCGCCGGCATCCGACACGTCGTCAAACTCTCGGCCCCGGAAGCCACTTCGGACTCACCGGTGGCCGTCTCGCGCGGCCACCACACCATCGAGCAGGCACTGCGCGACACGGGCCTGCCGCATACCGTGCTCCGGCCGTACGCGTTCATGCAGAAACTGCTGACGCTCGCCCCGTCGATCGCCGCCGAAGGCGTGTTCCTGGGCAGCATGGGCAACGCCCCCTGCAACTACGTCGACTGCCGCGACATCGCCGACGTGGCCGCCGAGATCCTGACCCGCCCGGACCTCGCCGGCCACACGTACACCCTCACCGGCGACCGCACCTACACCAACCCCGAACTGGCCGACCTGTTCAGGCGCACCCTGGGCCGCCCGATCCGCTACATCGACCTGCCGACCGAGGCCATGCACACCACCCTGACCACCACCGCCGGCCTCCCCGGCTGGCTCGCCGACCACATCGTCGAGATCCAACAACTGGCCATCACCCACCCGGAGTCCCCGACCCGAACGGTCGAAACCCTCCTGAACCGCCCCCCACGCACACTGGAGTCGTTCCTCACGGAAAACGCCCACCACTTCCAATAGCCCCAAACGCACGCACGCCCAAACCGCGGCCTCGGCCGATGCCGCCCACCGGCCTGATCGTCGTCGTTCCTTCGCAACCACGACGATCAGCCGGCCGAGCACCGGAACATTAGGGTGGACGTCACGAGAGTCCGGTGACGCGATGGGTCCGGAGGCGCCATGTCCCTGCAGATGAAGTTGGTCGCGATAACGCTCGATTGCCCCGATCCATCGGCGTTGGCGGCCTTCTACCGGGAGGCGACGGGCTTCGAACCGCACCCGAAGTCGGACGCCGACTTCGCGGGTCTCAACCGCGAGGACGGGCTCTTCATCGGTTTTCAGCGGGTCGACGACTACCGGGCACCCCACTGGCCCGGGCAGACGGTTCCCCAGCAGCTGCACCTGTGCTTCGACGTCGTGGACCTGGACGAGGCCGAGGCCCGACTGCTGGAACTGGGCGCCGGCAAGCCGGACCACCAGCCTCATGACGCCGCCAAGGTGCGGGTCCTCACCGACCCGGCGGGCCACCCCTTCTGCATCTGCCGGGCGTGACCGGGGGGCGGGTTGGGTCGGCGGGCGTGGACGCGTCTGTGCGGAGGTATCGCTATGTCGGGCCGCCCGACCTGACGGCCCTCGTCCGTCCGGACAACGAGGGGCGATCGATCGGCTCGGCCGCGGACGTCGACGCGTGGATCTCGGCACGCGGGCCGCGCGAGGCGTGCGAACCGTTCACGTTCGTCGTCGATGTCGCGGGTGTACTTCGCCTGGCTCCGCGCCGCAGCGAGCATGTCGTGTGTGCGGGTGGGCGCGAGGTGCTCAGTGCCGGGGAGATCGCTTTCCGTTCGGACGCGGGACGGTGGGTCGCCGACGAGATCAGCAACCAGTCCACCGGCTACTGCCCCGACCCCGGCTCGTGGCCGGCCGTCGCCGACGCGCTGACCCGGGCCGGGATCGCGCACCCGGGCGGCTTCACCCACGAGGTGGTCTTCCGCCGCTGCTCCTCCTGTCGGCAGCTCAACATCGTGCGCGATCGGCACTACGTCTGCGCGGTCTGCGACGAGGCGCTTCCCCACGCGTGGAACGTCGACGGGGCCCGGCTTCCCCGACCAGGCGAGGACTTCCGCGACTTTCACGACTTCCGCGACTTCCGGGCGAGCCCGGGTCCCGGCCCGCACGACACGTAGCCGGCCCGGTCAGTCCGTCGGCAGCAGGCCCACATCCGACACCGGGCCGAGGTGGGCGAGCTTGTCCGGGTTCGCCACCGAGTGGATCGCCCGGATCATGCCGTCGGCGATGTCCAGTTCGACCACGCTGAGCACGCGGTCCTCTGCGTCGTGGAACACCACGCCCGGTCGGCCGTTGACCAGGACCGGGTGCAGGGACGCGCCGAGCTTCCGGACCCGGCGCAGGCCGCCGACCAGGAGTTGCGCGACCCGCCGCGGGTCGGTCATCGGCCGCCCGAGGGCGCGTGCCTTGCCGCCGCCGTCGCCGTGGAAGACGACGTCGGGCGCGAGCATGTCGAGCAGCGCGTCCAGGTCGCCGCCTCCGGCGGCGTCGAAGAAGCGGCGTGCGAGTTCCGCGCCCTCCGCCCGCCGCGCCGGGGGCTGTGCGCTCTCGCCCGCCTCGCCTGCGGCGGCGATGCGCTGTTTGGCGCGCGTGAAGATCTGCCGGCAGTTCACCTCGGTCTTGCCGGTGATCCGTGCGACGTCCGGATAGCCGTGTCCGAACACCTCGCGCAGCATGAACACCGCCCGCTCCACCGGAGAAAGCGATTCCAACAACACCAGGAACGCCATCGACAACGAATCGGCCAGCTCGGCGTGTTCGGCCGGTCCCGGCGCCCCGGCCGAGGTGACGACCGGTTCGGGCAGCCAGTCCCCCACGTACGTCTCCCGCCGTACCCGCGCCGAGCGCAGGTGGTTGATGCCCAGGCGCGTCACCGCCGTCGTCAGGTACGCCTTCGGCTCGACGATCGTCGTACCCGCCTGACAGGCGCGCGTCAGGCCCAGGAACGCGTCCTGGACGATGTCCTCGGCGTCGCCCACGGAGCCGGTCATCCCGTAGGCGATGGAGAACAGCAGCGGCCGGTACCCGACCGCGCCCGTCTCGTCCACCGCTCCACTCACGGAACGCCTCCCGCCCGGCTCATCGCCGCTCATGTCCATGCCTTCCCGTCGGGGACCCCTCCGTACGACGTCCGCAGGGTAGTCGCACCCGATGATCGGCACCGAAGCCCGCCGTGTGTTGGTCACTCCCTCCAGGACAAGACACCCGGCCCGGCTGTGACACGGTGTGAGCGGCCTCACAGTCGGCCGCACACCCGGACACACTCGGGCACACACTCGGCCGCGGTATGGCGCACGTCTCATCCGTGCCCCGCCCCAACCGCCCTCGCCGCCCGACACGACCCCGGGGCGGATGTGGAAACATCCCATCGTCGGAGCCCGCTTCCCCGCCCGGTAAGGAACCACGCCATGACTGCCTCGCGCGCCTTCCCCCTGGAGCCCACCCCGATCCACGTGGCCGACGAGGTTCTCGACGATCTGCGCGCCCGTCTCGCGCTGACCCGTGCGCCGCTGGACGAGGGGAACGAGGACTGGTCCTACGGCGTCCCGGACGGCTATCTGCGCGAGTTGGTCGCCCACTGGCGAAATGGCTACGACTGGCGCAAGGCCGAGGCCGCCATCAACGCCCACGAGCACTACCGGGTGAGCGTCGCCGGTGTCCCGGTGCACTTCATGCGCAAGCCCGGCCGCGGCCCCCGTCCGATCCCGTTGATCCTCACCCACGGCTGGCCGTGGACGTTCTGGCACTGGTCGAAGGTGATCGGCCCGCTCGCCGACCCGGCCGTGTTCGGCGGCGACCCCGCCGACGCGTTCGACGTCATCGTGCCGTCGCTGCCCGGCTTCGGTTTCCCCGGCCCGCTCACCGGTTTCCCCGACGTCAACTTCTGGAAGGTCTCCGACCTCTGGCACACCCTGATGACGGAAACCCTGGGATACGAGAAGTACGCCGCCGGGGGCTGCGACATCGGCGGGCTCGTCTCCAGCCAACTGGGCCACAAGTACGCCGACCGGCTGTACGGCATCCACATCGGCTCGGGGCTGCCACTCGACTTCTTCACCGGCCCCCGCGCCTGGGACTTCGCCCGGAACCGGCCCCTCACCGACGACCAGCCCGCCGAAGTCCGCGCCCGCATCGTCGAGATGGACCACCGCTGGGCGACCCACCTCGCCGTGCACATGCTCGACGGCGCCACGCTGGCCCACGGACTGAGCGACTCGCCCGCCGGACTGCTCGCCTGGCTGCTGGAGCGCTGGAACGCCTGGAGCGACAACGGCGGCGACGTCGAGTCGGTCTTCACCAAGGACGACCTGCTCACCCACGCCACGATCTACTGGGTGAACAACTCCATCGCCACGTCGATGCGTTACTACGCCAACGCCAACCGCCACCCGTGGACCCCCGCCCACGACCGCACCCCGGTCGTACCGGCCCCGGTCGGCGTCACCCTCGTCACGTACGAGAACCCGCCCGGCATCCACACCGCCGACGAGCGGGTCCGGGCGTTCGAAACCGGCCCGCAGGCCGCGTGGTTCAACCACGTCAACGTCAACGCCCACGACCACGGCGGCCACTTCATCCCCTGGGAGAACCCCGACGCCTGGGTGGACGACCTGCGCCGCACCTTCCGTGGCCGCAGGCCCTGAAGCGGCGGGCCCGGCCCCCGGTCGCGGCGCCTCGGCGGTGCCGTCACCCGCGCCCGGGGATGCGGGACACCTCCGGTGAGGGTGCGGCCGGGCGGGCCAGGGTTCCCGCGAAGACCGCCGCCTGGACCCGGCGTTCGAAGCCGAGTTTGTGCAGCATCGTGGAGACGTAGTTCTTGACGGTCTTCTCCGCGAGATGCATACGCTCGGCGATCTGGCGGTTCGTCAAGCCCTCGGCGACCAGGTCGAAGGTGCGCCGTTCCTGCTCGGAGAGAGTGGCGACGAGCGAGTCCTCGCGGTTTCCGGTACGCACACGTTCCAGGACCTTCGCGGTGCCGGCCGGATCCAACAGCGAACGCCCGGCCGCGATCTCCCGGACGGCGCGCACCAGATCGTTGCCCCGGATCTGCTTGAGGACATAGCCCGCGGCGCCGGCCATGATCGCGGAGAACAGCGCGTCCTCGTCGTCGTACGAGGTCAGGATCAACGCGTTGATCTCCGGGAACGACGAACGCACCGCGCGACACACGTCGATCCCGCTGCCGTCCGGCAACCGGCCGTCCAGGATGGCGACATGCGGGCGCAGCGCCGGTATCCGGCGGGTCGCCTCCGCCGCCGACGCCGACTCGCCGACCACCTCGATGTCGCCCTCTGCGCCGAGCAGATCGGCCAGGCCGCGGCGGACGATCTCGTGGTCGTCCAGGAGGAACACCCGGATCGTCTCGCCCGGTTGCCCGGTCACCCGCTTCGGCGCGGAAGTTCGCGTGGCACCGGTGTCGCGGGGCAGGCGCGCCCCGGCGACGACTTCGGCGGTGGACCCGGCTTCCATGGTGTGTGCTCCCCGACAGTGACGGACACGCGCCACCCGGTCGGGTCGGCGTCGTGCTCATTCTGCGCGGGGCGAACCGCGCTCGACAGGGCCGGAGGTCCCGAACCCACCAGGGCCGAGAGACCTTGATCGGCGGCCGCGAGCGGCGGGCGCGGCCGGCGAGAGCGACGACCCGGGCCGAACGGCCCTGGGGACCGGGTACCGCGGCCCTGCCGGGCCGTCCGGATCGACGCCATGCTCGACGGGTCCGGCCGAGGACGCCGATCCCGATGCCGTCGGCGACTTTCACCTACGGGCAGGGGGGTACGCAAGGGTGCACGGGAAGAGCGACGACATCGTGCCCCGGCGGCCACTGCGACGAGAACTCCCGGACGAGCGCCGGGACTTCGGCCGACAAACCACGTCACCAATCTTACGGGTGCAGACACCTACCCCACCCGACTCGGGAGCAGTCCATGAACCACAACCCCTCGTCCGTCCCCACCCCCGAGCGCAACGGCGCGCCCCTGCGCGATCACGTGGTCGTCGGCGTCGACGGCTCCGGGCTCGCGGACCTCGCCGTCGAACAGGCCGCCGACGAAGCGGCCTTCCGAGGTGTGCCGCTGGAGGTGTTGCACGTCGTCGACCGGGCGCCGGACCGCGAGGAGGACCAGTCGGCGGCGGAACTGCGGGAGGAAGCGGAATCCCTGGTCCGAACGGCCGCCGAGCGGGCCCGGCTGCGCCATCCGGACCTGGCGATCGTCACCACGGTCGCACTCGCCCGCATCGTGCCGACCCTGGAGCAGGCCACCGACCGCGCGGCGCTCGTCGTCCTGGGCAGTCGCGGACTGGGCGGTTTCGTGGGCCTGTTGCTGGGTTCGGTGTCGTTGTCCGTCGCCGCCGCCGCGCGCTGCCCGATCCTGGTGGTCCGCGCACCGCACGCGAACGTCCCGCTGGACGCGCCCGGCACGGTCGTCGTGGGGGTGTCCGGCATCGACTGCGCCCCCGCCGTCGAGGCGGCGTTCGCCGCGGCCCAGGCGCGCGGCGTGGCACTGCGCGCGGTACACGCGTGGGCACCCCCGGTGTCGCCCGCCGCGCCCTACGCGGCCCCGTTGTGGGTCGGCGACGACGGCCGCAAGAACGCCGAGGCCACCCTCGCCGCGGCCCTCGAACCCGTCATGAACCGCTATCGCCAGGTGCCGCTGACCGAGCAGATCGTCTGCGACATCCCCACCCACGCGCTGCTCGCCGCCGGCGACGAGGCCGAGCTGGTCGTCCTGGCCGCCCACCGCCGCCACGGCCGCTTCGGGCCCAACCTCGGACGCGTCACCCACACGCTGCTGCACCACTCCAAGGCACCGGTGCTGCTGGTCCCGATCGCCTGACCGGATCCCGTCGCCTGCCGGGCCGAGAGGACGCGGCGGCCACTTCCTCGACCCGGTTTGACACGATGGTCCGGAGAAAACGTTTTCGACGGATCATCGATGGTGGGGAGGGGTTGTGGCGTCGGATCAGCGACCGGCATTGCCGCGGATGCGTCTGGACGAGTTGTTGGACGAGCTCCAGGCGCACGTGGAGGTGGTGCGTTCGGCCCGGGATCGGGTGAACGGGCTGCTGGAGGCGGTGCTGTCGGTGGGCAGCGATCTGGACCTGGAGACCGTGCTGCGCCGCATCGTCGAGTCGGCGGTGTCGCTGGTCGACGCCGAATACGGCGCCCTCGGCGTCATCGGCGACGAGGAACGCCTGGCCCGATTCCTGCCCGTGGGCATGGACCCCGCCACCATCCTGCGCATCGGCCCCTTCCCCACCGGACGCGGCATCCTCGGCCTGATCATCCGCGACCCCCACCCCCTGCGCCTGCACGACCTCACCCAACACCCCGACTCGTTCGGCTTCCCCGCCGGCCACCCACCCATGAACACCTTCGTCGGCGTGCCCATCCGCATCCGCGACACCGTCTTCGGCAACCTCTACCTCACCGAGAAACGCGGCGGCGCCGACTTCGACGAGGACGACGAGGCCGTCCTGCGCACCCTCGCCGCCGCCGCGGGCGTGGCCATCGACAACGCCCGCCTGTACGACGACGTCCGCCGCCGCGAACGCTGGCTCACCGCCAGCTCCGACCTCACCCGCAGCCTCCTGTCCGGCCAACCCCCCGCCGACGTGCTCCGCTCCTTCACCGCCACCATCCGCGAGATGGCCGACGCCGACCTCGTCACCCTCGCCGTCCCCGTACCCGGCAGCGACGACCTGGTCGTCGAGGCCGCCTCCGGACCCCTCGCCGACGGCATCCACGGCCTCGTCCTGGCCGGCGAAAGCACCCTGATGGGCAAGGTCTTCGCCTCCGGCGAGACCATCGTCACCCACCACCTCAGCCACGACCCCCGCGCCGTCGTCGCCGGCGCGGTGGGCCCCGACCTGGGCTCCGCGTTCCTGCTCCCCCTCGGCACCCCCGACAGCATCCGCGGCGTGCTCCAGGTCGCCAACCGAGCCGAACGCCCCCCACTGCCCGACGCGGTGGTGCGCATGGTCACCGGCTTCGCCGACCACGCCGCACTCGCCCTCGAAATCGCCGAACGACGCCGCGACGCGGAGTTGTTGACCGTGCTCCAGGACCGCGACCGCATCGCCCGCGACCTCCACGACCTCGCCATCCAACGACTCTTCGCCACCGGCATGACCCTCCAAAGCGCCACCCGCTTCATCGACCACCCCGAAGCCCTCGAACGCGTCGAAACCGCCGTGGACGCCCTCGACGACACCATCAAGGTCATCCGATCCACGATCTTCTCCCTCAAGACCCGCAACCGCGACACCACCACCGCACTACGCTCACGCTGCCTCCGCGAAGTCGACAACGCCACCCAAACCCTCGGCTACGCCCCCACCCTGCGCGTCGACGGCCTCCTCGACACCACCGTCCCCGAAACCATCACCGTCCACCTCATCGCCGTCCTACGCGAAGCACTCGCCAACACCGCCCGCCACGCACACGCAACCCGCGCCGAAGTACACGTCGAAACCGACGGAGCGGAGGTGTGGGTACGCGTCCGCGACAACGGCATCGGCCCACCCACACCCCCAACCCGCAACAGCGGCCTGAACAACATGCGCGAACGCGCCGAAACCCTCGGCGGAACCTGCACATTCACCCCGGCACCCGACGGCGGCGCACTCCTGGAATGGCGCGTACCGCTGCCCTGACGGCCTCGCGGGGCCGTCGGGCTCCGCGGCGCGCGGCACGTGGTACTGCGGCGCTCGATGGCGCGGGCTCAGGGCCGTTCGGCCCTGTGCCACACCCGCGCCCGGTTCGAAAGTTGAGCCATGAGCAAGCACCCACCCACGAGCCACTCCCTCGGCCGCCGAGAAACCCTCCGCCTGATGGCAAGCGAACCGATGGGACGCGTCATCGTCAGCGAGGGCGCCCTCCCGGCCGTCCACGTGGTGCCGTTCGCCCTGGACCGGGAATGCGTGGTGTTCCGCACCCCGCCCGACTCCCCCCTCGCCAAGGCCGCCCTCGACACGGTGGTCGCATTCCAAACCGACCACATCGACCCCAGGGCACACACCGGCTGGACCGGCACCATCACCGGCCACGCCTCCCGAATCGAAGACCCCACCACACTCACCCGCCTCAACCACCTACTCCCCACCCCCCACGACCCCCACCAGACATGGTTCCGAATCACCTCCGAACTCGTCACCGGCCACACCCTCCACCCCCACCCCGAAGCCGCCCATAGAAGGCTTCCACCGTGACCACCACCAACAGCCCCCGACGAACCGTCCGCCCCCCACGCCTCCACCCCGGCGACCGGGTACGCATCGTCTCCCCCGCCAGTCCACCCACCCGCGACGGCGTCGCGTACGGCGTCGAGTTGCTGACGTCATGGGGGTTGCGGGTCGAGGTGGGTGAACACGCCTTCGACCGATGGGGGTACATGGCCGGCAGGGACCGGGACCGCATCGCCGACCTGAACGCGGCCTTCCGGGATCCCGGAGTCCGCGCCGTGCTCGCGAGCCGAGGCGGCAAGGGCGCCTACCGCATCGTCAACGACCTCGACCTCGACGCGCTGCGCCGTGACCCGAAGCCCCTCGTCGGCTTCAGCGACATCACCCACCTCCACCTGGCCCTGTGGGCCCACTGCGGACTCGCCTCCCTGCACGGCCCGTTCCCGGACGGCAGCCGAGACCGGTGCGGCCCCGCCTCGACCACCGCGCTGCATCGCGCGCTGACCACCACCACGCCGGTCGTCCTGCACCGGGAGCCCACCGAGGTCACCGCCCCGATCACCTTCGGGGGCACCGCGGTCGGCGTCCTGGTCGGCGGCAATCTCGACGCGATCCGCACCGAGGCCGGAGCCGGGCTGCCCGCGCTCGGCGGAACCATCCTCTTCCTCGAACACCAACGAGGCACGGGACTGGGGGAGGTCGATCGTGCACTCACCCAACTCGCCCGCAGCGGCGCCCTGGACGGTCTGCGCGGCGTGGTGCTCGGGCAATTCCTCGGCTTCGAGCGGGACGCCGACGACCCGACCCTGGGCGGTTGGGGCATCGTGGACGTCCTGCGTGACCGACTGGGCCGGCTGGGCATCCCCGTCCTCGGCGGCATCCCCGCCGGGCACGGCCCCCACCCACCGACGATTCCGCTCGGCACCGAGGCAGCCCTCGACACCGCCGCCGGAACCCTCACGATCCAGGCGGCCGTGGTCTGAGCCCACGCTCGGCTCGAACTGCTCCGAGTGCGGCAAATGCGGTGAGTGCGGGGGCTGCCGCGAGCGCAAAACGCCTGTGCCGCCGGGGGTTCGGGATTCCCCGGGTCGGCGCGCCTACACTCCCCGCATGGCAGGACACGCGACTACGACGGCACTGTCCGATGTGCGCTTCGTGGGGCTTCGCTTCCGGCTGGTGACCCGGGGTGTGCAGCGCCCGGCGCCGGTGGAGGTGGCCGCCCTCGCGCACCACGGGATCGGGGACCTCGTCTCCTGGCGGGCGCACGCGGTGATCGAACCGCCCGAGCCCGGGAGCCCTCCCCCCGCGCCGATCACGGCCCCCGTCCCGCCGGCCGAGCCCGGATCCGTGGCCGAGGCGCTGGCCGCGATCGACCGGCGGATCTCGGGCGACCACCCGCACGCGCTGATCGCGGTCCCGCCGTTCGCCGAGACGACGATCATCCGCGAACAACGCGCGTACTGCCCGGCCCTGGCGTCCTGCGTCGTGCTGGACCTGATGACCCTGGCCGCCATCGTCCGACCCACCGCCACGCCGCAGTCCCTGGACGGCCGCCTGCGCGCCATCGGCCTCCAGCCGCCGCAGGACCGCGCGGCCACCTGGGACGCCTACGCCGTGACCCACCTGTTCCACACCCTCGTCGGCGAGGGCATCGCCGGCCGCCGCTGGTCCACCCTGGAGGACCTCGCCCGAACCGCGGGCACGTACCCGCCGCCGATCGAACCGGAGTTCCTCCCCCCGAGCGACGTACAGGAGTCCCTGTTCGACTGAATGCCGGCCGCCTGCTTCACCGAACGTGATGCCGCCGGTGATCAGTCGGGGCGCAGGTCGCCCGCGGCGTAGCGTTTGGAAATCCTGGCGCCCGTGTCGGTGCGGAGGAGGAAGTACCAGGTGCGGTCGCCCTCGTGGTAGGCGGGTTTGGGGATGTCCACGATTCCGGATTCCAGGACCAATGCACGTGCCTGGTCGGTGAGTTGATCGGCTTCGAGCGCGGCACGCAGCGCCGAGGCGGCGGCCGAGAGGTCGTGACGGGTGCCGAACGGGGTCAGTTCGTGCAGATCGAACCGCCGGTCCGGCTCGGCTCGCAGGCGAGCGATCGCATGGTGGTACATCGGCACCTCCGTCCAACCGCCGGGCGGGAGTTCGCGGTGCACCTCGCCCGACGCACCCATCGCGGACAGGATGTCCTCGGACACCAGCGGGTGCCGGACATAGGCCTCCACGACGGCCGGGCGCAGTTCCACGTCGGCAACGGCCCGGCACAGCAAGACCAGGTCACCCGGCCTGGTGATCAGGTTGACGAAGGTCTGGTCGACGAACCGCCGGGCGTCGCGGTGCTGTTCGCCGCGCCCGAAGACGAGTCGCGCGGCGTCGGCGAACACCGCGGCGAAGACGTCCTCGTGTGCCCACAACCGGGTGGCGCGCAGCCGATCCGCGAGCAATCGGTAGCGCTGGTAAGCGGATATCGACATCAACTCGTGGACCGGCATGTGGTCGTCGATGTGCATCCGCCCGCTTCCGTCGTCCCTCGCCTCGCCCGTGTGCCGTGTGTGCCGTGTGTGCCGGATCGGCGCCGACAGTCCAGCCGGCGCCGATCCGTGGTCGATCCTCACCGGGACCGACGGCCACGCCCCCGCTCCGTACCCGCGCGGGTCCAGGAGGCCCGGTGCGGTGACCGGGAGGGTGCCGAGCCGACGACGATCACGCCGGTCGCTTCCCCGATCGTGTGGGTACAGCGTTCGCTCGCGCCCAGGCATCGCGGGCACGACATGGCGCGCCGACGTCGCCCGTCGCCGGCACCGTCCCCCGCCTCGCCACCCGGCGTGTTCTTCGCCGCCCCGGTCGTCGTACGCATGTTCGCTCCCATTCGGTGAGGCCGATCGCCCACACCAGAAAAACCGCCCTCACCGCATCACGCATACGCACGACCGGACCGCGTCGGCCCCACAGGGCACACGTCCCGGGGAAATCCCCGCTCCGACCCACGCACCCGTGCGGGTGAACGGCCCGGTCGCGACCGATCCATATCGCGCCGGGCAAAAGCGTTTGTCGGGTGTTGTGGTGCGCACTACCGTGCCGGTGTGGATCTCTTCTCACGCTCGTGGACGGCGTTGCGCGCGGCGGTTGCCGGGCTTTCGGACGAGGACTTCGCCCGGCCGTCGGGGTGTACCGGCTGGCTGGTGCAGGACCTGGTGTGCCACCTGGTCATCGACGCGCAGGACGTCCTGATCACACTCGTGACGCCCGCCGACACGGAGCCGACGCGCGATGCGGTGACGTATTGGGAGGTCGCCGAGACGCCGCCGACCGGTGACGATCCGCTCGATGCGCTGACGGTTCGGCTGGCCGCCGCGTACCAGGATCCCGGGTTGCTCAAGTTCCACCTCGACGACGTCGGCTCGGCCGCCGGGCGTGCGGCCGAACTGGCCGATCCCAAGCTGCGGGTCGGTACGCGGGACCAGGTGCTCACCGTGGCCGACTACCTGTCCGTGTACGTCCTGGAGTGGACCCTGCACCACCTCGACCTGATCGCAGACCTCCCGGACGCGGCGGCCCCGCCCGCCGAGGGGTTGGCCCGGACTCGCGAGCTGCTGGAGCGGATCGCCGGGGCCTCCTTCCCGGCGTCGTGGTCGGACCGGGACGCGCTCCTGGTCGGTACCGGGCGGCGGGCGGCGACGGATGGGGAGCGGGCCGAACTGGGTGATCTCGCGGCGCGGCTGCCGCTTTTCCTCGGCTGACGGTTCGGGGCGGGGCTCGCGGGGTGCGCCGGGGGCGCTGTTAGGGTCCGTCGATGACAAGAATCGTGCCCTACACCGGTGCCGAGAAGGAGAGTCTGCTCGCCAGTCTCGATCGGCATCGCGATGCGGTCCTGTGGAAGCTCGACGGTCTCGACGACGACGCGCTGCGGCGGCCGATGACGCCCTCGGGGACCAATCTGCTGTCCCTGGTCAAGCACTTGGCGGCGGTCGAGTACGGGTGGTTCTGTACGACTTTCGGGCGCGAGAGCGAACCGCTGTGGTTCGACCCGGAAGACGACATGACCGTGCTGCCCAGCGAGTCCACGGCCGACCTCGTCGCCTTCTACGGCCGTGCGCGTGTCGCCGCCGACCGGGTCGTCGACGAACTCGGCCTGGACGACGTCGGCACGTCCTGGAACGGCAATACGGTGTCCCTGCGCTGGGTCCTGATCCACATGATCGAGGACACGGCGCGGCACGCCGGCCACATGGACATCGTGCGCGAACTCCTCGACGGGGCGACCGGCGACCACCCGCGTCCCTGATTCCGCCCGCCGCGACTCGGCCCCGGTGCGGCGTGGAGGCTACTTCCGGGGGAGCATGGGCTTCGCCGGGCCATGCCGCCCACGGAGCACGCGAGGAGCCTTCTCCCGTCGGATGCGGGCGCCGGGGGGCGCGGGCGAGAGTTGTTCTCGTCAGGGCGGCTGCGTGGGGCGGAGGCGTCCGCCCCACCCGGTGCACCGCCGCGTCCGGGCCGGGTCGTGTACCGGCGCTTTCGACCACCGACGGGGAACTGCTGTGGAGCACCGACCAACCGAGAACGGCACCGACGACGAAGCCGGGCCCGAAGTCGGCACCGATACCGGCACCGATGGCGGCACCGTTGGGGCGGAGGGTGGCGGTCGGGGCGACGAGGCCGGCTCGGCCGCCGAGGCCCGGCCGGGCGGGGCCGACTCGACCGCGACGGTGACCGATGCGGGTGCCGGTGTCGGCGTCTCCACGGCCGACCCGACCTCGGACGCCGACCATCCGGCCACGGACCCGCCGTCCGGCGGAACCCCGCCGCCCCGGACGCGGTCGCGGCTTCGCCGTTGGGGGCGGCGGATCGCGTTGACCTGCTTGGTGACGCTGGTCGCCGTGACGCTCGCGTCGTTCACGTACAACGCGTTCACCGACGACCGGGCCGACCCACCCGAGGGGCTGACCTACGTTCAGGCGGCCGACATCCGTACGCGCTACCAGACGTGGGGCACGTCCGGGTCGCCCGTCGTCCTCGTGCACGGTGCCTTCGAGTCCGTCGACACGTGGTCGCGGCTGGCTCCGCTGCTGGCCCGCGACCACCGGGTCTACGCGCTCGACCTGACCGGATACGGCTACAGCCAGCGGCGCGGCCCGTACACGGTCGACCACCTCACCCGGCAGCTCCTGGGCTTCCTGGACGCGATGCACCTGGGTGGTCCGGGTGAACGGCCGCTGCTGGTGGGCCACTCCAGCGGGGCCGCGATGGTCGCGGAGGCGGCCCTGCGCGCGCCCGAGCGGGTCGGGGGGATGATGCTCCTCGACGGCGACGCGCTCGACACCGGCGCCGGTCCGCCGTCCGCGCTCAAGTACGTGCTGATCGACCCGTTCCGCACCAGCCTGCTGCGGATCGGGCTCGGGACGGACTGGCTGATCCGGAAGGTGTACGGCTCGCAGTGCGGACCGCAGTGCCCTCGGCTCGACGGCGCGGGGGTCGACCAGTGGCGGCGGCCCTTCCAGGTGGCGGGCGCCGAGGGCGCGCTGTGGAGCATGCTCGGCGAGGGCGTGTTGGGTATATCCGCCGAACGCCTGCAGCGGCTGCGCGACGTGCCCATGCCCAAGTCGGTGGTCTTCGGCGCGAACGACGACGTGTTCGATCACAAGACCCCCGCCGAAACCGCCGACCGCATAGGCGCCCCGCCGCCCACGCTCATCCCCAAGTCCCGCCACCTCCCCATGATCTCCGCCCCGGAAGCGGTAGCCACCGCGATCGACGCGGTCCCGGCCCGGCAATAGCCGGCAACCGACGGCCGGGCCCTGCTCGGCTCGCGCCCGGTGCCGACCCGCGCCCCGGGAGAATCACCCGATCGAGGCCGTCGTAGGGGCAACGGTCGTGCTCGAACGCGACATCATCGACACCATGCCCGGCGAACCGACGGCCGGGGTCAACGGCTCGCACGTGTTGTCGATCGCCCCGACGCCTCGATCATGACCGGCTTCGCACACGCTCGCGGTCCGGCGCGACAGCGCCCCGACGGCCGTCCACCCGCCGAACCGGAACATCGAAGCGGAACACCGACCCGGAACCCAAGGACGACATGACCGGCACCACCACGCCCACCCTCACATCCGACGCGCTCCCGGACGTCACCGCGCCGTCGGAGCCCGCCGGCCCCGGCCGGGGCCTCGCCCGCCGGACCCGCCTCCTCGACCACCTCGCCATCGCCCTCCCGGTGCTGATCCTGGCCGGCATGGGGTGGCACCGGCGGTGGATCACCGACGACGGGTTGATCTACGTACGTGCGGCCCGGCAGATCCTCGCCGGCAACGGGCCGGTGTACAGCCCCGGCGAGCGCGTGGAGACGTCGACCGGCACGTTGTGGCAGTGGCTGCTGGTGCTGCTCGACGCGTTCGTCCCGGGCGATCCGGCCCGCGTCGCCGTCTACGCGGGCCTGGTCCTGTCGGTCGCCGGGTTGTGGCTCGCCCTGTCGGGCACCCGTCGGCTGCTGCGCGCGGAGACCGGCCGGGTCCTCGTCCCCGCCGGCGCCCTCGTCCTGGTCGCGCTGCCTCCGGTCTGGGACTTCGCCACGTCGGGGCTCGAAACCGGCCTGCTCGTCGCCTGGATCGGCCTGTCGTGGTGGTTGCTGGTCGGAGGCGATCCCCGGGCGTGGTCGACTCGGCATCGCCTCGGCGTCGCGGCGGTGTTCGGGCTCGGTTTCCTGATCCGCCCCGAACTGGCCGCGACCGCGCTGGTGTTCCTGATCGCCCTGGCCCTGGTGTCCGGATCGGGACGGCGTGCCGTCGTGGCGATGTTCCTGGCCGCCGGCGCACTCCCCCTGGCGTACCAGGTTTTCCGCATGGGCTTCTACGGCCTGCCCTATCCGATGCCCGCCGTCGCGAAGAGCGCGACGCGCCTGTACTGGGGGCGCGGTTGGGACTATCTCCTCGACGTCGACCGGCCCTACCGCCTGTGGATGCCTACCCTCCTGATCCTGGCGGTCGTGGCGCTGCTCCTGCTCCGCCGCCGCCCGCGCGAGCGACGCACGTCGATCGTCGGTGCCGCGCCGGTCGTGGCCGCGCTCGTCCAGGCGCTGTATGTCGTGGGCGTCGGCGGCGACTTCATGCACGGTCGTATGTGGGTGCCGGTGCTGGTGCTGATCCTGCTGCCGGCCCTGCTCGTGCCCGTGGACCGTCGCGCGGCGGCCGTTCTCGTGCTGGTGCCGGTCTGGGCCGTCTGGTGCGGCGTCTCGTTGCGGTCCGGTCTGACCACCACCGACGGGCCGCGTCCGGGGGTGTACCAGACCTGGAACGAGCGCATGGTGTACGTGAATTGGACCAGGACCACCAACCCCACCACGTCGTACGCACACAGCGAGACTCTCCCCGGGCTGCGCGCGGAGTTGTTCCGCATGGATGCCCAGGGCCGGCATCTTCTGGTGCTGGACGGCAACCACCTCTCCGCGGCCGGCGGCGTGCCGCCGTTGCCGCTGCGACCCGAAGTGCGGGCCGCCGAGGGCCTGGTGATGGGGCGCCTGGGCGTCGGCGGCGTGGTCACCCCGCTGAGCGGGATCGTGGTGGACGTGTGGGGGCTGAGCAATACAGTCGGCGCGCACATCGAGCGCACCCAGCACGTCGCCGCCGGCCACGAGAAGCTGCTTCCCCCGGCCTGGAACGTCGCCCTCTACGTCGACCCGGCCGCCTGGTCGCAGATCCCGCCGAACGCGGCATCCCCGGAGGACATCCGCGCCGCCCGGGCCGCTTTGGACTGCGGCGACCTGAAGGAGTTGGTGCGCTCCACGACGGAGCCGATGACACCGGGCCGATTCCTGCGCAACCTCACCGGCTCCTTCGACCGCGCCCGGCTGACCATCCCGGCCGACCCGAAGGCGGCGGAACGCAAGTTCTGCCGCCGCTGACCCGACCCGGCCGGCGCCGAGACACCACCGCGCGGGGGTGTGGTTCTCCGCAGGTGGACCCGGCGCTCGGCCCCATGTCGCGGCCGAGGGCGTGCGCGGGGTGTACGGGCGGATGCACGCCCCGGATACCGTGGCGCTGCACGGTCGGGGCGCACCGCTGCGTGCGCGCGGCAGCCTCGTCGCGGACCGGCCGGCCGGCGCCGCGCCTGGATCGCGGCCGCGCCGGCCGGCCCGGCGGAGGCGGTCGTGGCGGCGAAGCGCGCGCGGGCCCACGGGATCGGCCTCGGCGACCGGACCCCGCGACGGGGAGGCCGCCGCACGCGGGGACGCCGCCGGGGCCTCGTTGGACCTGGTCACCTACATCCTGCTCGACTTCGCCGGGATCTCGGTGCTGGTCGGGGTGTTCCCGATCGGCAACACCTCCTCGACACTGATCGCCGCACGCACGCGACAGAGCGGGTTGTTGCGCGCCGTCGGCGCCCGACGCGGGCAGGTGAACCGGTTGGTGCTCGGCGAGGCCGGGGTGTTGGGCGTCGCGGGTTCGACGCTCGGTCTGGCCCTGGGCGTGGCACTGGCGGTCGGGCTGATCCGGCCGGTCGGGCCGGTCGGCGACGCCCCGGCGGTGGGTGGGCCGACGGTGCGGCCGGGTACGCCGGTGGTGGTGCACGCGGTCGGGGTACTGATCACCCTGGCGGCGGCCTGGCTGCCCGCGCGCCGGGCCGGCCGGGTACCGCCGATGACCGCCCGCCCTGCTGCGGGTGGCCGCCCCGGCCGATGCGCGGTCGCCGCAAGCCCGAACGGTGCTCGCCGCTGTGGCGGGTGTCCTCGGCGGGGGTGCGCTGCTGCTCGCGGTCCGGGCCGACGAACTCGCCGCCGCCGGGGCGCTGCTCGCGGTCGGCGTACTGCCGCCGGCAGCCGGGTGTCGGTGTGCTGGTCCTGTCCCAGTACATCGAAAGGCGCTACGCGGTCGAGCTGTTGATCCAGGACGGCGCGGCGGTCGGCTATCTGCTCAAGGACCGTGTCGCACACGTCGACGACTTTCTCGACGCGCCGGCCCGGGTGACCACCGGCGGCGCGGCCTTCGACCCGGAGGGGGTCCGCCAACTGTTGTCCCGGACCACCCACACCGACCCCCTGGACCGGCTGACCGCCCGGGAGTCCGAGGTCCTGGCGCACATGGCCGAGGGCCGCACCAACGCGGCCGTCGCCAAGGCCCTGCACATATCGCAGAGCGCCGTCGAAAAGCACGCGAACGCCATCTTCGACAAACTGGACCTGCCACACGGCCCCGAAACCGGGTACAGCCGCCGGGTCCTGGCCATCCTGCGCTATCTGGGCTCCTGACCCCGCCACGAGCGTCGACGGGCCGACGGCATCCGGGAAGCCCTCGGCCGCGCCCACCCGTTGACGCCCGGCGGGAGCCGCGTGACGATGGGTCCGGCCGCGGGCGGGTGGCGGCCTCGGCGGACGTGGATCCGGCATGGTGAGGACGACGCGTGGCGCACACCGACCGTACGCGACACGAACTGACCGCGCTGGCCCGGGATCGGCTCGCCTCGGGCGGCGTCGTCCTGCACGGCCCGGTCGGGATCGGCAAGTCCCATGTGCTGCGCGCGTTGCTCGCCGGTGAACGGGGCGCACTGCTTTTACGGACCGAACCGGCGCCGGCGGAGCGGGAGTTGGCCTTCTCCACGCTCGCCGACCTGCTCGATCCGGTCACCGACGAGGTGTTGCGCGCACTGCCCGCGCCGCAACGCTCGGCGCTGCGGGTCGTGTTGTGCCGCGAGCCGGCCGAACCGGGCGGACCGGATCCGTTGGCGCTGCGTCTGGGTACGCTCGCGGTGTTGCGCGCGTTGTCGGCGTCCACTCCGGCGATGGTGGCGATCGACGGTGCGCAGTGGGTGGATCCGGCCAGCGCCGAGGTGCTGACGTTCGTCGCCCGGCGCCTGGATCCCGCGCGGGTGCGCGTGGTCGTCGCCGAGACCACGGATCCGCCGGCCGGGCCGATCCACGGCGGCCGGTTCTGTCCCGGCGACCTGCTCGAACTCGAACTCCCGCCACTGGGCTTGGCGGAGACCCGCGATCTCCTCGACCGAACGGATCGAACCGACCGGATCGACCGGATCAACCGAACCGCCGGTTCCATCGGGGCTCTCGGAGCCATCGGTGCCCTCGGAACCGGCGGGCCCTGCGGCGTCCTCGGCGCCGACCCGACCCCGCCCGGCCCCGACGATCCGACGGACGAACGCCCCCTGCCCCACTGGCTCAGCCGGCAGGTGCATCGGGCCGGCGCGGGCAATCCGATGTATGCCCTCGAACTCGCCCGCGCGCTGCGTCGGTTGGACCGGTTCCCGACCCGCGACCAACCGTTGCCCGTGCCCGATCGGCTGCGCCGGCTGCTCACCACCCGCCTGGAGGGTTGGTCCACCGACGCCCGCTGGTTGTTGCTGCTCGCCGGGGCCGCCGCCCGTCCCACCGTCTCGACGCTGCGCGCGGCGGCCGGTTTCATGCACGCCGCACACGACGCGCCGATCCACACGGCGGACCCGAGCGGCGACGATCTGGTCCGGCGCACCGTCGCCGACGCGACCGCGGCGGGCGTCCTCGACGTGGGCGAGGACGGTGATCGACTGCGGTTCGTGCACCCGCTGTTCGCCGCCGCGCTGTACGACGGCGGCACCGCGGAGGAGCGCCGCGCCGCGCATGCCGCGCTCGCCGAGGTGTGCGGCGAGCCGATCGAACGGGCCCGCCATCTGGCCCTGGCCCTGCCCGGCCCGGACGAACGGGTGGCCGGCACGCTGATGGCCGCCGCCGAACAGGCCCGCCGCCGGGGCATGCCCGACGAGGCCGCCGCACTGGCCCGCCTCGCCGTGGCGCGTACCCCGGACGAACACGCCGACCGCAGATGCGAACGCAGCCTCGACGGCGCCGGGCACGCCTACGCCGCCACCGACTACGAGCTGTGTCGCGAACTGGCCGGTCACGTCTTCGCTCTCGGCCCCACCCCCGCGCAACGCGTCCGGGCCTGCATCCTGATCATCAATGCGGCCAATCAGGCGCTGCACGACCTGGACGAGGTCTTCGCGGAGGCGTTCGCCCAGGTCGGCGACGACACGTGCGGGCGGGCCCGGTTGCACTATCTGCGCGCGTGCAAGGCGCACATCAGCGACGGCGACTCGGCGATCGCCTGGACCGAGGCGGCGCGCGCCGCGACGCTCGCCCGGCGCGGCGGCGACCGCTCCACCGAGCAGGTCGCACTCGCCCTCCAGGCGTTCGTGGGCACCCTCCAGGGCCGGCCGAACGCACGCGAACCGCTGACCCGGGCGTTGGCCCGGCCGCAGGACGCCGGACCGACCGGCAGCCACAACGGCCCTCGCGGGGTCAAGGCACGATTGGACTTCTTCGCCGACCGGCTCGTCGACGCCGCGACCGAACTCGACCGTATGTTGCGCCGGGCGAAGGAGTCCGACGACGCGGAGGAGAAGGTGTTCCTGCTTTGCGCCAAGGTCGACGTGGACGTCCGGGCAGGGCGGTGCGCCCAGGCATTGTCGGCCGGGCACGAGGCGTTGCGGGTGGCTCGCGAGATCGGCGCACAGCTCGGTCCGGCCTACTATGCGGCGGCGGTGGCCGAGGCGGCCGGGGGTGATCCGGCCCGGGGCGCGGAGCTGGCCCGCGAGGGCATACGCGTGGGTCGGTCCGAGCAGGATCAGGTGTATCTGCCGTTGGCACTGTGCATCCTGGGGCAGATCCAATATCGGCTGCGCGATCCGGTCGCGGCGGTGGGCTGCCTGAGTCGGGCCCGCACGATCGCCGGGCGGCGCGGCATCGTGGATCCGGCGGCGATCCCGTGGGGCGTGGATCTGGCCGAGGCGCTGGTGGCGGTGGGCGACCACGATCAGGCGCGCGCGGTGGTCGCCGAGGTCGGGGAGGCCGCGCAACGACTGGGCCGTGACGGGGTGTTCGCGTCGTTGTCCCGGGCCGACGCCCTGGTCCGGGGCGAGTCCGGCGACCTGGCCGGCGCGGCCGAGTGCCTGCGGACGACCGCCGAGCGGCATCGCGAACTGGGCCTGCCGATGGAGCACGGCCGCGACCTGTTGGCGCTCGGCGTCGTGGAGTTGCGCCGCCGGCATCCGGCCGCCGCGCTGGCCGCGTGGCGCGGCGCGGAGCTGGCGTTCGTACACACGGCGGCGCGTCCCTGGCTCGATCAGGTCCGTACCGAGTTGGAGCGGGTCACCTTCGCGGACGACCCGGCCGCGGGTCGTCCGGCCGCCGAGGCACGCTCACGGGCGTTGACGCCGGCGGAGCATCGGGTCGCGGAGATGGTCGGCGACGGCGCGACCAACCGCGAGATCGCCACCCGGCTGTTCCTGTCCGCCAAGACGGTCGAATCCACCCTGACCCGGGTGTACCGCAAGCTCGGGATCCGCTCGCGCGCCGAGCTGATCCGGCTCTCCCTGGGCGCGAACGGCCGGTCCCACCAGGCGGAATAGCCGCGCTTCGCGGTTGGTCGCGGCACCGAGGGGGGCTCGGGGGAACCCCCTGCTTTGTGTCCGGGGGGTTCCGGAGCAGGCCGTGAAGGATCAGCGTTGCCGGTGTTCCCCCGCACGACCGGCGAGGGACTTCCTCCGCGTCCCGGACGACTCATCGCGCATGTCGTCCGGGGTGTCCGGCACCGCGTGTCCCGTTCCGTCCGCGGTGCCCCCTCGCCGGTCGCGTCCCCCTCGATCTCCGTCCGGTGCCCCCTCGCCGGACGAGAAGGAGACACGATGATTCTGCGGAATCACGGTACGGTTCGCGGCGCCGCGAACCCGCCGGCCACGCCGTCGCGGCGCTGGAAGTCGGTCTGTGCCGGAGTGACCGCCGCGCTGTGTCTGGCCGTTCCGTTGGCCGGAAACGCGTCGGCAGCGCCGGCCAAGCCGTCCGTCGCCGCGCCCCTGAAGGTCGCATCGGGCGGTCCGCACGCCGCCTACGGAGCACGGCAGTTGGCCCTCACCGAACTGACCCAGGTGCAGAACCAGTGGTGCTGGGCAGCCACCGGGCTGTCCGTGGCCAGGTATCTCGGCCGCGGTCTGAACACCAGTCAGAACACCTTCTGCGACTACGCCCGCGGCCTGCCCACCAACTACCAGTGCCCGAACCAGCCCGGTGAGCTGAGCGACGTACAGCGGGCCTGGTCCCGCCTCGGCATGCGACCGGGACGGGTCACCGGGACGCTGGACCTCGGCACGGTGGCGTCCTCGATCGACGCCAACTCGCCGATCGTGGTGGGCATCTACTGGACCGCGGGCGGTGGGCACGCGAACGTCCTGTACGGCTACGACTCGGACAACGGAACGCTGATGTACTCCGACCCGTGGCCGTCCAGTCAGCGCTACGGCGAGATGGATTACAACTCGTACGTCAGCAACTACGAGTTCCAGTGGGCCGAGTCGCTGTACGGAGAGGCGTGAGTGTGATGACCGACATCTTCCGTTCCCGGCCCGACCACTCCCGCGCGCCCGCCCGGCGCGTCGGGGTGTTGGCCACCGTCGGTATCGGTGCGTTGCTGTTCCTCGCACCGACCGCGTCGGCCGCCGGTGACGTCGCCCTGACCGGTGGCGACTCGCCGACGGCCGCCGACCGGAACGCGGCGCAGCAGGCCCTGGTCTCCCCCGAGACCACGAACCGGCTGGCGACCTTCTTCGTCCACCTCGACCAGCGTGCGACCGCGCAAAACGGCGCGGTGGTGCAGTCGAAGGTCGCCCCCGAGGCCGCGGCGGCGCAGGCCCCGCAACTCGTGGGCGCCGCGGTTCCGGTGTACTCGCTCAACGCGGACTTCGTGCGTGGCGGCAACTCGTCGGCGCCGGTGGCCAATTTCGCCTATCTCGCCACCGAGGCCCGTTCGGCCGCCGGGGTCGAGGCGACGGTGTGGACGGTGCGCGACCGCGCCTCGGGCGCGTGGCGGGTCACCAACGTGCTGTCGGGTGCCGACGAGGTCGGCTATGCCCGCCAGGCAGGCGGCGACACGGTGTTCACCGAGCCGCAGATCGCGGCCTGGTACCGGGTGCACGAGGGTCGTGTCCTGCCGCTGAACCCGGCCGCGCAGCAGTCGGTCGGCCCGAACGGCGCCATCCTGGCCGACTATCGCAGGCTCGTACACGACCGGTACGCCGACAAGTTGCCTGGTTCGACGTACCAGCGCGACGGGAAACTGGGCGGTTTCGCGGCCACACCAAGTACGCCCGGCACCCATCACGGCGGATCCTCGGCGGCCGATATCGCGCTGCCGGCGAGTGCCGCCGGCGTGCTGGTCCTGGGCGTCGGCACCCTGGTGATTCGCCGCCGTCGGACGGCAACAACCTGATCCCGCACCTCGGTTCACATTCCGTGCGGCCGTCTCCCGACCGCCACGGACTCCAATCCCACCGCCCCGCGGGCCGAAGTCGCGGGGCGGTGGCCGTTTCGCCCGGTCGGGCGATCGGGTGGGCCGATGGGTCAGCGCGCGCCGACGGGTTCGGTCCGGGCGCCCGGGATGGCCGCGATCAGGTCCTGGTTGGCGACGAGTGCGAGCAACTCGGCGCTGTTCAGGGCCGGTCCGTCGTGGATCGTGCCGAACTTGTCGCGGTTGCTCGACGCGACGACGTAGGTCAGGCCGGCGGGCGTGATCAGGGAGACCGAGACGCGGGTCTCCCTCCCCGAGCGCAGTTTGTCGGTGATCGCCTTCGAGCCGTCCGGCAGGACGCTGCGCTCGCACTCGGAGTAGTCGGGTTGGATCATCCGGCCCGTCTTGTTGTCGAATTGCGGACCGAGTTGGCACAGGTTGTCCGGCTCGGCACCCGGGGTGGCGGGCCGGCCGCCGCCGAGGTCGATCGTGGTGACGGTGCCGTCCTGGCGGGTCAGTCGGAAGAACAGCGTCTGGTCGCCCTCGTCCTGGTCCTCGGCGCTGACCACACCCGCGGGCAGGTGCGCGCGCAGGGCCGCGAGGACCCGATCGTGGATGGGGCCGGGGTTTCGCAGGAAGTCGTCGCCGGACACGGTGGGCGGCGGCGCGATGGCGGACGGCGGTGGCTGCGGTACCGCTCGGCTGGGGGCGGCGGCCGGGCCGCTCGTGGCGGGTTCGCCGTCATCCCCCGTCAACGCCAGTACGCCGACGGCGGTGCCGGCGAGCAGGGCGCCCGCGGCGAGGCTCGCCACGCCGACACCGAGCCGGCGGCGGCGCCGACGGCGGACGCCGCCGGCTCGGACCCCGGGCAGGACGTCGGGAATCGGCGGCTCGGCATCGGCCACCGGCAGCATCTCCCGCAGCAGTCCGGGCATCTCGTCTTCGAGAGGCATCGTGCGCTCCTTGGTTTCTGTTGTCGTGCCGGGCTTGTCGTCGTCGTTCGGGTTGTCGTCGTGCGGGTTGTGCGATCGTTCGCCGTCGCGTGCGGCCTGGTCGCCGCGCGGGCTTGCCGCCGCGTACGGCTTGGTCGTTGCGCGGGCTTGCCGTCGCGTACGGATCCGTGGTTGCGCGGGTTTCGGCGCCGCGTGCGGCCTGGTTGTCCCGCGCGGTTTTGTTCCGATCGATTACGCGTGCGCGATGTCCGTCACCGACTCGCCGAGGATCGCGCGCAGTTGGTCCAGTCCGCGGCTCGCGGCCGACCGTACGGCCGACGAACTCCGGCCGAGGATCGCCGCGGTCTCCTCGATGCTCTGGTCCTCCCAGTACCGCAGGACCAGCACGGCCCGATATCCGGGCGACACCTTCCCCAGCGCCGCCAACAGCGCCAACCTGCGGGCACTGTCCTCCGGAACCGCCGAGCCGTCGGGAACGGTCGCGGCCGGGAACTCGCGGCTGCCGCGCAGGCGTTTGCCGTCCACGAACCCCCGCACCATCACCCGTCGGGTATAGGCGTCCACCGCTCCCGGATCACGCATCCTGTGCCACGACGCGAACACCTTCTCCAACGCGTTCTGGACCAGGTCCTCCGCCTGGTGCCAGTCGCCGCACAGGAGATACGCCGTCCGGCGCAGCGCCTGGTAACGCGCCGCGACGAACTCGTCGAACATGCGCTCTCGTTCCTGCCTCATCCCCGGTCCAGCCTCATCCCGGCCCCCTGCTTCCCGTGCGACCGATGTTCGCGGCGACCGTCTGCTCGCCGGTGTCGGGAGATAGACGGGTCGACGGCCCGGGAATGTTGCGTCACGATCGCGAGCGGAGAGGACAACCGGCCCGGTCACGCAACATCGGGCCCTGCCAGTGCGGGGTTTGCACTGTCTGGGGCGGCTGTGGTGGTCGATGATCGGTGGGTCCGAGGCGATCGTGGGCGGTGTGGAGGGGATCCACGATCGTGCGGCGAAGGCGCGTGCCCCCATCCGTGCTCCCCGGATGGGGTCGCGCCGCCTCGGTCGGGGCGCCTCGGGCCCGGCCTCGTCACCGAGGGTGCGTCACGACTCGCCGTCGAGCAGAGCCAGCGCCGCCGCGGAGACCGCGTCCGCCGGCGCGTACGCGATCACCACCTTGTCCGGGTCGTCGGACGGGTGCAGGGATTCGTAGGTCAGATCGAGCGCGCCGACGAGCGGATGCCGGATGCGACAGGTCCCGTGGGCCAGGTCGAACTTCGCCTGGGCCGACCACAGCCGGACGAAGTCGGGGCTGATCGCCGCGAGTTCGCGCAGGTGTGCGGCCAGGTCCGGGTCCCGGGGCCGCTTGCCTACCTCGGTCCGCAGATAGGCGACGGTCTCTCCCGCCTTGCGCTCCCAGTCCGCGTACAGGGTTTTGGCGCGCGGGTCGCCGAACATCAGGCCGCCGATCGAGCGCCGTTCGGGCGGGACTTCGCCGAAGTCGAGGAACACCCGGGTGGCCGCGCGATTCCAGGCCACGATGACGCCGTTGCGGCCGACCACGTACGCGGGCGGACCCCACGCGTCGAGCAACACGCGCAACCCCGGGCGTACCGACGCCCGTTCCCGCGTGCTCGCGGTATCGGGCCGGGCCAGGTTGCGCAGGTACTGCCGTTCGCCCCGGGTCAGGCGCAGCGCCTCGGCGACGGCGTCCAGGACCGCGTCCGAGACGCGCGAGGCCTGGCCGCGCTCGAGGCGTATGTAGTGGTCGACGCTGACCGCGGCGAGCGAGGCCACCTCCTCGCGGCGCAGACCGACCACCCGTCGGGGACCGTCGTCGGACAGTCCCACATCGCGCGGTGACAACCGGGCGCGCCGGGACACGAGGAATTCGCGCAACGCGGTACTTGGGTCCACGCCGGCCAGTATCCCCATCCAAACGAGTGCTTGGGAAGCATCTCGGCCGCCTCCTCGCGGCACCGCCGGGTTCGGGGAGGGGGTCGCCGGGTCAGCCGCCGTTGACCGTCACGCGCGGGACGGCGCCCGCGCCGAGTTGCCAACGGTCCAGGATCGCCCGGTACTCCCCGGTTTGCAGCAGGCGCTCCAGTGCCTGCCGCACCGCGTCCCGCAGCGCGGTGTCGGACTTGCGCAGGGCGATGCCGTACGGCAGGGGTTCGATCTGCTCGCCCACGACTTCGAGGACACCGCCCGAGATCCGAGCCCCGTTCACCGCCACGGGGAGATCGAACACGCCCACATCCGCGCCACCTTCGGCGATCTGCTTCGCGGCGGCCTCGATGCCGTCGAGCTTGATCGGGCTCGACGCGCCGGGCCCGCATCGGGTGGTTGCGCGAGCGACCATGTCCTCCTGGATCGCGCCGCGTTGCACCGCCACCTTCGCGCCGCACAGGTCGGCCAGGGTGCGAATGCCCCGGGGGTTGCCCTTCCGGACCAGGAGCACGCTGCCGGCGGTGAAGTAGTCGACGAAGTCGACCATGTTCAGCCGTTCCCTGGTGTCGAACATCGACGACACGACCAGGTCGACTCGACGTTCGACCAGCGACGAGATCAAGGCGTCGAACTTGGTGTTCTCCAACTTCGGTGTCGCACCGAGCAGTTGCCCGATCGCCCGGATCAGGTCGGCGGACATGCCGACGACGCTCCGGCCGTCGGTGTCCACAAACTCGTTGGGTGGGTAGGCGGCGTCCACGCCGACGAGGAGGGGCCGTCCGGACCGGTACGGCTCGGGGAGGAGGTGGGCCAACGGGGCGGGGGCGGACGATTGTCCGCCGGTGCCGGTGCCGTTCGGCGCCGAGGCGGATGTGGTCGGGCTCGGGGACGAACCGGTGCCGGGCGACCACGGGTTCGCGGCGTTGCCCGCGCCGACCGCACCCTTGCCCTCGTCGCGGGTGAGCAGGTACGCACCGCCGCCGGCGAGCGCGGCGGCCACGACGGAACCGCCGATCAGGAGGCGGCGGCGCGCGATGCCGGGGCTCGACGGCGCCGGCGGGGCCGGGGGGATGGGGGCGGGGGCATACGCGGGCTTGACGGGCGGCGGCGGGGGGATCATCGGCGGCCCGATCGGGCGGGCCGGGGGTTGCTCGGGCCGGGACGACGGGGTGGCGACCGGGCCGACGGCGGCGGTCGCCGTCGCCGCCTCGACCTGGTCGGGGCGGTGCGGGGGCCGAACGTCGGTCGGCGGCACGTCGGTTGGTGGCACGTCGGTCGGCGGGGCGCCCGTCGCACCCGTCGCATCCGGCGCACCCGGTGCCGCCGGTGCCGCCGGCGCCGCTCCGCCGCTCGCCGCCGCCGTCGCGGAGCGGCTCCGGACCAGCGCGGAGTGTGGCGCCGGCAACCAGTCGGCACCCATCGGGCGGGCCATGGTGCCCAGCATCTCGAGGACCTGCGCCGGGGTGGGCCGCTCGGCCGGATCCCGACGCAGACAGGCGGCCACCACCGGCCGCAATTCCTCGGGGACGGGGTCGAGATCGGGGTCCTGGTACACGACCCGGAACATCATCTGCGCCGCGTCGCCGAACCCGAACGGGGAGCGTCCGGTCGTCGCGTGGGCGACCACGAGGCCGACCCCGAACACGTCGCTCGCCGGCCCGACCTCGTCGCCCCTGGCCTGCTCGGGCGACAGGAACCCGGGGGTGCCGACCAGGTGTCCCGTCCGGGTCGGCCCGTTCGCCTCGCGCACCATCCGGGCGATGCCGAAGTCGATCACCCGGGGGCCGTCGGAGGCCAACAGCACGTTGGAGGGCTTGAGATCGCGGTGCACCAGCCCCACGGCGTGGATCGCGGCCAGCGATTCGGCCAGTCCGGCGGCGAGCAGTCGCGCGCTCGACGCGGGCAGCGTGCCGTGCGCGGCGATCGTCTCGGTCAGCGAGGGGCCGGCGATGTACTCGGTCGCCAACCACGGCGCCTCGGCGTCGGCGTCCGCGTCGACGAACGCGGCGGTCCAGAAGCCGCCGATACGGCGCATCGCGGCGATCTCCGAGGCGAACCGGCGGCGATAGTGCGGATCCTCGGCCAGGTCGCCCAGGACCACCTTGATCGCGACGAGCCGCCCGCCGGGCGAACGGCCCAGGTACACCTGCCCCATGCCCCCGGCGCCCAGCCGGCCGAGCACCGCGAAGGACCCGATCCGGGACGGGTCCCCGACGCCGATCGATTCCACGCCGTACCCCCGTAGTCGAGCCGCCGATCCGTACGAGGGCTCACCGTACGCGATGGGTCGTCTCCCCCGGTCGGGGGAGGCGTTTCCCCCGTTCCGGGGATCCGGCGACGTGGGCGCCCGGGCTTTCCTGGGGACATGACAAACGCAAGGCTTGATCGAGACCGGGCACCACGCGACCCGGGCGGGGCGCGGCGGGCCCCGGGTGGCGGCACGACGCTGCGGGGCCGGCGCAGGCTCGCGGCGTTGGCGGTGAGCGCCGCGGTGCTGGTGCCGGCGGGGTCCGGCACGGCCGTGGCGGCCCCTGCGCCGGTCGCGGCCGGCGTCGCGGCGGCGGAGAGCAGTGGGGTCGACATCCGGGACCGGATCGCCGCGATACCGGGCATGCGGGTGGTGGCCGAGAAGCCCGCCGCGCCGGGCATCCGCTACTTCGAGCTGACCTATCGCCAGCCCGACGACCACCGACACCCCGAGCGGGGATCCTTCGAGCAACGCCTGAGTCTGCAACACCGCTCGACCGCGCGGCCGATGGTCCTGTACACCAGCGGCTACGACCTGGGCGCCGGCGCGAGCTTCCGCTCCGAGCCGGCGACCCTGCTCGACGGCAACCAGATCTACACCGAACAGCGCTACTTCGGCACCTCCCGACCCGTCGACCCCACCGACCCCACCGATATGTCCGACCTGAACATCCGCCAGGCGGCCGACGATCACCATCGGCTGATCCAGGCCCTGAAGGCGATCTATCAGGGCTCCTGGATTTCCACCGGCGGCAGCAAGGGTGGCATGGCCACCGTCTACCACCGGCGATTCCACCCCGACGACGTCGACGGCAGCGTGGTCTACTCCGCGCCGAACAACGTCGACGACCGCGACGACAGCGCGTACGACACGTTCCTGGCCCGGGTGGGCACACCCGAGTGCCGGGCCGCGCTGCAATCGGTGCAGCGCGAGGCGCTCCTGCGGCGCGACGAGATGACGACCCGCTACGCGCAGTGGGCGGCGGCGAACGCGCAGACCTTCGAGACGCTCGGCAGCGTCGACCGGGCCTTCGAACTCGCGGTGCTCCGCCTGCCGATGATGTTCTGGATGTACGCGGGCGAGCCGAAGTGCGCCGGGATACCCGCGCCGGGTGCGTCCGCCGACGAGCTTTACGCATGGGTCGACGGTGTCACCCGGCTTGCGGTCTACGCCGACGAGAGCGTCACGTTCTTCCGGCCGTACTTCCACCAACTCGGCACCCAGCTGGGCTACATGCAGCTCGCCACGCCCCATCTGGACGGCCTGCTGCGCTACCCCGGCATCCAGGAGGTGCGCAACTACCTGCCTGCGGGCACCCCGCTGCGCTTCGACTCCGGCGCGATGCCCGACATCGACCGCTGGGTCCGCCACCGCGGCGATCGCATCCTGTTCGTCTACGGCGAGAACGACCCGGTACGCGCCGAGCCGTTCCGACCGGGACCGGGCAGTCGGGACACCCGGGTCCTGATCGCGCCGCACACGGGCCACGGCGCGCGCCTGGGCACCCTCACCCCGGACGACGCCGCGCAGGCGACCACCACGCTGCGCCGATGGGCCGGAGTCTGAGCCGGACCGGGGCCCGAGTCCGGCCGCGCGTGGGGCGAGCCCGGGCGGGAGGACGGCCCGGGCCCGGCTCGGCCCCGGCGGGTGCCCGGGCGGGGGTCAGGCGCGGTCGCGGTGCGGGAGCTTCCAGCCCGGGCGCGGGAAGTGGCAGGTGTACCCGTTCGGGTAGCGCTCCAGGTAGTCCTGGTGCTCGGGCTCGGCCTGCCAGAAGTCGCCCAGCGGCTCCAGCTCGGTGACCACCTTGCCCGGCCACAGGCCGCTGGCCTCGACGTCCGCGATCGTCTCCAGCGCCGTCGCCTGCTGCTGCTCGTCGGCGTAGAAGATCGCCGAGCGGTAGCTGCGGCCGATGTCGTTGCCCTGACGATCGCGGGTCGTCGGGTCGTGGATCTGGAAGAAGAACTGCAGGATGTCGCGATAGCTCGTCACCGAGGGATCGAACAGGATCTCGATCGCCTCGGCATGGTCACCGTGGTTGCGGTAGGTGGCGTTCGGGACGTCCCCGCCCGAGTAGCCCACGCGGGTGGCCGTCACCCCGGGCTGCTTGCGGACGAGGTCCTGCATCCCCCAGAAGCAACCTCCGGCCAGAACCGCCTTCTCCACTCCAGCACTCATCTCGCAACTCCTGACCGACGCCGGTAATCACTCCTTCAATCGTATCGACCCCGACCCGAATGGCGGCGGGTGCGACGGATGCGGTGAACGTGGGCCGGGCCACACGGGGTCAGCCGCCGATGCGATCGAAGCCTTCGTCGACGCCCGGGAGGCCGGCGGGCCCCGGAAGGCCCTGCACACCGGGCATCCCCGGCAGTCCGGCCGCACCCGGGCCGCCCGCCACCGGGGGCGCCTGCGCGGTCGTCGAGACCGGATCCGGCTCGTCGGCGCAGACCGTACCGCGTGGTGGGAGGGTCAGGTCCGTCAGGTAGCGGACGGTCGCCGCCTGCGCACAGGCGCTGCGCCCGAAGGCGGTGTGCCCCTCGGCACGGAACGTGAGCAGCCACGCATTGTCCAGGCGCTCCGACAGCGCGACCGCGTCCTGATACGGGGTGTCGGGGTCGCCCGTCGTCCCGAGCACGAGGATGGGCGCGGAGCCCCACGCCCGATACGAGCCCCGGTGCCGGCTGACCCGTTCGCCGTTCCACTGCGCACACGCCGGCGCGTGGTTGTGGTCGTAGGTGGGCGGTCCGAACCCGATCGGCGGGCCGAGCAGCGGCGCGTCGCGCACATTGGCCCGCACGTTCCGCTCCAGCCGGCCCGGGTCACGCGGGTAGGCCCGGTCGATGCACTCGACCACGACGTTCGCGGTGAGGAAGTCGAAGCCGGCCGCCGACGGCGGTCGCAGCAGGAAGGCGGTGCCGTCCCGCGACTCCGCCTGCCGCAGGGCTGCGCCGAACCCGGGCCACACGGCCTTGCCTCCGTTGATGTTGAACATCAGCCGGTATGCGAGCGTGTACCCGTTCGCCGCCACGCCCGACGGGGTGGGCACCGGGTGCGCGTCCAACTCCCGCATCAGGCGCTCGAACGCGCCGCGCGCGTCCCCTTGGCCGAACCCGCAGCGCACCGGTTCGGCGCTGCACCAGTCGAGAAAGCGCCCCATCGCCGCGTCCAGCGCGAGGTATTGCGGCCGGTCGTACTCGTACGGGCGCTCCGCGTAGTGCACCGGATCGTAGGCGCCGTCCAGCGCCATGGCCCGCACCCGGCCGGGATACCGGTCGGCGTAGACGGTGCCGATGTAGGACCCGAACGAGCGTCCGTAGAAGGACAATCGCCGCTCACCCAGCGCCCGGCGCAGCAGTTCCAGATCGCGCGCCACGTAGTCGGTGCCCATGAACGGCAGTACGTCACCGGCCTTGGCCGCGCAGGCCGCGTCGAAGTCCCGCGCGGTCGACACCGCCCGGTCGAACCCCTCGGGCCCGGGCCGCCCCGGCGATTGTGTGACCTCGCGGGAGTAGGTGGCGTCGTCCCAACACTCGTACGGCGCGCTGCGCCCGATGCCGCGCGCGTCGAAGCCGAACACATCGAAACGTTCCCGCAGCTCGGCCGGCAGGGAGGCGTGGTTCCCGCGCACGAAGTCCACTCCGGAGTTGCCCGGCCCACCGGGTTGGAGGACCAACGTCCCCAGCCGCCGCGTCGGGTCCGCGGCCCGGTGGCGAATCACCGCCAAGGTGAGACGACGCCCGTTCGGTTCGCGATAGTCCAATGGGACGGAGGCGTTCGCACATTCGAAGCCGGCGTCCTCGACGCAGGGACTCCAGGCCAGGGTCGGGGCCGCCGCCTCCTCCCCCGGTTCCGGTTCCGCTTTCGCCGAGGCGTCGACCACGCCGCCCCCGACCATCGCGAGGGCGACGGCCGCGACGGCGGCGGTTCGCCGGTACAGCGCCCGCCACCTCGCGCGCGCCGAACGGCGGGTCGGCTCGTGTACCGATTCGTGGGCCGGATCGAACACACGGTGGTGGCGGCGTGTCATGTTCGTCGATTCCCTTCGCCGGACGGATTCGCACTCGTGTTCTTCCCCCGGGGCACCACCGACCGCACCACCTTCGCCGATCGGAACTCCCGCTACCTCAACGCGAGAACCCCGAAGCGGACACGCGGCGATCACCCACCCGTGCGCGGACCCACCGGGGTCAGTGTGCCCAGCCGGTCCTCGACGGCCTGGGCCGCGTCCAGGCAGAGGTCCTCCCGGAACGCGCGTCCGACGATCTGCGCCCCGGTGGGGAGGCCGTCGACCACCCCGGTGGGCATCGCCACCGCCGGCAGGCCGACGAAGCTGGTCACCGTACACAACCGCATCGCCGACGCCACCCGATCCCGACCGGCCCGGTCCCGCGATTCCAGACCGGGTTCGACCGGGGGCTCGGTGAAGGAGGGGCCGAGCAACAGGGGGTATTCGTCAAGGAATTCGGCCCACGAGCGACGGATGTTCAGCCAGGTGCCCATCAGCTTCACCAACTCGTCCGCGGTCGCCGGCGGGGTGCGCTCCATCGCCATCGCGATATAGCGGTCCCCGCCCGGGCCCAGCAGCGTGCGCACCACCGGCCAGGTCGGCGCGAACTCGGTCAGGGTGATCCGGTCGTACGCCTCCAGGGCCTCGTCCAGGCGTGGTACGTCCGGCACTTCGCGGACGTCGTAGCCGGCGTCCCGCAGCGCGTCGGCCGCCGCCTCGACCGCTCCGCGCACGGCCGGGTGTACGCCGCGTCCGCCGGGGTCCGCCACCACCGCGACCCGCACCGGCCCGGCGATGGGCGGGCCGTACGGCGCCACCGGCACGGCACGCGGATCACGGGGGTCCGCGCTGGCCAACACCTCGTACACCGCGCGCAAATCGCCCACCCCACGCGCCAACGGCCCGTCGGTGATCAGCATTTGCGTCGCCGGGCCCGGATCGTCCGGCCCCAGCACCCGATGGTCCGCCGGGAACCGTCCCGTCGACGGCTTCAGCGCGGCCACCCCGCAGAACTGGGCCGGGATCCGCAACGACCCGCCGGAGTCGTTGCCGAGCCCGATCGCGGCCATCCCGGCGGCCACCGCCACCGCGTCGCCGCCGCTGCTGCCGCCCGGGGTGCGGCCGGGGTGCCAGGGGTTGACCGTGTCGCCGAAGAGTTCGCTGCGGGTGTGCATCCCGGCCAGGATCAACGTCGGTATGTTGCCCCGCCCGATCGGGATCGCCCCGGCCGCCCGCAACCGCGCCACGGGCAGCGCGTCGGCGGCGGCCACCAGGTCCCGAAAGCGCGGCACGCCGAACGTGGTCGGCACGCCGGCCACGGCGGTGCTCTCCTTCACCGTGAAGGGCACCCCTGCGAGCGGCCCCAGCACCTCCCCGGCGGCGCGCCGACGATCCGTGCGCAGGGCCTGCTCGCGAGCGTGGTCGGCGAGCACCCGGGTGATCGCGTTCAGCTCCGGGTCGACCTCGGCGATCCGCCCCAGGTGCGCGTCGACGAGGTCGACGGCCGAGACGACCCCGTCCCGCACGGCTTGCGCCTGTGCCGTGGCGGACATGGCCCATAGCCGGCCCGACACGGGGCGCGTTTGTGCACTTTCGTTCCGGTCCATCCGGTCCGCCGCTTCTGTGGGTTTCATCGTTGGGTTCCATCGTTCCGATGCAACTGCATCGGAACGATAGCCTGGGAACCGATGCACCCGCATCGCAATAACGCGCACCACGACCGGAAGGGCGCGGCACCCATGCCCAGACAGGTGGACCACGCGAGCCGACGCCGCCTCATCGCCGAGGCCGTATGCCGGCTCGCCGACGAACGCGGCCTGGAAGGCGTGACCCTGCGCGACGTCGCCGCGCGCGCCGATGTGTCGATGGGCGCGGTCCAGCGGTGCTTCCGGACCAAGGAGGAAATGCTCGTCTTCGCCCTCGGCCACGTCGGCGAACAGGTCGCCGCCCGGGTACGGGCCCGCCTGGTCCGCAGCCCCGCCCAGTCGGCCGCCACCGCCCTCGGCCACGCGGCCTCCGAGTTCGCCCTCCTCCGCGACGAACACCGCGCCGAGGCCCGCGTCTGGCTGGCGTTCCTGGCCCAGGCCGCGATCAGCGCCCCGCTGGCCGCGATCCTCAAGACCAACTACGCCGCGCTGGAGGAATCGTTCACCCACCTGATCACCACGGCCGCCGCCACCCCGAATCCCCCCATCCCCCTGGACCCCCACCACGAGGCCCGCACCCTCCTGGCCCTCGCCGACGGCCTCACCACCCACGTCCTCCTCGGCCACCTGACCCCACCCGAAGCCGAAACCGTCCTACACACGCACCTGACGAAACTGTGGACGGCATAGGGCACGGGCGACCGCCGCCGCAGCCCTTCGGCCGGCGCCGAGGCGGGTCCGGGAGGGGCGGGGACGGCCGGCAAGGCCGCCGGGGAGCCCGACCGAGCGGGTCGGGTGCTACTTGGCGGGAGTGCGCTTCCGGTTGCGGGCCGGCTGGTGCGGGGCTGGTCGGAGTCGGTGGTGGGCCGCCGCCGGGGTGCGGGGCTCCGAGACTTCGGCTTTCGGCGAGGCGGGTGTGTTGGTCGGCGAAAAGCGGCCGGCAGCGGCGGGCAGGGGGGTCGGGTCGGGTTCTCCGGGGGCCTTCCCGGGTGGGCCGGGTGCTTCGGGGGCGTTGGGAGGGGGGTTGGGGTTCGGAACCGGATCGCGGTGGGTGGTTTTGCGCTTCGGGCTTCGGTGACCTGTGGTTTTGCAATGTGCGGGCGGGAATTGGGGTGTCGAGTGCGGGTTTCGTGGGGCTGTTGGCTTCGGATACGTCGCTGCGATACGGGCAGCCGGCTGAAAAGTCATACGCCCACCGACGACCCACGGCAGGCAGGGTGGAACGACCGGGCAAACCAACGGTAATCCCGATCGGATGGATTTCGTCTGCTTTGACGCGGACTTCGTTGTCGGTTTCCTGAAGTGTCGCCGGCGGACGGTATTTTGCGGCGACCCATGTGACACACATCAAGACATCGATAGGAGCGCTCATCGTGATGCCCGAGACGACCCTGGTGACTGACCCTGACGGGTGGGATGCCGCGCTGACCGGCGCCTTCGAGATACTGCTCGACGGCCGGCCGGCCGTTGATCCCGCTGCCCGGTACGGGGTGTACTACGTCTCGGATTCACTCGACGAGTTCCTGTTCCCGAATTCCTGGATCACCCCTGCTGCGCTGATGGGTCGGGAATCAAGGCAATTGCCGGATCCGGACGGGGAATACCCCTTCTCTCCGTGGGCATGGCGGTTCGACCTGCGCGAGTCGCTGTTCCTCTTCGACGCCGACCTTCTGGCCGGGGCGGGACCGTGGGGTGACGGTGGGCACAAGGGGCGCCGGCCGTTCGACGATGCCTTCGTCGCCGACTTGCGGACCCTTTCGGCGGTGGATGAGGCCGATGAAGCCTTGGTCTACGGCGCGCAGTTGGGGGCGCTCCTGGACCGCCATGGGGTCGACCTGACCGACAAGGCATCCGAGAAATTGAACGGCTGGCTGTCCGTGCTGCTGCGGGTCGCCACCGACGGCACTCCGACCGACGCGATGCGGGCCGCCACCTTCACCGGGCGCGGCCCCGAACATCTGGTGTCGATCCACGACATGAATGCCGTCCGCACCGCCGCCGAGCCCTGGGAGGAAAGCCTGAGTGCGGTCGCACATCCCGCCCTCCGCGACCATCTCCGCATGCTCTGCCTCAGCGAAAGCGACGCACGAAGCGAGGGCGGCTTCTACTACGGCAGCGGCCGCTGGCCGTGGGCCGATGTCCTGGAAGCGGTCGGCTGCTCCCTTGTCGCAGGCTGGGGCTTCGGCGAGTCCCAGGCCGGCGTGGCCGTTGTGCAGTTGCCCGAGAGAGCGGACACATCCGGGACAAAGTGAGTACGCCCGCTGCGACAGCGAATCGGCGTCCTCTCCGGGCGCCGATTCGCCCACCCGGCTGAAACGGCAGGTCGCACAGCTACGCCGGCGCCGCGAGTGTCCTCACTCACCGTGCAGGATCACGGACGGCGGCCGACCGCAGTCGGGTGGCGAGTTCAGTGGATTTTCGGCCCACCGAAGCTTGCCGACCTGCGGTTTTCTCTCACACCGCATCCGCAACGCCCCACGCAATCCGGATTCGTGCACTTTCACCGAACCCCCACCGCCCAACCCTCTCGGGAACGCAAGCCCGGCGAACCCGACCCGAGCACCCACCCCGCCCGCCGCTGCCGGCCGCTTTTTCGCCGACCGACACGCCCGTCTCGTCGGGACCTCGAAGTCTCGGAGCCCCGCACGCCGGCGGCGGCCCACCACCGACTCCGACCCGCCCCGCACCAGCCACCCGCAACCCAAAGCCCAACGCGCGCCGAAAACACCCGGCCCGCTCGGGAAGTCCCCGACGGACTCGACCCGACCACCCGCTCTCCCCGCCCCTGCCCAGGCCCGCCCGCCCCGAGCCGGAGCCAAATCCCGGCCCCGGCCCACGTCGCCTACCTCGGCCTCAGTGGAAGCACAAACAGAACGGGTGGCCTGCCGGGTCTGCGAGTACTCGCCAGTTGGCTCCTTGGTGGACCTGGTCCGTGCGTTCCAGGACCGTTGCGCCGAGGGCCACGGCGCGTTTTTCCTCGCCGTCGAGGTCGTCCACGTCGAAGTCCAGGTGGAGTTGTTGCGGGACCTGTTGGCCCGGCCATTCCGGCGGGCGGTAGCCCTCCACGCGTTGGCAGGCCAGTGGCGTGCCCTCGAAGCCGTGTACCTCGATCCAGTCCGGGTCGTTCGCGTCCGCGACCACCCGGCCGCCGAGCAGTTCCGCGTAGAACTGCGCGAGCCGTGCCGGATCGGCGCAGTCGAGTGCGATCGCCTGCAGCTTTCGAATCACTTCGCCCCCCTGTGTCTCCTCGACCGCTGTCCGCGGCACCTACCCGAGGGGTCGTACCCACCACCCCGGTGGCCATGCCCGACGACGCGCCGGCCTGCCGGGGGTCGCGCCCGGGCGTCGGGAAGAATGGGTGGGAACGTGCGATCGACAACCGATCGGCAGTCGAGTCCGGAAGTCCGGAAAACTCGAAAATCGAGAAGTCCGGAAATTCAGAGGTTCAGGAGGCAGGCGTGGGTGCCGAGAAGCGGTCGTCCGACGAAGAGCAGGTGCAGGCCATCAAGCAGCGCAAGAACGGCCTCTACCGCGGCGAGGTCTCGGAGGAGCTGGCCGCGAACATGCGCACCGGCTGGGCCGACACCGAGCGCGTCGACCTGGCGCCGATCGAGCAGGCGCCGAACACGGCCCGCCGCCGCGCGGCCCTGTCGGCCCGCTTCCCGGGTGAGCGTCTGGTGGTCCCGGCGGGCAATCTCAAGACCCGGTCCAACGACACCGAGTACCCCTTCCGGGCGTCGACCGAGTACGCGTACCTCACCGGCGACCTGACCCAGGACGGCGTCCTGGTCCTCGAACCGGTCGCCGACGGTCACGACGCGGTGTTGTATCTGCTGCCCCGGTCGGACCGAGGCAACGGCGAGTTCTGGCTGGACGGGCAGGGCGAGCTGTGGGTCGGTCGGCGTGCCGGGTTGGCCGAGGGCGAGCTGCTGTACGGGCTGCCGTGTCGAGACGTGCGCAAGGTCGTCGAAGAGCTGACCTCGGCCGCGGGTCCCGTGCGTGTGGTGCGCGGTCACGACGCGGCGCTGGAGAGCGCCCTGGGCGAGCGCCTCGACGCCGGGCGGGACGAGGAGCTGCGGGTCTTCCTGGCCGATGAGCGGCTCGTCAAGGACACGTTCGAGATCGGGCAGCTCCAGGCCGCGGTCGACTCGACGGTGCGCGGCTTCGAGGACGTGGTCCGGGTCCTGGATCGGGCCGAGGCCACCTCGGAGCGGTACATCGAGGGCACGTTCTTCCTGCGCGCACGGCTGGAGGGCAACGACGTCGGCTACGGCTCGATCTGCGCCGCCGGTCCGCACGCGACCACGCTGCACTGGGTCCGCAACGACGGCGCGGCGCGGGCGGGCGATCTGCTGCTCCTGGACGCGGGTGTCGAGACGCACACCCTCTACACCGCCGACGTGACCCGTACGCTGCCCGTCTCGGGCCGGTTCACCGCGCTCCAGCGCCGGATCTACGACGCCGTGTTCGCCGCGCAGGAGGCGGGCATCGCCGCGGTACGGCCCGGCGCCAAGTACCGGGAGTTCCACGACGAGGCGCAGCGCGTGCTCGCCGAGCACCTGGTCGAGTGGGGCCTGGTCGAGGGCCCGGTGGAGCGGGTGTTGGAGCTGGGTCTGCAGCGCCGGTGGACGCTGCACGGCACCGGTCACATGCTCGGTCTGGACGTGCACGACTGCGCGGTGGCGCGGACCGAGTCGTACGTCGACGGCGCGCTGGAACCGGGCATGTGCCTGACCGTCGAGCCCGGCCTGTACTTCCAGGCCGACGACCTGACCGTGCCCGAGGAGTATCGCGGCATCGGGATCCGGATCGAGGACGACATCCTGGTGACCGAGGACGGCAACCGGAACATGTCCGCCGCCCTGCCGCGCGGCGCCGACGAGATCGAGTCGTGGATGGCCCGCCTGCGCGGCTGACCCCACCCACCCGGCATCACGCCACGACACGGGCCGCCCTCCCCGGATACACCTCGGGGCGGGCGGCCCGCAGCACGCCGTGCCGCGAACCGTCAGGCGACCCGAACACACCTCGGCGACCGACCACTTGGCCGCTCGCCGGGCCCGGGCGCACGGACACGGCACCGCGACGCCGAGGCAGGCGGCCCCGGGAGCCGACCCGCCTGCCCCGTGGATCGCGCTCAGGTCGTGCCTCCGCGCGCACCACGTTCGACCTGCGGTGGACGCGGTGATGAGCGCCCAGGTTGATGCCGAACCCGTCCCGCGGGTCGTACGGTCGCCCCGTGCAACGAATCTATGCCTGGCTGCGGGCGCATCCCCTGTGGGTCGACTCGGTGTGCACCATCCCGGCGTTCGGCCTCGGTGTTCTCCAGATCCTGTCCTACGAGTACGGCATCGTCATGTCGCTCTGGGCCTACACGATCGTGGTGGTCCTGAGTCTGGGCATGGCGCTGCACCGGGTCCGCTCCCGGGTGGCGACGATGCTCGTGGTCGGGGCCGGGGTGGCCCAGTTGCTCTGCGACGGGACCATCACGTTCGCGAACTACGCGATGCTGGTGATCGTGTACACGGCCGCCAAGTCCGGCCCGCGTTGGCTCTCCCGGGCCGCGCTCGCCGCCACGGTGTCGGCGCCGGCGGTGCTGCTGGTGCGTTTCCCGCACGCCGACGGCGGGACCTTCAGGGCCAACCTGTCCGCGTCCGGTTTCATCGTCGTACTGCTTGCCATCTCCTGGGTGTTGGGCGATTCGATGCGCACCCGGCGCGCGTTCTACGCCGAGCTGATCGACCGCGCCGCACGCCTGGAGGTTGAGCGCGACCAGCAGGCGCGGCTCGCCGCGGCGGCCGAACGGGCCCGGATCGCCCGGGAGTTGCACGACGTGGTTGCGCACAACGTCTCGGTGATGGTGGTCCAGGCCGACGGCGCCGCGTACGCGATCGACGCCGCGCCCGACGCCGCCCGGGAGGCCCTGGGCACGATCGCCGCCACCGGCCGCGAGGCGCTCGCCGAGATGCGGCGCCTGCTGGGTGTACTGCGTTCCGAGAGCGACGTCGAGACGTTCGTGCCCCAGCCCGGCGTCGACCAACTCGACGAGTTGCTCACCCGGGTCCGCGGCACGGGCCTGACGGTGGACCTGCACGTCGAGGGCCGACCCGTCGAACTGTCCCAGGGCATCGGCCTGACCGTGTACCGCATCGTCCAGGAAGCCCTGACCAACACCCGCAAACACGGCGGGCCCGGCGCCGGCGCCCGGGTCGTCCTGCGCTACACGGGCGAGGACATCGAACTCGACGTGCGCGACGACGGCCGCGGCGAGGCGGCTCCCGGCGACGGCATGGGCCACGGCCTGGTCGGCATGAACGAACGGGTCGCCCTGTTCGGCGGTCGCCTCGAAACCGGCCCCTACCCGGCGGGCGGCTGGCGCGTACACGCCCTGCTCCCCACCCGCCCCCGCACACCCGCCCTCCCGGGCCGCCCGTAAACACACGCCGAAACACGCGCGCAGACCGCAGCGCCCGCTCAGCCCGCCGCCGTACCCGCCCACCGCATCGCCGTGTCCGCGTCGGCCGTCTCCACCACCCGGTTCCGCAGCCGTTCGTGCAGCGCCGCCCGCAGTTCGAGGACGCGCGGCGCCGTCGAGCCGGGCAGCAGCGGCCCCCGGTAGCGGTCCAGGAGGGTGTCGGCCGTGGTGTCCCGGTTCGACAACGCGTGGTCCAGGTCGAGGAAGTCGGCCTCGCAGTCTCCGGTCAGCCGATACGGGTCCGACGCCAGCCGATGGCCCAGGATCGCGCGCAGCCGGGCGAGTTCGGCCCGCACCGTGGCCGGGCGGCCGGTCGGGCCGTACACCGCCTCGGTGATCGCCTTCGCCGTCATCCCGCCCGGTTCGCTCAGCAGCGTGGTGACGATCTCCGCGTGACGGCGGGTGAGTTCGTGGGTGGCGCCGGCCATGTGCAGCCGCGCCCGGCGCAGCCCGAGCGCCTCGAGGCGCATCGGCGCGGCGGTCACCGGCCCGGAGGCGCCGTCCTCGGCGATGAGCAGGAACAGGCCGCCCGCGGCCAGCCGTTCGACGAGCACGAGTTGTCCGCCGGGCAGCAACATCGGGCCTTCGCCGACCGGTATCGGGAGCCGATTGGGCAGCCAGCCGGGCGGATCCGCGCGCACCACGCGCCCGCCGGCGTCGACGATCGCGCTGCGGGTGCCCAGGCGGCGGGCGATGCGCTCGACGTAGCGGGTGCGTACCCGCATCTCCTCGCGCAGCCGGACCGTCTCCAACTCCGACTGGGCCAACCGCCGGGCGGTGTCGAGCAGCGGGATCGCCAGTGGCTGCCAGTGCCGTTCGGGGCAGGTGAAGTCCAGGATTCCGAGCAGGTCGCCGCTGATCGGGTCGTGGATGGGCGTGGCGGTGCAGGTGTAGGCCGTGGCCGCGGACAGGAAGTGCTCGGCGCCGAACACCTGGAACGGCCGCCCGGTCGCCAGTGCGGAGCCCACCCCGCTCGTGCCCGCCGCGTCCTCGCTCCACAGCGCGCCCGGCAGCAGGTGTACCCGCTCCGCCGAGCGCAGCGACGTGTGGTCGCCCTGGACCCACAGCAGGTGACCCCGGGCGTCGCTGAGGAACAACAACCGGCCCGGATCCTCGGTCAGTCCGCCCAGCGAGCGGCGCAGCAGCGGCCAGATCCCGGTGAGCGCGTGTTCCTCGCGGTGGCGGGCCAGTTCGTCGTCGTCGAGGCACACCGGCGGCAGGTAGGCGTCGGGTGCCAGCCCGTGTCGTCGGGCGCGCGACCACGAGGCCCGGATCGGGCCGCGAACCCCCGACGCCGTGCCGCCGCTCAGCGCCCGTTCCCGTGCGTCCGATCGGTGTGCCATGGAGTCATCATGCCGGCACGGTCGGTCGCCGGCGGGGCGGGTGTCGTCGCGGGTTCTGCAACGTTGGTGCAACCCCCCTGCGACGTCTGGCGGAACGGCTCCCGGCTCGCGCAGACTGCCGGCAGTGCGGCGCGGCGAACGGGGTGCCGTGACCGAGACCGGAGGAGATGGCGTGCCCTATCTGGAACTGTCCGACACCGTCCCGCTCTACTACGAGGAGCACGGCGCGGGCCGGCCCGTCGTCCTGCTGCACGGTTGGACGATGAACGGCACCTTCTGGTCCGGGAACGTGGCCGCGTTGGCGGCGGAGAACCGGGTGATCGTGCCGGACTTCCGCGGCCACGGCCGGTCCGGGAAGACGCCCGAGGGCCATTCCCTGGACCAGTACGCCCGCGACATCCGCGAGTTGGTTCGGTCCCTCGATCTCGCCGAGGTGACCGTGGTCGGCTGGTCGATGGGTACCTCGGTACTGCTGTCGTATGTGCGGCAGTTCGGGTGCGAGGGGCTGCGCGGCGCGGTGTTCGTCGATCAGTCGCCGCGCTTTTTGGACGGCCCCGACTGGGAGTTCCCGCTGCTGGGCGGGTATTCCCCCACCGATCTGGCGGTGTTCGCGCAGACCGTGCGGCACGCTCGGCCGATCGCGGTGAAGCCGTTCATCGAGGCGTGTTTCGCCGAACCCCCGGCCGCCGAGGCGGTGGACGCGGTGTACGCGGAGACCACCCAGACGCACACGTCGTCCGCGCTCGACGTCTGGATGGACATGGCGCACTCGGACTGGCGGTCGGTGCTGCCGCAGGTGACAGTGCCGACGCTGCTGGTCTACGGCGAGCGCAGCCGGGTCTTCCCGGGTGACCTGGCCGGGTGGCTGGCGGGTGTGTTGCCCGATGCGCGGATCGAGCGGTTCTCCGCCAGTGGGCACGTACCCTTCGTCGAGGAACACGAGCACTTCGACGCAGTCGTCACGGATTTCCTCCGCCGCTGATCTCCCCAGGCGCACCGGAGGAATACGCGGGCCCGCCCGGCGGGTACCCCCGCCTCGCCCGATCCGGGCGGCCCGTGACCCGAGAATCGGGAAGGCCGATGATTGTGATTCCCCAGCAGGCGCCGGAAACCCGATCGTGCGCGGGCCGGCCGGTGCCGGCTCGACCGCCGGTCCAGGTGTCCGCGACGCGCCGGTCCGGGCTGCGCACCGATCTGCCGCATCCCGCTCGCATGTACGACTACTACCTGGGAGGCAAGAACAACTTCGGGGTCGATCGCGAGGCCGCCGACGCGGTGCTCGGGGCGGCTCCCGAGGTACGCGCGATGGCTCGGGCGAATCGGGCGTTCCTGCGCCGCGCGGTGTCGTTCGCGGCGGGGTGCGGGATCCGCCAGTTCCTCGACATCGGGGTCGGCATGCCCACCGCCCACGACACGTACGAGTGCGCGGTGGCGGCCACCGAGGAGGCGCGGGCGGTGTACGTGGACAACGATCCGCTGGTGCTCGCGCACGCCCGGGCGTTGTCCGGTCGGCCCGGTCGGGTGCGGGTGGTGGAGGGCGATCTCCGCGATCCGTACGCGCTGTTGGCGCGGGTGTCCGGGCGTTCGGGGGTGGATCTGGATCGGCCGGTGGCGGTGGTGCTGACCGCGGTGTTGCACTACCTGTCGGACGCGGACGATCCCCGGGCCGTGGTGGGCGCGTTGGCGGGTGCGATGGTGCCGGGCAGCATGCTGGTGCTCTCGCATGTCGCCGCCGATCTGCGGCCGGAGGCGGCGCGGGCCACGGCGGAAGCGTATCGCCGCTCGGCCGCCCCGCTGTTTCCGCGCACGGCCGCGCAGGTGCGGGCGCTGTTCCCCGGCCTGGACCCGGTCCGGCCCGGCGTGGTGCCGATCTCGTCCTGGCGCGCCGACCGACTTCCGCGTCCGCTGGTGGAGCGGGAGTGGATGTACGCGGGGGTGGCCCACAAGCCGCCTCCGGGACGCCGGGAGTGTTCGGGTACGGGTCGCGTCCCGGCCCGGGCACTGCGCCCCTGCGCCTGAGCCGGTCGCAGCCCCGCAGGGGAGGGCTGCGACCGGCTCGGAAACGAGCGGACCGGCATGCACGTCGACCGCCGGCTCGGCGTGCGTGGGCGGGCCCGCGCGTCCGGCTCCGGATCACCCGCCTCCGACGCGAGGCCACCCGGCCGCGCCGTCCCACCGTCCCGGCACGGCCGAGCCGAACCACCCGCACCGCCGCCTCGCACCGTCCCCGCACGACCGGGTCGAACGGTCCCTGCGCCGCCGCGTCGAACCGCCCCTGCAACACCGCCGCGAACCACCCCCGCACCGCCGGCCTCGGACCGCCCCCGCACCGCCGACAACGATCGTCCCCTCAGACCACCGTCACCGCGACCCCCGCCTCCGCGATCCGGGCCAGTTCGTCCTTCGGCGCGTCCGCGTCCGTGACCAGGTGGCCGATCCCGGACAGTGGGCAGATGCGGGCCAGGGTGGCCTTTCCGATCTTGGAGTGGTCCGCCACCACGATGGTGTGGTTGCTGCGGTCGGTGAAGGCCCGGTCGGTGGCGGCCTCGAGTTGGTCGTGCGTGGTGCAGCCGTGGGCGGCGCTGATTCCGTCCACGCCCAGGAAGGTCACGTCCGTGTAGTAGTCGGCGAGGGTCTTCTCGGCGATCGGGCCGACCAGTTCGTAGCTCTCCTTGCGGGCGGTGCCGCCGATCACCACGAGCGTGACGTCCTTGTGCAGGACCAGTTCGGCGGCGATGTTCACCGCGTTGGTGACGATGGTGACCGGCCCGCGCTCGGCCAGGATGCGGGCGATCTCGGTGGCGGTGGAGCCGCCGGTCAGGCCGACCACGGCCTCCGCCGGGACCAGGGCCGCCGCGGCGCGGGCGATCGCCAGCTTCTCCGGTCGGCGGCGTTCGCTGCGGTACTGCATCGGCGTCTCCAGGCCGATGTTGCCCACGGACGCCCCGCCGTGCGTACGGCGCAGCAGGTTCACCGCGTCCAGGTGCTGGAGGTCGCGGCGCACGGTGGCCCCCGAGACCGCCAGGATCGCGGACAACTCCTCGACGCTCACGCTCCCGTGTGCGGCAACGTGTTCGAGGATGCGCGCGTGGCGCTCGGTTCTCAACATCCGCGCAGCATATCCGTGCGCATTCGCGCAGTCACGAGATCCACCGGCGCAATCCACGGATGGTCGGGGGACGGCATTTCCGGCCTCCGTATGACAACTCCCGTGAGCACTGTGCGCACTGACGATCTCTTGACATGACGAATGTTGCTCGATTTACTGCTCCGACGCCGAGCAGCGCAATCGGCGTCAAAGGTACGCCCAGCCGGTAGCCGGCGTGAAGCCGCAAGCCCGGACAAAGTCGCCAGGATGCCAGTCGACATCCGAGGCGGGGACGTATCCTCCGCACCTGGAGTTCGATGATGAACACCTTCCTCCCGGGTAGATCGGCCCGCCGTCTCGCTGCCTTCGCGGCGACCACCGCGGCGATCGCGGGATCCCTGTTCCTCACCTCGTCCGCGAGCGCCGGCACCACCGGGCCCGCGAACGCCCCCAAGAGCGCCGCCGTCACCCTGCCCCCCACCCACGCGAAGTTCGACTACCAGATCGGCGGCGCCTACACGCCGCCCGCCGGGGTCGAAGTGGTCACCCGCGACCACTCCGCCACCCCGGCGCGCGGCCTGTACAACATCTGTTACGTCAACGCCTTCCAGGCCCAAAAGGGCGCGGAAGGCAACTGGAAACCGGGCGAGTTGCTCCGCCGCGACGACGACACCGTGGTCTACGACGGCAAGTGGAAGGAGGCGCTGCTCGACATCCGCACCCCCGAGAAGCGCACGTCCGTCGCCGCCAAGGTGAACGCCCTGATCGACGAGTGCGCGGGCAAGGGCTTCCAGGCCGTCGAGCCGGACAACTACGACAGCTACACCCGCTCCGAGGACCTGATCACCGCCGAGAACGCCAAGGCGTTCGTCACGCTGCTCTCCGCGCACGCGCACCAGCGCGGACTGGCCATCGCCCAGAAGAACACCTCCGAACTGGCCCCCGACCGCGCGAGCACCGGGCTCGACTTCGCCGTCGCCGAGGAATGCGGCCAGTGGAACGAATGCGGTGAGTACACCAAGTCGTTCGGCAACAACGTGATCGTGATCGAGTACACCGCCAAGGGCCTGAACACCGCCTGCTCCAAGTGGGGCGGCAAGCTCAGCGTCGTGCGCCGCGACCTGAACGTCGTCCCGGCCGGCAGCAGCGGATACCTGCGCAAGACCTGCTGACCCCCGGCCACGATCGTCGGCCCGGCGCCCCGATCCCGCACGGATCCCGCCGCCGGGCCACCCCCTCCGCCACGCGCGCCCCCTCGCCCTCGCCCGTCCGGGCCCGCCCCGGGGCGACCGCCGACGCGCGCCCACCCGCTCTCGCCCTTGCTCCGCCACGCCCCGCCCCCGCACGCGTTCCGACATCTCCCGGAGGTCCAGTGGTTCTCGACCGGTTCCATCCCACCGGCCTCTCCCGGCGCGGCCTGCTCCGCATCGGCGCCGGTGCCGCCGCCGCGACGGCGCTGTCCACGACGCTGGCCGGGTGCGCCGGCACCGACGACGGCGTGGGCGCCGACGGCCGGGTCACGATCGAGATGTGGCACGGCCAGACCGACACCGGGCGCGAGGGGCTGGAGGCCCTGGTGGAGCGGTTCCACCAGGCCCAGTCGGGCATCCGGGTCGACCTCGGCGGCGGCGTGCTCGCCGACGCGATGCTCCAGAAGATCACCGCGGCGCTCGCCGCCGGCTCCTACCCCGACATCGCCTACGTCTTCGGCTCCGACCTCGCCGGCGTCGCCCGCAGCCCCAAGGTGGTCGACCTCGGCGACACCGTGCGCTCGGCCCCCACCCCGTGGGACGACTACTGGGAACCGGCCCGCCAGGCGGTCACCATCAACGGCCGGGTACGGGCCGCGCCCGCCGTCCTGGACGCGCTCGCCGTGATGTGCAACAAGAAGCTCTTCGAGGACGCCGGCGTCGCGCTCCCGCAACCCGGCTGGACCTGGAACGACTTCCTGGCCACCGCACACCGCCTCACCGACGCGCAGCGCGGCGTCTTCGGCACCGGCTGGCCGGGCGCGGGCGACGAGGACACCGTCTGGCGGTTGTGGCCGATGATCTGGGACCTCGGCGGCGACGTGGTCGCCGAGAACGGCCGCGACATCGGCTTCCGCGACGTCGGCGCCCGCGCCCTGGAGACCGTCGAGGCGCTGGCCCGCGCCAAGAGCGTCTACATCGACCCCAAGCCCGGCGGCGAGCAGATGTACCAGGTCTTCGCCTCCGGCCGGATGGGCATGGTGGTCACCGGCCCGTGGCAGATCCCCGACGTCACCGCGGCGGGCATCGACTACCACGTGGTGCCGCTGCCCAGCTACAGCGGCCGGCCGATGACCATCTGCGGCCCCGACACCTGGACCGTCTTCGACAACGGCGGCGCCCGGGTACGCGCCGCGCGCACCTTCGTGTCCTGGCTCAACCAGCCCGACCAGGACGTCGAATGGGGCGTGCGGGCGGGCAGCCTGCCGCTGAGCCGGATCTGCGAGGCCAAACCCGAATGGCGCGCCCACGCGGCCGAGACGCCGGGCCTGGACGTGTTCACCCGCGCCCTGGAGACGGCCCGGGTACGGCCCGCGCACCCCGCCTATCCGCAGATCTCCACGGCCCTCGCCGAGGCCATCGTGTCCGTGCTGCTCGGCAAGAGCAGTCCGACCCGGGCCCTGAACCGCTGCGCCGCCGCGGCCAAGGCCGCCCTCGTCATACCGCGTTGACGAATACCGCGTTGAGGAGCCCCTCCATGTCATCCCTGCCCGCTCCACTCACGCTGTCCGACCACGATCGCCGGCACCGCACGCTGCGCCGCAGACGCCGGCGCGAGACGGCGACCGCGTGGGCGTACATCCTGCCCGCCGTCCTGGTCGTACTCGGCCTGAGCATCGTGCCGTTCGTCTGGTCCCTGCTGCTGTCCTTCCGGGCCGACGACCTGGTCACCCCCAGCCGCTGGGTCGGCGTGGACAACTACGACGCGCTCACCCAGGACCCGCACTTCAGCCAGGCGGTGCGCAACACCCTGCTGTACACCGCGCTCTACGTGCCGCTGAGCATGGCCCTGGGGCTGTTCCTGGCGCTGGTGCTCAATCGGCGGATCAAGCTGGTGGGCTTGTACCGCACGCTGATCTTCGTGCCGTTCGTGATCTCCGCGACGGCGCAGGGCGTGTTGTTCTCGTTCATCCTCGACCCGGAGTTCGGCGCGGCCAACTCGGTGCTGCACGCGCTCGGGATCAGTCGGCAGGGCTTCCTCACCGATCCCGGGCAGGCGTTGCTGGTTTTGGTGGCGATCTCGGTGTGGAGCGGCACCGGGTTCTGCGTGGTGATCTACCTCGCCGCGCTCCAGGACGTGCCGCCGTCGTTGTTGGAGGCGGCTCGGCTCGACGGCGCCGGGCGGTGGCAGTTGTTGCGGCACGTGGTGATGCCGACGCTCACTCCGGTCAGCCTGTTCCTGGTGTTGTGGCAGACGATCAACGCGTTGCAGGTGTTCGACCTGGTCTATGTGACCACCAAGGGCGGTCCGCTCGGGTCCACCACGGTGATCGTCTACTTCATCTGGGAGCAGGCGTTCAAGAACTTCACCGCCGGGTACGGCGCGGCGGCGGCCTACGTGCTGGCCCTCGCGCTCCTGGTGATCGGGGTCGCGTCGCGGCTCGTGCGGGGCCGCAGGCCCGCCGGCGCCGTGCTCGTCGAAGGCGGTGCCAAGTGAGCGCGGCGACCGTCGAGGCCGCCCCCGCGCAGGCCCGGCCGGCCCCGGTCGCGGCGCCGCGTCGCCGGCTCCCGTTCAGCCCGTGGCATCTGCTGCTGATGCCGCTGTCCCTGCTGTTCGCGCTGCCGCTGGTCTGGCTGGTGCTCAGTTCGGTGATGACCAACGCGGAGATCAACCGGTTCCCGCCCGCGCTGTGGCCCTCGGGGATCGACCTGGGCGGCTACCGCTACGTGCTGGGCAATGCGATGTTCCCCCGCTGGTTCGCCAATTCGCTGATCGTCTCGGCGGTGGCGGTGGCCTCGAACCTGGTGTTCGGGGCGCTGGGGGGCTACGCGTTCGCCCGGATGCGGTTCGCCGGGTCGCGCGTGTTGATGGTGGCGATGTTGGCGACCATGGCGATCCCGTTCCAGCTCACCATGATCCCGACGTTTTTGATCATGAAGCGGCTCGGGCTGATCGACACGCTCGGCGCGCTGATCATCCCGTCCCTTGTGACGCCGTTCGCGGTGTTCCTGCTGCGCCAGTTCTTCCTGTCGCTGCCTCGGGAGTTGGAGGAGGCCGCCTGGATCGACGGGTGTTCGCGACTGCGCGTGTTGTACCTGATCGTGTTGCCGCTGTCCCGACCGGCGCTGAGCACCGTCGCGGTGCTCACCTTCCTCACCACCTGGAACGACCTGACCTGGCCGTTGATCGCGATCAACCACGACACCAAGTACACACTCCAACTGGGCCTGACCACCTTCCAGGGGCAACACCACACCCAGTGGGCCGCGGTGATGGCGGGCAACGTGATCACCGTGCTGCCCGTGCTCCTCGCCTTCCTCTTCGCGCAGAAGGCGTTCATCCAGTCGATCACCTCCAGTGGTCTGAAGGGGTAGCGATGTCACGGGAGTTCGACCCTCTCGTGATTCGCCCCCCGTCCACCGCACACACCCGGGAAGCCCGATGCCGCACACCTTCGACCTGCTCGTCCTCGGCGACGCCAATCCCGACGTCGTGGTCGGCCCCCTCGACCGGCCGTTGGCCTTCGCTCAGCACGAACACCTCGTCCCCACCGGTCTGCTCACCCTCGGTGGATCCGGCGCGATCACCGCCTGCGGCGCGGCCCGGCTAGGGCTGTCCGTCGCGATCGCCGGCCGGATCGGCGACGACGACGCGGGCCGCTTCGTGCGCGCCGCGCTCGCGGATCGGGGCGTGGACACCTCGGCGCTGCGCGTCGACCCGAGCCTGCCGACGCCGCTGACCACGGTGCTCACCCGCACCGACGGGGACCGGGCCATCGTCACCGCGGCCGGCACGCTGGCCGCGACCGGACCCGACGACGTACCCGCGGAGTTGCTGCGGCGAAGCCGGCACGTGCACGCCTCCTCCTACTTCCTGATGCCGCGACTCGCGCGGGCGCTGCCGGAGTTGCTGCGCATCGCCCGTGCGGCCGGCGCCGCCACGTCCCTGGACACCAACGACGACCCCGCCGGGCGTTGGGACCCGGCCGGACTCGCCGCCGTATTGCCCACCGTGGGCTACCTGTTGCCCAACGCCCAGGAGGCCCGGGCACTGGCCGGCTCCCCCGCCGCGACCACCGAGCAGGCCGCTGCGCGGCTGGCCGGGCACGGCCCCGTCGTGGTGGTCAAGGACGGCGGCGCCGGCGCCTTCGCGCACGATGGTGCGAACGTGCTGCGCACCCGGGGCATCCCCGCCGAGCCGGTGGACACCGTCGGCGCCGGAGACAGCTTCGACGCCGGCTTGATCACCGCCCTGCTCGCCGGCGAACCCCTCGCCCGAGCCCTCGATTTCGCCGCCGCGTGCGGCGCCCTGTCCACCCGAGCAACCGGCGGCACCGCCGCCCAACCCACCCGGGACGAGGCGCTGGACGCGCTCGCCCGCAACGGAAAGAACCAGTGATGACCCGCACCAAGATCGTCTTCGTCGGCGCCGGCAGCGTCGTGTTCACCCAGGGCCTGTTGGCGGACCTGTTCGCCTTCCCGGAACTGAAGGACGCGCACATCGCGCTGCACGACATCGACCCCGAACGCCTGGCCACCGCGCAGGGCGCGGCCCGGCTGATCGCCGACGACCGGGGCGCGAGCCCGCGGATCACCGCGCACGCCGACCGCCGCGAGGCGCTGGCCGGCGCCCACTTCGTGATCAACATCATCCAGGTCGGCATGCGCGAGGCCACCCGGACCGACTTCGACGTGCCCGCCGGCTACGGACTGCGGCAGACCATCGGCGACACCCTCGGCATCGGCGGCATCTTCCGCGCGCTGCGCACCTTCCCGGTGTTGCGCGCGCTGGGCGCGGACATCGCCGAACTGTGCCCGGACGCCTGGCTGCTCAACTACACCAACCCGATGGCGATGAACGTCGGCTACCTCCGGCGCGCCACCGGCCTGACCCGCGTGGTCGGCCTGTGCCACTCGGTCTACTGGACCATGCAGGGCCTGGCCGAACTGGTGGGCGTGCCCTACGAGGAGGTCGACTACCTCGCGGCCGGCGTCAACCACCAGGCGTGGGTGTTGCGCTTCGAACACGCCGGCGCCGACCTGTACCCGAAACTCGACGCGCTGATCGCCCGGGACGAGCAACTGCGGCGCCGGGTACGGGTGGACATGTATCGCCGGCTCGGCTACTACCCGACCGAGACCAGCGAGCACTCCAGCGAGTACGTGCCCTGGTACCTGGGCCACGACAGCGAGATCAGCCGACTGCGGCTGCCCGTCGGGGCCTACCTCGACATCGTCGACGAGAACGTCGCGGCCTACGAGAGCACCCGCGCCGCACTCGCCGCCGGGCAGCCGGTGCCGGTCGAGTCGACCATGGAGTACGCCCCGCAGATCATCCACAGCATCACCACCGGCACCCCGCGCACGGTCTACGGCAACGTGCCCAACCAGGGTCTGATCGACAACCTCCCCGCCGAGGGCGTGGTCGAAGTCCCCTGCCTGGTGGACAGGTTGGGCGTACAACCGACCCGAGTCGGCGCGTTGCCGCCGCAGTTGGCCGCCCTCAACCGCACCTACCTGAGCGTCAACGACCTGGTGGTGCGCGCCGCGTTGGAGGACGACCCCCGGCACATCCGCCACGCCGCGATGATCGACCCGGCCACCGCCGCGGCATTGCCGGTCGAACGCATCTGGGACCTGTGCGACGACCTGGTCCGCGCCCACGGCAACCTGCTCCAGCCGGCCCTGCGCGCCACACTCGGCCACTGAGATCCGGTGATCGACGTGGCGCCGGTCGCCGCGCGGGAGGTGGTGGCCGCCGGGGTGGCGGCCACCGTGGCACTGCGGGCGGGGGCGGTCGTCAGCCGGCGCCGCGTGACCCGGCGGCCCCCGTCGCTCAGTAGTCCTCGTGCGCGTACGGCAGCAGGTCCGTGCGGAGCGCCGCGTCCAGGCGGTGCGCCGCGCCGGGCGTGGTCTCGGTGACCAGTCCGGCCGCCACCAGCCGGCGGATCGGCGTGCCGCCCAGGTAGCAGGTGGCCAACTCGCGTACGTCCAGGGCCAGATCGGGTGCGGCGTCGGTGGCGGTGTAGGTCGCCCCGGTCGGGTCGGCGGTGAGCCGGAAGCGGCCCTGGTTCGCGGGCAGTGCGGCGTCGCGCACGTCCAGGACCAGGTCCACCGGCGCCGCCCAGGACCGCGCGGTCAGCGCGGTACGCACGTCGACCAGGCGCAGCCGCAGCGCCGGATACTGCCTGATCACCCGCACCTGATGGCGATCCCCCGCGAACTGCAGCAGCGGGTCGTCGAGCGGCCGGGCCCAGGCCACCACCTTGTCGATCAGATCGATCGAGACGAGAAAGGCCCACAACGCGGCGGCCACCGGGGCGTCCTGCGCCTCCAGTTCGAACACCTGGAGCACGTTGGCCGAGCCGGCGGGCCCCTTGACCTCCTCCACCCGGTAGACGACGTAGCCGGCCGGGGTCTCGCCCCGCTCGCCGAGCGCGACGACCCGGATCGGCTCCTCGTCCTCGTCGTCGAGGAGCACCACGGTGCGCCACCACTCCTCGTCCCGGTCCAGCCGCCCGCCCCGCCTGCCCCGCACGGCCGCGTAGACCGGACCGAGCAGGCCCGGCGCCTTGGCCGGGTCCACCAGCCGCAACGGCCGGGGGTCGGGCGTGATGCGCAGGTCGAGCGGCCGGCGGGCGTCGATCTCGATGCTGCACCCGAGGGTTCCGTTGCCGTAGCCGAATCGGCCGTAGATCGTGTCCTCGGAGGCCCACAGGCAGGACAGCGGCTGGCCGAGTTCGGCGCACCTGCGCCACTGTTCCGCGATCATCCGGGTCAGCAGTCCGCGCCTGCGGTGGGTGGGCGCCACGGCGACGTAGTCGAGCCCGGCGCACGGCAGTTCGCCGCCCGGCACGGTCAGCTTGAAGCGGTGCGCGACGACGGCGCCGACGAGGGCGTCGTCCTCGTAGGCGCCGATCCGTCCGCAGACGCGCAGCCTGTCCCGGTGTTGTTTGCGTTCGTCGGCCGAGTCCGCCTCGTGGAAGGCCAGATCGGCGAGATCCACGATGCGATCCACCTGCGACTTGGGGATTTCTCGGATGTCGAGGGTCACCCTCGCGACGCTAGCCGGGTCGGGTTCGCCGCGCATCGCGTTTTTTGCGGGCCCGCGCGGCCCGGGCCCGGCCCCCGGCTCATCCCCCACTTGAGGGATGGGCCGGGGCCCTCGCACACACGATCGTCGTCGGCACAGTCACCCGCGGATCCGAGAACGGTCGGCCGCGGGTCCGAAACGGAAAAGGAGCGGTCATGCGGCTGCGTTTGATCGTCCTGGCCGTCGGCACCTTCGCCATGGGGGTCGACACGTTCGTCATCGCGCCGATCCTGGGGCCGATGGCCGACGACCTCGACGTGTCCCGAACCGCGGCGGGGTGGCTGATCACCGCGTTCGCGCTCGCCTACGCCCTGGGCGGGCCGGTACTCGCCGCCGCCGTCGGACACCGGGCGCCACGCGGCCTGTTGCTCGGCGGCCTCGCGGTCTTCGCCGTCGGCAACGCCCTGAACGCGGTCGTGGGCGACTACGGCCTCGCGATGATCGGTCGTGCCCTCGCCGGCGCCGGCGCCTCGCTCTACACCGTCAATGCCCTGGCGGTGGCCCGGGCCACCGCGCCACCGGGGCGGGAGGGGCGGGCCACCTCGGTGGTCGTCGGCGGCCTGACCACCGCCATCGTGCTCGGCCTGCCGCTCGGCGCCTGGCTCGGCTCGACCACCGGCTGGCGCGTGGCGCTGTGGCTGATCGTCGGCCTGGCCGCGGTGGCCGGCGCGGGCATCGCCGCGGTGGTCCCCGACCTGCCGGGGCTGCCACGCCGGACGCTGCGCGAACGGGTCGCGCCGCTCACGGACTTCCGGGTCGTGGTGATCCTCACCGCCACCCTGCTGTGCCTGACCACCAGCTGGACCGTCTACACCTACTTCGACAAGGTGACCCGACCGGCCACCGACGGCGATGCCGGGCGCACCTCGCTGATCCTGCTGACCTTCGGCATCGGCGCGGTCTGCGGGAACTTCCTCGTCGGCCGCCTGGCCGACCGCTTCGGCCCCGCCCGCACGATCGTGGTCGCCGCCCCGCTGCTCACCGCGGTCGCCGCCCTGGTGCCGGTGTTGTCCCGCTCGATGGCGGCGGCGTGTGTCGTGGTCCCGCTGTGGGGGCTGCTGCACTGGATGATCAACGTCCCGCAGCAGTTGCGGGTCACCGCCGCCGCCCCCGACGCGGTCCCGCTGGTTCTCGGCCTGCACCAGAGCACCATCTACCTCGGGATCAGCGCGGGCGGCGCGGCCGGCGCGGCGGGCTTCGCGCTCGGTGGCCGCGCGGGCATCGGGTGGGCCGCGCTGGCCACGGGTGTGGTCGCGCTGGCCGTGCTGGCCTGGTCGTTGCGGGTCGGGTCGGGGCCTCGGGACGAACTCCGGTCCGCCCCGGCCGGGGTGCCGGCCACGTCGGGCTGAGCCCGGGTCCGGAACAACCCGTACGGCCCCGTTCCGGCGGGGCCGTACGGGTGTCGCGCCGGCCGCCCACGAGAGCCGGACAGAGCCAGGTAAGGGTTGTAGTCTTTCTTCACCGGTTACTTCGGCGAAAGGCAACGTGTGCGCATCCCGATGGCCGACTACGTCGCCGGCGCGACCTTCGCGTCCGACCTGGTCAATACCTCGCCCACCGTGCGCGGCGACGCCGGCGACGCGCTCCCCGATCCGGCCGCGTTGGCGGGCCTCCTGGCCGGGCACGACCTGCGGCTCGACGCCCTTGCGGACAAGGGCGTGCCCACCGACGACGACCTCCACGCGGTTCGGCTGCTGCGCCGGGAGGTGCGCGGCGTCGTCGAGACCGAGACGGCGGAGCAGGCCGTCGCGGGCTCCGGCGTGCTCGTCGCCCGGGCCGGGCTCGCCCCCGTCCTGGACCGGGCGGCCGACGGCGGCTGGCAGTGGTACGTCCCGACCGCACCGGGGGCGTCCCTCGCCGACGAACTGGCCGCGTTCGTCGCGGTCGGCTTGTTCGGCGCCGTCCGCACCCTCGGTCACGACCGTTTCCGCGCCTGCGCCGGCCCCGACTGTCGCGGCGTGTTCGTCGACACCAGCCGGGCCGGCCGGCGCCGTTACTGCCTGCCGGACCTGTGCGGCAACCGGATCAACGTGGCCAACCACCGGGCCCGGCGGCAGCGGGTGGGGGTGGCCCGATGAGCGCCGCGATCGAACATCCGCCCCTGACCGGCGCGCTCCGCCTCCCCGACGGGGCCTGGATCCGTGCGCGCGGGTTGCGCCGTCCGCGGCCGGGGGGTGCGACGCCGGACTTCGGTCTCTATCTCGGCGACGAGCGGTTGCGCCGTCGCCACGACGCGGCGCTGACGTGGCCGCACGTCTGGCTCGACTGGCCCGACTTCCGGCTGCCGCGCGATCGGGAGGGGGCGATCCGGGAAATCCGCGCGCTGCACGAAAGGGCCCGTGCGGGCGGGGCGGTCGAGGTGGCCTGCGGGGGCGGCATCGGCCGTACCGGCACCGTCGTCGCGTGTCTGGCCGTACGCGCGGGCATCGCCCCCGCGGACGCCGTCGGCTGGACCCGCGAACACCACCACCGCCGGGCCGTCGAGACACCGTGGCAACGCCGCTGGGCACGCCGCTTCCCGACGGACGGCTAGGGCGTGTCTTCAATCTCCCGCCGAGCTCCACGACGCCCGGCACCGCACCTCGCCGCCCCGGAGAACCAGGCGAATGGAACCACTATGCACCTGCTTCTCCGGCACGCCGATGCACGGCACCGAACGCCGCGGAGCCCGACGGGAGATTGAAGACACGCCCTACAGGTAGTCGTCCAACCGAGCCAGGGCGAAGCCCTGCGCGGTGGCCGTGTCCACGACGCGGCGCAACATCTGGGCCATGTCGCCCTTCCACTGCCCGGGACCCCGGAAGTGGGTGAGGATGATGTCGCCCGGCTTGAGCCGGTGGTCGTAGCGATACTCGATCCGGTCCGGGAACGCCTCCTGGTTCCAGATCGGAAGCGCCACGATCCCGCACGACTGCGCCGCACGCAGGGTGTCCTCGTTGAACTCCCCGTACGGCGGCCGGAACAACCGCGACGCGACGCCGATCTCGCGCTCGGCGGCCTCCTGTTCCCCGCAGATCTCCTGCTGCTGGCGCGCGTAGCCGAGCTTTCGCATGTCCAAATGGTTCACCGTGTGGTTGTTCACCGCGACACCCTGCTCGTGCAGGCCCCGGAAGTAGTCCCAGCCGCCGCGAGCCAGATAGCCGCTGACGAACGCGCTGAACGGCACGCCCAGTTCACGGGCCATTCGGGCGAACTTCGGGTCCTTCTCCGCGCCGTCGTCGACGGTGAGGAAGACCACCCGGTCCTCGGTGGGCACCCGGTGCACCACCGGCGGGAGATCGCCGTAGCGGGTCACGCCGGGACCCGACTTCAGCACGGGCCGTGTGGCCGGCGGCGCGGGTGCCGCGATCGGCGCCCCCGCCAGGCCCCACTTCCGCGCGGCGGCGGCCCGACTCGCCGCGATCCGGGCGGCCTCCTGCTGCTCCGCACCCAGCCGGGCGGCCCGGATCTGCGCGTCGGCCTGCTCCCGGACGGCGTCCGGAATCGGCGCGGCAGGCGCGGCGGGCGCGTTCGCCGCCGCGATCGGCTGTCCCGGCTTGGACCGCGGCGCGCCGGCGTCCTCGTCCGCGCACCCCGAACCGGCCAGGCAGGCACACAGGCCGAGCGCGACACCCCATCGGGTGAGCGCGCGCCACGACGGGGACCTCATCGCATCCACACAGCTCATGGCGCCCCTTGTTGCCCGCTCCCGCCGACTTCGAACCCGGACGTTTGTTCGCCTCGAATGCCTCCATGCCTCGCACGGCCGAACGAACCGAGGCCGGAGCGATCCGCCCCGTGACGGCACGCGAGCCGGCCACCGCTAGGTTTTCGATCATGGACGCGACAGCGGACGACGCGATGGTCCCCCTCCCCGCCGGACGGGTCACCCTGTCCGATCGGCGCACGCAACACAGCTGGTCGGTCGACCTCGCGCCGTTCCGGCTCGCGGTGTTCCCGGTCACCCAGGCGCGGTACGCGCGGGTCACCGGCGAGCACCCGAGTGCCGCCGTCGGGGACCGGCTACCGGTCGAGGGCGTGTCCTGGTACGACGCGGTGCGCTTCTGCAACGCCCTGTCCGTACACGAGGGCCTCACCCCGGCGTACCACCTCGCGGCGGGCGTCGAGCCGGTCGCCTGGGACACCTCGACCGACGGCTTCCGACTGCCGACCGAGGCCGAGTGGGAGTATGCCTGCCGCGCCGGAACCACCGGCCCGCATCACGGCCCGCTCGACGACATCGCCTGGTATCGCGCCAACTCGGCGGAGCGCATCCACGACGTGGGCGGCAAGCAGCCCAATCCGTGGGGCCTGCACGACATGCTCGGCAACGTCTGGGACTGGTGTTGGGACGTGTACGACGCCGAAGTCTACGGCGAATACCGGGTGTTGCGCGGTGGCGGCTGGTTCGACGAACACTGGAGCCTGCGCGCCGGCGCCCGTCGGCGCAGCCATCCGAGCTACCGCGTCGACGATGTGGGATTCCGCGTCGCCCGCTCGATCCTGCCCTGAGTGGGCGACCGCGTCGCGACTGCCTTGCGCGGCCGGCCTCGCGGGACGAATGGGGGCGGCCCGGCGGGCGGACGGGGGGCCGGACGCCGGGCCGCGGCGGGCCCGGCCACGGGGGGAGCCGGCACCCACTCGCACCACTTTCCGCCCCGGCACCGGTAGCGCACAAGCCCGAACACGCCGACACCGGAGGATAGCCGGCCGACGCAGGCCGTGGGAGCGCGCTCATCGGCATCCGGCGTACCCCGGCGCGCGCCCGGCCCGGGTATGGCCGATTCGATGCGCTCGTCCGAACCCGCTCGCACTCGAACCCGGGCCGGGGTCGGGGGCCGGCTCGGGCATTACTTCCCAGGTCCCCTGAGCCGGCGAAACCGACCACCGCCGACAGCACCGACCCGACCGCTGCCTCGGTGGCCGGGTCCTCGTCGTGCCCGCGCCGTTCCCGCCGCCCCCGCCTGCCTGCCCGCCCGACCGAACAAGCGTGCCCCTCCGGGTGGTTGACAGTGGAACCGAGATCACCTCTATTATTCTATCCGGAATCATATACGTTCCGAGATGGCATCGCCGATCCGGCGGGCGGTACCAGGCACGAAGGGCGGTGGCGAGTGACGCAGGACGCGGTGACCGCATCGACGGGACGGCGGCCCGGCAAGGTGCTGGCCGTACACCTGAACTACCCCTCCCGCGCCCGCCAACGCGGCCGTGTCCCCGAGCACGCCTCCTACTTCCTCAAACCCGGCAGCTCGCTCACCGGATCCGGCCGCGTGGAGCGCCCGGCGGGCGTCGAACTGCTGGGCTTCGAGGGCGAGATCGCCCTGGTCGTCGGCCGCGCCGCGCATCGGGTGGCGCCGGCCGACGCCTGGGCGCACATCGGCTGGGTCACCGCCGCCAACGACCTCGGTCTGTACGACCTGCGGCACGCGGACAAGGGCGCCAACGTGCGTTCCAAGGGCGGCGACGGCTTCACCCCGCTGGGGCCCACCCTGCTGCCCGCGGCCGAGCTGCGTCCCGACGCGCTGCGGGTACGCACCTGGCTGGACGGCGAGTTGGTCCAGGAGGACACCACCGCGAACCTGCTCTTCGGCTTCGCCCACCTGATCGCGGACCTGTCCCGGCTGCTCACCCTGGAGGTGGGCGACGTGATCCTGACCGGCACCCCGGCCGGTGCCGGTGTGGCCGGGGTCGGGCAACGCATCGAGGTCGAGGTGGACAGCCTCGACGACCCGACCCGATCCACCGGCCCGCTGCGCACCGACGTGGTCGCCGGCCCCGCGCTCGCCGACTGGGGCACCCCGCCGCGCGTCGACCCGGCCACCCGCGCCGACGCCCACGGCACCGTGCCCGACCTCGCGCTCACCGACGACCTGCGCACCCGGCTCGGTCGGGTCGCGGTGGCCACGCTCAGCGTGCAGTTGCGCGCCCGCGGCTTCGACACCGTCTCCATCGACGGCGTACGACCGCTCACCCCGGGCACCCGCCTGGTCGGCACCGCCCGCACCCTGCGCTACATCCCGTTCCGCAAGGACCTGTTCGCCGCCCACGGCAACGGCCACACCGCGCAAAAACGTGCCGTCGACAACCTCGAACCCGGCCAGGTCCTGGTCATGGAGGCCCGCGGTGTGGACACCGCGGGCACCCTCGGCGACATCCTGGCCCTGCGCGCCCGCACGCTCGGCGCCGCCGGGATCGTCACCGACGGCGCGGTCCGCGACAGCGCCGCCGTCGCCGCCCTGGGCCTGCCCGTACTGGCCGCCGCCGCCCACCCCGCCGTGCTCGGCCGCCGGCACGTGCCCTGGGACGTCGACGTCACCGTCTCCTGCGGCGGCGCCACCGTACAGGTCGGCGACGTCGTGGTCGCCGACGACGACGGCGCGGTGGTGATCCCGCCCGCCCTGGTGACCGAGGTCCTGGCCGCCGCCGAGGAGCAGGAGGCGCGCGAGCGCTTCATCACCGAACAGGTCTCCCGGGGCGCCGCGTTGGCCGGCCTGTACCCCATCGGCCCCGACTGGGAGCCCGCCTACCGCGCCTGGCGGGCCGCGCTGCCGCCCACCCACGACCCGGCTTCGCCCATCACCCGCGAGGAGTATCGATGAAGTACCGCGCCGATCCGTCCCTGATCCGCGGCTCGATCGCGCCGCTGGTCACCCCCTTCACCGCCGACGGCGCCCTCGACACCGCCACACTGCGCCGCCTGGTGCGCTGGCAGCTCGCGGCCGGCTCGCACGGGATCTCGCTCGGCGGCTCGACCGGCGAGCCGTCCGCACAGACCCTGGCCGAGCGGGCCGAGGCGATCCGGGTGGTCGCCGACGAACTCGACGACCGGGCACCGTTTTTGCCGGGCACCGGGTCGGCCAAGCTGGAGGAGACGCTGGAGTTGACCGGCGTCGCCCGGGACGCGGGCGCCGACGCGGTGCTGGTGATCACCCCCTACTACGCGCGCCCCACCCAGGACGCGCTGTTCTCCTGGTACGCCACCGTCGCCCGCGAATACCCCGACCTGCCGGTGGTGATCTACAACGTGCCGAGCCGCACGGCGGTGGACATCGATCCGCAGACCGTGGCCCGGCTCTTCCGCGCGCACGAGAACATCGTCGGCATCAAGGAGACCACCAGGGACTTCGAACACTTCTCCCGGGTGATGGAGGCCGCCGGCCCCGAACTCCTGGTCTGGTCCGGCATCGAACTCCTGTGCCTGCCCGTGCTGACCCTCGGCGGCGCGGGCTTCGTCTCCGCGCTCGCCAACATCGCGCCCGCCGCGGTGGCCGAGATGTACGAGGCGTATCAGCAGGGCGACCTCGGTCGGGCCCGCGAACTGCACTACGCCGTACAGCCGTTGGTGGACCTGCTGTTCGTGGAGACCAACCCGGCGCCGGCGAAGTGGCTGATGCACCGGCGCGGCCTGCTCGGCTCCGACCTGGTCCGCCCCCCGCTGCTGCCGCTGTCCGAATCCGGCCGAACCGCCGTATCCGCCCTCGCGCAGAGCCGGTTCGACCTGCTGACCGACCCCGTCCTTGGAGAATCCGCATGAGCACCACCACGACGACGCCCGTCGAGCCCGCCGAGGTGCCCGCCGGGCTGCCCACCCGGCTGCGTCACTTCATCGACGGCCGGCACGTCGACTCCCTGGACGGCGCCACGTTCGAGGTCTGCGCCCCGGCGTCGAACCTGCCCTACGCCACCGCCGCTGCGGGCAAGGCCGCCGACGTGGCCGCCGCGGTGGCCGCCGCCCGCCGCGCGTTCACCACCGGGCCGTGGCCGCGACTGCCCGCCAGGGAACGGGCCGTGGTGCTCAACCGCATCGCCGACGAGGTCGAGCGGCGCGATGCGCGGCTGGCCGAACTGGAGACCTTCGACACCGGCCTGCCGATCACCCAGGCACTCGGCCAGGCGCAGCGCGCCGCCGAGAACTTCCGCTTCTTCGCGGATCTGATCGTCGGTCAAACCGACGAGGCATATCAGGTGCCGGGCCGCCAACTCAACTATGTGCACCGCCGACCGGTCGGCGTCGCCGGACTGATCACGCCGTGGAACACGCCGTTCATGCTGGAGTCGTGGAAGCTGGCGCCGGCTCTGGCGGCCGGCTGCACCGTGGTGCTCAAGCCCGCCGAATTCACCCCGCTGTCCGCGTCGTTGTGGGCCGACATCCTCACCGAGGCGGGCCTGCCCCGAGGTGTGTTCAACCTGGTCGGCGGAATCGGCGAGGAGGCGGGCGCGGCGCTGGTGGAGCACCCCGACGTGCCGCTGATCTCGTTCACCGGGGAGACCACCACCGGGCGCACCATCTTCGCCGCCGCCGCCCGACACCTGAAGGGGTTGTCGATGGAACTGGGCGGCAAGTCACCGGTGATCGTCTTCGCCGACGCCGACCTGGACGACGCGATCGACGCCGCGCTGTTCGGCGTGTTCTCGCTCAACGGCGAACGCTGCACGGCCGGTTCGCGGATTCTGGTCGAGCGCGGGGTGTACGAGGAGTTCGTCGAGCGCTTCGCCGCACGGGCCGAGCGGATCGTGGTCGGTCCCCCGGCGGATCCGGCCACCGAGGTCGGCGCGCTGGTGCATCCGGAGCACTACGAGCGGGTGTTGGCGTATGTCGAGGCGGGTCGCACCGAGGCGCGCCTGGTCGCCGGCGGCGGTCGCCCCGCACATCTGCCGACGGGCAACTACCTCGCGCCCACGGTGTTTCGCGACGTGCCGGCCGATGCCCGGATCTTCCGGGAGGAGATCTTCGGCCCCGTCGTGGCGCTGACCCCGTTCGACGACGAGGCGCACGCGGTGGAGCTGGCCAACGCGGTCGACTACGGCCTGGCCGGCTACGTGTGGACCAACGACATCCGCCGCGCCCACCGGGTGGCACACCGGGTCGAGTCCGGGATGGTGTGGATCAACTCGCACAACGTGCGGGATCTGCGCACCCCCTTCGGCGGGATCAAGGCATCCGGCCTGGGGCACGAGGGCGGCCACCGCTCGATCGACTTCTACACGACGCAGCAGGCGGTACACGTGGCCATGGCGCCGCTGCACACCGCCCGGTTCGGCGCCGCGTGACGATCGGGGGACCTCACGCGATCCGGCCGTCGGTTCGTCCCCGGCCGTATCCGCGCAGGTCGCTCGCTTGCTAGGTTCCGCACAGCTCTCGAAACCGGTTCCGCACGATTTGCGGACACCGGTTGCCGCACGACCTCTCGAACCGAACAGCGCGTCGAACAGGAGGAGAGCCTCATGCCCACTCCCGCCGTTCCGCCCCCGCCGCCCGTGCCCACCGTCCGCCCCGGCACCCCCGTGCCCGTGCCCGTGCCGGGGGCGATACCCCCGCCCGACATCGTCCGGGCCGCCTACGCCGAGCTGATCGTCACCGATCCCGCCGCGTCCCGGGAGTTCTACGTCGACCTGCTCGGCCTGGTGGTCACCCACGAGGACGAGGAGGCGGTGTACCTGCGCGCCTTCGAGGAGTACCTGCACCACTCGCTGGTGCTGCGCCGCGGCGAGAATCCGGCGCTGGCCGCGCTCGCGTACCGGGTACGCTCGCCCGGCGAGGTCGACGCGGCCGAGCGCTACTACCGGGCCCTGGGCGTGCCGGTGGAGCGCCGCGCGGCGGGCGCCACCCGGGGGATCGGCCGGGCGGTACGGGTACTGGACCCGCTGGGGTTCCCGCTGGAGTTCTTCTACGCGGCCGAGCACGTGCCGCGCCTGCATCAGAGCTACGACCTGCACGGCGCGGGCGCGATCGCCCGGCTCGACCACTTCAACATCGTGGTGCCGGACGTGGCGCGGGCCGAGCGCTACTACCGGGACCTGGGTTTTCGGGTGACCGAGGACATCCGGGGCGCGGACGACACGCTGTACGCGTCCTGGCTGCACCGCAAGGACACGGTGCACGACATCGCGCTGACCGGCGGCGACGGACCCCGGCTGCACCACATCGCGTTCAGCACCCACGAGCGCGGCCAGGTGCTGCATGTATGCGATCTGCTGGGCGCCCGGCGCCGATCGGCGCACATCGAGCGTGGTCCGGGGCGGCACGGGGTGTCCAACGCGTTCTACGTGTACGTGCGTGATCCGGATCTGCACCGCGTGGAGATCTACACCACCGACTACTACACCGGGGATCCAGACCACCCGGTGCTGTCCTGGGACGTGCGGGACAACCAGCGGCGCGACTGGTGGGGCAATCCGGTGGTGCCGTCCTGGTACGCGGAGGCGTCCACCGTGCTGGACCTGGCCGGGAAGCCGCAGCCGGTGTTCGCCCGGGAGGAGAACCACGAGGCGGAGGTGACGGTCGGTGCCGACGGCTTCTCGTTCGCGCGCGACACATCGCCGCAGGTGGGGTCCCCACCGTGAGCATCCACCCCTGGTGTAAGATCCGAAATCGTATCCGAAATAGTCGAGTGGAGAAGTAGGATGCGCACACGGCAGCCTCTCGCCGTCACCACCTATCCAAGCGTCGGGCCCTGCGAAGACGTCGGGGAGTCCGAGCAACCCCCGGTGCTGCTCGTGCACGGATTCTGTTCCGACGCTCGCCGCTCCTGGTTGGAGACGGGCATGGTGACGGCGCTGATCGACGCCGGCCGCACCGTGATCGCGCCGGACCTGCGCGGACACGGCGCCAGTCCGGCCCCGACGAGCGGCGACGAGGCGGACGCGAACACCACCGTCGACGATCTGCTCGCCGTGCTCGACGCGTACGGCGCGGAGCGGGTCGACATCATCGCCTACTCCCTCGGCGCCCGGCTGATCTGGGCATTGGCCGAACGCGCGCCGGAGCGGGTGGGTCGCGTGGCGTTCGGCGGCATGAGCCCGGTCGAGCCGTTCGCCGCCGTGGACGTCGCGGAACTGCGCCGGGTCGTACGCGGCGAGGCGACCACGGCCGATCCGCTCACCGGGATGATCGCGGGCCTGATCCGCGCCGAGGGCGACCGCGCCGACGGGCTGGTCACGTGTGTCGAGGGCCTGCGGAGCACACCCTTCGAGCCCACGCCGTGGGCCGGCCACACCCCGCCGTGGTTCGTGGTGGGTACCGACGACCCGATGACCCGGGACATCGACGCGTTGGTCGCGGCGGCGGCCGGATCACGCATGGTCGTGGTGACCGGCGACCACCACGGCGTCCTGGTCAGCCCCAACTTCCAGGGTTTGGCCGTGTCGGCCGTCGGCCGCTGACCCACCCGCCGCATACCGCGCCGCACCGGATGACACCGGGCCGGGACACCGTGTCCCGGCCCGCGACCGTGTCCGGTCGAGACTGAGGAGACCGTAGTTGAGCCCCGCAAAGGCAACCGCCGCGAGCAAAGCGTCGAAGTCGTCCAAGTCGGAGATGTGTTACGAGCTGCTGCGCGGCCGGATCCTGGACGGCACCTACGGCCCCGGGTACCGGCTGGTGTTCGACCAGCTCGCCCGCGAGGCGGGAGTCAGCACCATCCCGCTGCGCGAGGCGGTACGCAGGCTCCAGTCCGACGGCCTGGTGGAGATCGTCCGCAACGTCGGCGCCCGGGTCGCCGTGTTCGACCGCTCGCAGGTCGAGCACTCGCTCAACGTGCTGGCCCGCCTGGAGGGCTACGCGACGGCGATCTCGGCGCCGCTGATGAGCCCCGAGAACATCGCCGAGGCGAGGGCGATCAACGACCGGATGATCGAGGCGCTGGCCGACTTCGACCCGACCGCGTTCACCGCGCTCAACCGGAGGTTCCATTTCTCGCTCTACGCGCATTGCCCCGATCGGCACCTGAACGCGCTGCTCGAATCCGAGTGGGCCCGCCTGGACCACATGCGCCGCTCGACCTTCACCTACGTCCCCGGCCGGGCTCGCACCTCGGTGCGCGAACACGAGCACCTGCTCGACCTGATCGGCGCCGGCGCCGACCCCGGGGAGATCGAACGCGCGGCCTGCGCCCACAAGATCGCCACCGCGGCGGCCCTGCACCAGGCCAAGACCGGGACGCCGTAGCGGCCGAAGCCCCGTTCGGACCGGCCGCGGGGCGCCGAAAGCCCCGGCCGGTTCGGCCGGGGCCCGGGTACGCCGGCCGCGGCCGGAGCGAGGTCGCGCCGTCAGCCGACCTTGCGCCCGAAGCGCAACTTCCATGGCGTCAGGGCGGATTCGATCTGCACGGCCAGGCTCATCTTCGACGCGCCCTCGGCCCGTTCCTCGAAGCGGATCGGCACCTCGACGATCCGCAGCCCGCGCTTGACCGTGCGGTGGTTCATCTCGACCTGGAACGAGTATCCGTTGCTGTGGATCGACGGCAGGTCGATCGCCCGCAGCGCCGACGCCCGCCACGCCTTGAACCCGGCGGTGGCGTCCTTCACGCCCAGCCGCAGGATGGCGTTGACATAGTGGTTCGCCCACGTCGACAGGACCTTGCGGTACCAGGCCCACTCCGCGGCGGTCGAGCCGCCGCGCACGTACCGCGAGCCGATCACCACGGCGGCGTCGCCGGTGCGCAGCGTGTCGAGCATGGTCGGGATCACCGCGACGGGGTGCGACAGGTCGGCGTCCATCTGGATCACCACGTCGGCGCCCTCGTCCAGCGCGCGGGTGATCCCCGCGACGTAGGCGCGGCCCAGCCCGTCCTTCTCCTTGCGGTGCAACACCCCGACGAACCCCGAGGACTCCGTGGCGAGCTTGTCCGCCACCTCGCCGGTCCCGTCGGGCGAGTTGTCGTCCACCACGAGCACGTGCAGGTTCGGCAGGCCCGACTCCGCGAGCAGGCCGACCAGAACGGGCAGGTTCTCCCGCTCGTTGTAGGTGGGAACGACGACGACGATCCTCGCGAAGGTCTCTACCACGATCCGGTTCCCGCGCGATCTCCCGGAACATCGCGCGGCGGCGTCCAGGCGCCGGCGGACGACAGGTCTGTGTGCATGAGGCGCGAGTCTATCGGCGCACGGGCGCCGGCCGTCCGCACCCGGGCGGCGTGTCCGCCCGCGCGCGGCCGGCGGCACGGCGACCGGGAGTGGCTCCCGGTCGCCGTGGCCGGGCTCAGACCAGCAGTTGGCCGCCGTCGACCTGGACGATCGTGCCGGTGATGTGCGCGGCGGCGGGTGAGGCCAGGAACACCGCGAGCGGGGCGACGTCCTCGGGGACCGCGATGCGGCCGAGCGGGATCCGGGACTCCCACGCCTGCCGGGCCTGCGGGTCGTCCATCAGGCCGGCCGTCATCGGGGTGTGCACCGGGCCGGGCGCCACGCCGTTGACCCGGATGCGGTGCGGGGCCAGCTCGATCGCGCCGGTGCGGGTGAGCGCGTCCACCGCGGCCTTGGTGGCCTCGTAGTGGCCGAGGCCGGCGGTGGGTTGCCGGGCGCCGATCGAGCTGATGTTGACGATCGCCCCGCCCGCGTCCTCGGCGATCATCCGGCGGGCCGCCGCCGCGGTGACGGTGAACGTACCGCGCAGGTTGACCGCCACCACGGTGTCGAACACCTCGATCGGCAGGTCGACCAGGAGTCCGCCGCCCGCGACCAGGCCGGCGTTGTTGACCAGGACCGCGAGCGGGCCCACCTCGACGAGCACCCGATCCAGGGCCGCGGCCACCGACGCGGGGTCGGTGATGTCCATCGCGACCGCGGTGCCGCCGATCTCCCCGGCCACCTTGTCGGCCGCGGCGGCGTCGATGTCGGCGATCACGACCCGGTCGCCGCCCTCGGCGAAGGCCCGGGCGACGGCCGCGCCGATCCCGCTCGCGCCGCCGGTGACCACGACCACCCGCCCCGGCCGCGCGTCCGGGGCGGTCATCGGGCCTCCGCCACGATCACCCGGGGGCTGCCGGGCAGTTCGAGCACGTCCACCGGGTGCCAACCGGCCTCGACGAGCCATTCCTCGACCTCGGCCCGCGGATACACCGTGGTGCCGTCGATGACCAGGTACTCCCCGGCGTGCAGCGTGTCGATCAGGCGCGGCGTCCCGGTCGGCTCCAGGAAGAAGTCGAGCAGTAGCAGCCGGGCCCCAGGCTCGGCGGCCTTGCGCGCCGCCGCCACGATCCGCCGATTGTGCTCGGTGTCGAAGCGGTGCACCACGTGTTCGAGCAGCACCAGGTCGAACCCGGTGGGCACCTCGCCGGACAGCGGATCGCCGCCGATCACCTCGACCCGGTCCTCGACGCCGGCGGCGGCCAGGGTGTTCTCCGCGTGCCCGACGAGGTCGCCGTCGGACATGAACGTCGCGGACAGCTCGGGGTGCGCGCGCAACGCCTCGGCCAGGAACGACCCGGACAGCCCGGCCAGGTCCAGGACCCGCCGGTGGCCGCCGAAGTCGTAGCACCGGACCAGCATCGCCGCGTGCAGCGCGTTGTAGGTCATCACACCGCCGAGGAAGGTGCCGAGCCGGTCGCCGCCGAGGTCCAGCGGGGCGGGGCGGGCGGTGCGCGAGGTCTCGCCGAAGCCGAGCCAGTGCGGGTAGCTGACGCCGTCGAGGAAGGTCAGGAACGGGCGCAGGTCCACCCCCTCCCCCGACCCGGCGAGATGGTGCGCGGTGGCGGGCGAGTTGGCGTAGCCGGCGTCGCCGCGCTCCAACAGGCCCAGGCCCACCATGGTGTCGGCCAGGATCAGTGCGGTCCGCGCGGGCAGTCCGGTACGGGCGACGATCTCGTCGAGCGGCGCGGGGCCGTCGGCCAGGGCCGCGAACAGTCCGGCCTCGCCGGCCGCGAACAGCTGCTTGGCGGCCATGTATCCGATCGCGACGTCGACGATGGGAGCCGGATCGACCGCGGCCCGGGCGTCCGAGGGAACTGGCATGCGGATCTCCTCGAGGGGCAGGAAGTTGGTATCTGGAATGCTATATGATTACCGATGCCATCAACAATGCCGATCTTCGTGGAGGACCCGTGACGCGCTCCCCCGGCAGCAGCCCCGTGCCCCGTCGCCGCCTCGGCGCGCACGGCCCCGACGTACCGGTCCTGGGCCTCGGCTCGTGGAACACGTGGGACCGGATGCGGCCCGCCGACGCCGTCGCGCTGATCCTGGACGCGCTGGCGCACGGCGTGGAATTGTTCGACGTCGCGCACTACGACATGGGCCCGCACGCGGAGAACGCCCGCACGGACCTGATCTTCGGGGAGGCGATCCGCGAGGCGGGCGTGGCCCGCGAGGACTGGCTGCTGTGCGGCAAGCTCTGGCTCTGGGAATACCCGAAAAAGGGCTTCGCCGAGCAACTTGACGTCGCGCTGGACCGGATCGGCACACATCGCGCCGACCTGGTCGTGGTCGGCGACTTCTTCGGCGAATTGCCCATCCCGGCCGTGGTCGCCGACGTCGCCGAACAGATCGCGGTGGGCCGGTTCACCGCGTGGGGCGTCAACAACTGGTCCGCGCGCGACGTGTGGACCGCCCGCCGGTTCGCCGCCGCCGAGGGGCTGACCCCGCCGACGTTCGCCCAACTCAAGTACAGCCCGGCCCGCCGGGCGGTGGCCGAGGGCGCGCCGTTCGCCGAACTCTTCGCCGACGGGATGGCATTGCAGGCGTCCGACGTCCTGGAGGGCGGCATCCTGGCCGGCAACCTGCACCCACGGCGCAAGATCGGCGCCGACCCCGGCAACCTCCGCGACCGCATCCGCGAGGTCTACCCGAAACTCGCCCAAGCGGCAGCCGAGCTGGACGCGACACCCGCCCAACTGGCCATCGCCTTCTGCCTCACCCACCCGGCGGTCGCCACGGTCCTCTTCGGTGCCAGCCGCATGTCCCAATGGCAGGACAACCTCAAGGCATTGGACCTCATCACCAAACACGGCACCACCCTCCGCGACTCCCTGGCGGACATCTGGGTGGACGCCGACATCATCGACCCGGCAGCCTCCGGCACCTGACCCTGCCCCCCGACCGGCACCCAAAACCGCCCGGGCTCCCCTGTTCACCCCAGCCCGGCACTCGAAGCCACCCCACCCCAACCAACCCCCAAACGCGGGCCGGACTCCCCCCTTCAGCCCAGCCGGCACTTGAGGCCAACCCAACCCAACCGACACCCAACGCCGGCCGAACCCCCCACAGCCCGGCCGGCGTTTGAGGCCAACCCAACCCAACCGACACCCAACGCCGGCCAGACTCCCCCCTTCAGCCCGGCCGGCGCTTGAGGCCAACCCAAGTCAACCGACACCCAACGCCGGCCGGACTCCCCCTTCAGCCCGGCCGGCGTTTGAGGCCAACCCAAGTCAACCGACACCAAACGTCAACCGAACCCCCCACAGCCCGGCCGGCGTTTGAGGCCAACCCAGGTCAACCGACACCCGGCGTCGGCCGAACGCTCACGGCCCCTCCGCGGACACCACCTCGCGGTCCGCGTAAAACGGCACAAGGCGCGCCCGCAACGCCGTCGCCCCGACCCGCTCCAGCAGCCGCAACCCCCCGATGTTGTCGGCCAGTTGCGACACCTTCGTCGCGCCGAACAGCACACTCACCGTCGCCGGATGCGACAGCGCGAACGCCACGCACACCTGCGCCGCCGTCGCGCCCAGATCCGCCGCCACCTCGGCGATCCCGGGCGCGGAGGCGATGATCCGCTCCCGCACCCCACCCGGATCCCGCCCGATCTCCCGCGCCGGCGCCACCTTGCCCGCCAGAATCCCACCCTCCAGGACATCGGACGCCTGCAACGACAGCCCCGCCGCGAACAGTTCCGCGAACGGTGCACCGTCCGCGATCGAGCGCCGGCACGGGCTGTACTTGAGCTGCGCCACCTGGGGCCCCGGCGACCCGGCGGCGAGCGCATGCCCCCCGATGGTCCGAATCGCGGTCGCCGACCAGTTGTTCACCCCCCAGTGCCCGATCAGCCCGCTCTTCTCCAACTCGGCCAGATCCCCCGCCAGTCGGGCCAGATCCAGATCCGGATCCCGGATGTCCCCCAGGATCGCCAGGTCGGCATGGTCCGTCCCGGCCCGGAACATCGCCCGCTCCACCTGCTCGCGCAACGACTGCGCGGGATACCCCTCCAACCAGATCTTGGTCGACAACTGGTAGTCCGTACGGGCCAGTCCCGCCGCCCGCACGATCGCCGAGAACAACACGTCGGTGAACACCGGCCGCTGCCCGGGAATCCCGTACACCGCGACGTCGAAGAGGTTGACCCCCCACTCCACCGCCTGCGTGACCAGGTCCACCGCGTCGTGGAAGTCCATCCGGTCGTAGGTGTGCCACGACCCCAACGACAACAGCGGCACCTGCGGCCCGTCCGCACCCAACCGACGCCGCGGCACGATCGCGTCGGAGCCCGCACTCCGCCCGCCGGCCTCCGACGCCGCAGCCACCGACGCCGAGTCCTTCGAAGTCTCACCCATTGCAATGGTCCTTTCGGCACCGCGAACATCCTCGCGGGCCATCGATCTCGGGGACATACGGGACGTCACGGCAGCCAGGGGTGCACGACCGCCTTGACCTGCTCCTGCCGATGCATCGCCGCGAGCGCGTCGGTCGCGCCCGACAGCCCGACCGGAGCGGCGAACAGCCGATCCCACGCGAACCGGTCACTGAAGTCGCGCAGGAACTCGACGGCCCGGTGGTAGTCGCCGACATCGCCGTTGAGCGAGCCGACGACGTTCAGTTCCTTGCCCATCACGGTCCCGAGCGGCAACCGCTCCGGGGTTGGACCGGTACTGCCGACGATCACGAACGTGCCGCCGAACGCGGCGAGATCGACCGCCTCCGCGCCCACCCCCGGCGCCCCGGCCAGGTCCAACACCAGGTCCGCGCCGCGCCCCCCGGTGGCCTCACGTACCGCCTCGCGCCGCTCGGCCGCGTCGACCGCCAGGCCCAGCGTCAGGTCCGCGCCGAACTCCCGGGCCAGGTCGAGCCGGGCCTCGGGCGCGCCGATCGTGATCACCGTCCGGGCCCCGCCGGCCCGCGCCATCGCCCCGGCCACGATGCCGAGCGCCCCGGCGCCCTGTACCACCACCGACGCCCCGGGCCGCACCCCGCCGGCCCGGTCGAACGCGTGCAGCACGGTCTTGACCGCGCATCCCGCGCACGCGGCCCAGGTGTCCGGCACATCGTCCGGGATCACCACCTTCTCCGCGCGCGGCCCGACATAGGCGAACTCGGCCAACCCGGCCGTGGCGTAGGGCCATTGGTCCGCGCGCTGGCGGAACCCGTAGCCCCGGTCCACGCACCCCACCGGCCGGCGCAGCACCGTACAGGCGTAGCAGGTCCCGCACGTGGACTCGGACCAGCCGATCCGATCGCCCACCCGCAACACCCGGCCGAGCGCATCGGTGGCGCCCACCCCCACCGCCTCGACGGTGCCGGTCATCTCGTGGCCCAGCACCATCGGCAACATGCCCGGGAAGCTCATCGCGCCGCGCCACAGGTGCACGTCGGTGGCACACAGCGTGGCGCAGCCGATCCGGACCAACACCGCGCCGGGCTCGCAGCGTTCGGGCAGCCCGATCTCCTCCAGGGTCAGCGGTTCCTCGTGCACGCGCAACACCGCGGCGCGGGTGGAGCCGTCCGGGACGGCCCGGGTTCCCATGATCATCAACACTCTCCGGTTCTTTGTGTCGTCGACCGTGCGCGCATCGGGTCCGGGTCATCGGCTGTGCGCGGTGTCCCACACCTCGTGCCGGCTGCGCCACCACAGCAGCACCAGGATCACCAGGAAGGGAATGACGCCGCGGTATTCGCGCACCTCGCTCAACGAGGCGGAGACGCCTTCCAGGCAGCCGAGCAGCAGCCCGCCGCCCAGGGTCAGCGGCAGATTGCGGAACCCGCCGACCATGGCGACGGCGAGCGCGGTGACGATCAGCTTGCCCAGGGTGGAGAAGTCGCCGCCCAGACGCGGCGCGACCAGGATGATCACCAGCGCGGTCAGCGCGCCGATCGCCACCCACACCGCGGTGGCCAGGCGCGGCGCGGAGATGCCGACCACCTGGGCGGTGCCGGGCCGCTCGGACAACGCCTGCAGGCGCAGCCCGACCAGCGTCCGGCGCAACATCACCTCGACGCCGACGGTGATGGCCACCGCGAAGGCGAGCGAAACCACCACCGCCCAGGACACGACCACGTCGCCGATCCGGAACACCGCCCCGTCGAAGGGCGCGGGGAAGCGGCGCGCGCCGGTGGAGGTGGCGCCGAACAGCCGCAGGCCCACCGCCATCACCGCGACGTACACGGCCACCGTCACCGCGGCCTTGGTGCGCTCGTTGTGCTCGCCGAACCAGCGGATCAGCACCGCACCCAGCACGCCGGACAGCGCCGCGCTGACCGCGACGCCCAGGAGCAGCGCCGGCCACACGTTCAGGCCGTCGTCGGTCAGCGACACCATGGTGAAGGCGCCCATCGCGCCGACCGCGGCCATCGCGAAGTTCACCACGGCCACGAGTCGGTAGGTCAACACCACGCACAGTCCCAGCAGGGCGTAGCCGCCGCCGCTGCTCAGGCCCGCGATCACAGAGTTCAGCATGTCGACACCTCGTTCTCGGGCGATCCGCGCGGCTACTTCTTGCCCGGCACGATGAAGCCTTCGGGCAGTACCTGCCACTTGCCGTCGACGGCCTTGACGAACCGGCTGCCCTGGACCGGGTTGTGCTTGTCGTCGGGGCCGAACACCCAGGGGGAGCCGACCATCGGGTAGTCGATCGGGCTCATCTTCTTGAACGCCTCGGTGACCGTCTTGCGGGTGATGTCGCCCTTCATGCCCTTGAGCACCTGGACGAAGACGTCGGCGGCCATTACCGCGCCCTGGCTGAACGCGGTGCGCTGGATGCCGCGCTTGTCCATCAGTTCGGCCCAGCGCGCGTTGCCCGGCAGGGTGGTGTCGGTGTACGGCTGCCATTCGGTGCCGACGTAGGCCCGCATGCCCGAGGGCACCAGCTTGGCGTTGGCGTCGGTGTAGCTGTTCGCGCCCATGATGAAGTCGACGTTTTGCATGCCCTGGGTCTGCGCCTGGGCGAACCAGGGGCCGACCTGCGCGTTGTAGAGCACGGCCTGGCAGCCGGCCTGCTTGGCGGCGATCAGGTGCGGGGTGGGGTCGCCTTCGCCGACGGCGGTGTCCTTGGCGGCGAGTTGTTTGCCGGTGAGGGTCTCCCACTCCTTGATCGCGTCGCTGATGCCGCCGCCGCTGCCGGGCAGGGTCGTGTAGTAGAGACAGACCTTGTCGTGGTGCAGCGTCTCGGAGGCGTAGTAGAGCATCGCGGTGAGCAGTTTGAACGGGCCGGGGTTGACCGGGGCGATGTCGGGGCTGTTGAAGCACGCGGGGTCGACGCCGACGGCCGGGATGGAGACGATCTTCGCGGTCTTGTACGCGGCGCGGTTGACCCCGCAGTCGACCGCGCTGGAGGAGCCGACCAGGGCGACCACGCCCTTGGACTGCACGAGTTCGACCTCGTTCTCCGTGGAGCGCTGCGGATTCATCGCGTCGTCTTTGCTGATCAGTTCGAGTTTGCGGCCGTTGATCCCGCCGGCCGCGTTGACCTCGTCGAAGACGGCCTTGACCGCCTGCGGGACCTCGGGGGTCTGGAACAGCCCCGTGATTCCGTTGATCGAACCGACCTTGATGGCGCCTTTGGTGGAGCCGCCGTCGTTGCCGTCGTCGGCGGCGCAGGCCGTCGCGGCGAGGGTGAACGCGAGCGCGAGCACGGCCGCGGCCGGTCGGCGTACGAGGGAACGCTTCATGGGAACGTCCTTGTCTTCGTGGGGGGATGGATCGGCACGGAGGTCGATCCGGTCGAAGGCATGCCGGGGGGATCCGGGTCGGCGGCGCGAGCGGGCGCCGGCCCCGGGGACGGTCGGGCGGTCGGGCGGTCGGGGTTCAGCCGGTCGGGGTGATGATCGCGGTCGCGGGGACCGCGCCGTCGGGGGTGTCGGAGCTGCCGAGGTAGGCGGCGGTGACCGCCGGGTCGCGCAGGACCTGTTCGGTGGGTCCGGCGGCGATCACGTGGCCGAAGTCCAGGACGGTGACTTCGCGGCACGCGACCCGCACCAGTTCCATGTCGTGTTCGACCAACAGGACGGACACGCCGTAGCGTTCGGGCACCCGGGCCAATCGTTCGGCCAGGCGCCGGGATTCGGCGGCGGACTGTCCGGCGGCGGGCTCGTCGAGCAGGGCCACCGCCGGTCGGGCGGCGATCGCGGCGGCGACGTCGAGCAGGCGCCGGGTGCCGGCGTCGACGATCCAGACGGGCAGGTCGCCGACGGGACAGCCGAAGAATTCGAGCAGCTCGTCGGCCTCGGCCCGCTCCAGGCGGCGGCCGGCGCCGATGTCGAGGTATTCGTACTGGGTGAGTTCGGGTGCGATCAGTGTGGTCTGGAACGTGCGGCGCAGGCCACGTGCGGCGCGCACCTGCGGGGCGAGTCGGTCGATCGGCACGCCGTCGAGGCGGACCGTGCCGGGGAGGGTGCCGAGGAAGCCGCCGACGGCGGAGATGAAGGTGGACTTGCCCGCGCCGTTGGGGCCGATCAGGCCGACCACGGCGCCGGCGGGCACGGTGAGGTCGACCGCGTCGAGGGCGGTGACCGGGCCGTAGCGCACGGTCAGGCCGGTGACCTCGAGGGCGGGGCCGGTGCCGATGGGCCGGGCCGGGGCGCCGACCGTGCGCTCCGCCGGCGGGCCCGCGTCGGCCCGTTCCCGGTCGGCCGCGGGGGCGGCGTCGCGTTGTTTGCGGGCCTTGGCCAGGCGTTTGCGGTTGCGGGTGAAGTCGGTCTGGCTCATCCCGCTGCGCAGCGCGAAGATCGGCACGATGCCGAAGACGATGCCGCCGAGGTCCTGGGGCAGTCGGACCTTCTCCAGGATGGTGGCCATGGCGGCCCCGAACACCCCGCTCATCAGGGCGCCTTCGGGGTGGTGGGGGCCGATGAGGATGGCGATGGCGAACAGGGTGACGGATTGGCCCATGGCGAAGTTTCCGGCCACCACCAGGCCGAGTTGCCCGGCCATCAGGCCGCCGCCGACCCCGGCGACGAAGGCGCTGATCGCGAACGCGGCGAGTTTGCTGCGGGCCACCGAGATGCCGTGCGAGGCGGCCATGCGTTCGGAGTGGCGCAACTCCAGCCAGGATCGGCCGAGTCGGGTCTTGTCGAGAGCGGCGAGGGCGAGCGCGATCACGGTGAAGACGATCACCACGAGCACGAAGTAGTTCGCGTTGGTGCTGAAGGCGGCGGGCCGGGCCACGGTTTTCAGTTCCTCGGTGCCGGGGAACTGCTTGGCGCCCAGCACGATATCGGTGGACACCGCGGCGCCGAAGGTGATCACCGCGAGGTTGACGCCGCGTACCCGCAGCGCGGGCAGGCCGATCAGCATGCCGACCGGGGCGGCGGCGAGGCCGCCGAGGACCACCCACACGATCAGCCCGCCGGGGGCGTCGGCGAGGTTGAGCCGCATCACCACCCATGCGCCGATCGCGGCGAAGGAGAGTTGGCACAGGGACATCACGCCGGCACGGCCGACGATCACGCCGTAGCTCTGCATGACGACGGCGCCGATCACGCTGGTGATGGCGAGGTAGAGCCAGTAGGGCGACAGGATCGCGGGGACGGCGACGCAGGCCAGGGCGGCGAGCGCGATGCCGATCGCCGCGCGGCGCGGGTCGACCAGGTCCGAAAGGGTCTTCGCGGCCCGGGACTTCATCGGGTGCCACCGCCGATCGGGGTGTCGAGCGGGTGTGGGTCGAGGGCGCGGTCGGGGTCGGTGGGCGCCGGCCCGCCCGGGTCGGGTGTGGTCGAGCCGAAGTAGTACTCGTGCAGTAGCTCGTGCCGGCCGCGCAGGTCGGCGCAGGGTCCGTCGTGCACGATGCGGCCCTTGCGCAGCACGTAGGCGTGGGTGCCGACGTCGAGGGCGAGGTTGGCGAATTGCTCGATGAGCAGTACGGCCAGGCCGGCGGCGGCGAGTTCGCCGACCACGCGCATCAGCCGGCGCACGATCAGCGGGGCCAGGCCGAGCGACATCTCGTCGACCAGGACCACCTTGGGGTCGGTGACCAGGGCGCGGCCGAGTACGAGCATCTGCTGTTCGCCGCCGGAGAGGTGGCCGGCCTGGAGGGTGCGCCGGCGGGCCAGTTCGGGGAAGAGTCGGTAGACCTGTTCCGGATCGCCCGCGCCGGCCCGGGCGACCAGGAGGTTCTGTTCGACCGTGAGGGTGCGGAACGTGGTGCGGGCCTGTTCGACGTAGCCGACGCCGGCCCGGGCGCGTTTGTACACGGGCAGCTTCTGTACCGGGCGGCCGGCGAGTTCGATGGTGCCGGCGGTGGTGCGCACCAGGCCGGCGATGCCGTCCATGAGGGTGGTCTTGCCTGCGCCGTTGGCGCCCAGGAGCACGGTGACCGCGCCGGGGGCCACGTCCAGCGAGACCCCGCGCACCACGGGGATCTCGTCCCGGTCGATGTCCACCTCGCGCAGCCGCAACACGGGTTCGGCGCCGGCCGGGCTCTCGGTGCTCACCGCGCTCTCCCGTCGAACGTGTCCCGCAGCGCGCGGATCACCAGGTCGTGCGCGCGCCGTGCGTCGGTGAGGTCGGTGGCGAGCAGGCCGAAGAAGCCGTGGATGAGCCCGTCGAAGCGCACCACCTCGACCGGGGTGCCGGCCGCGGCCAGCGCCCGCGCGTACTCCTCGCCCTCGTCGCGGAGCACGTCGTATTCGGCGCCGAGCACCAGCGCCGGCGGCAGGCCGGAGAAGTCGTCGGCGCGCAGCGGCAGCAGGTACGGGTCGGTCAGGTCGGCGGCGTCGCGCGGGTACTGGGTGAAGAACCAGTCCATGCTCGCCTTGGACAGGAAGTAGCCGTCGGCGAAGTCCCGGTAGGAGGGCCGCCCGTCGTCGGGATGGCCGACCACGGGCGAGACCAGCACCTGGAGCGCGATCGGCGGGCCGGCCAGGTCCCGGCTCATCAGCGCGACCACCGCGGCCAGGTTGCCGCCGGCGCTCTCCCCGCCGACGGCGATCCGGTCGCCGTCCACGCATCGGCGCGCGCCGTCCTCGTGCAGCGCGCGGACCACGGCGTAGCAGTCCTCGGCGGCGGCCGGGTAGGGGTTCTCCGGGGCCAGCCGGTAGTCGACCGAGACCACGACCGTCGCGGCGCCGGCGCACACGGTGCGGCAGGCGTACTCGTTCTCGTCCAGACAGCCGATGGTCCAGCCGCCGCCGTGAAACCAGACGAGCGCGGGGAAGGGACCGGCCCCCTCGGGGGTGTAGATCCGGACCGGGATGTCGCCGCCGGGCCCGGGAATCGTGGTGTCCTCGACGGCGCCGACCGCCGGCAGGTCGGCCGGCATGGTCCAGGTCTGCGCGAAGCCCTCGCGCATGGCCTGTGCGTCGAGGGCGAGGGGGGCGGGGCCGGATTCGCCGATCCGAGTGCGCTCGATGATCTGCTGGGCTTCCGGATGCAAGGGCACCGTATGCCTCCCAATCGACTCGCAAATCGTATCTGATTGCGTGTACGGTATGGGCTCTCGCAGGGCCTGTCCAGATCCCAGGAGGAATTAAGGTGCGCAACCGCGAATCGTGGAACGCCCGCCGCCCGGCCGCCCCCGCCGACGACGCGCCCGCCGACCTGGTCCTGACCGGCGGACGGGTACACGTCTTCGACGAGGGCGACCACCTCGCGCAGGCGATCGCGGTGCGGGCCGGGCGGATCGTCCGGGTCGGCCACGACCACGAGGTCGCCCCGCTGATCGGACCGGGCACCCGGGAGATCCCGCTGCGCGGGCGCGCGGTGCTGCCCGGCATCAACGACTCGCACCTGCACGGGGTCTGGCTCGGCGCGATGTGGCCGCACCTGCTGATGGACGCGCTCACCGCCGGCGCTTCCGACGCCGCGCCGCCGGCCGCGCCCGTGCTGCGCACCTCGGCCGACCGCCGCGCCGCCATCCTGCGCACCCGCGACCTGCTGGCCGCGCTCGGCGTCACCAGCTACACCGAACCCGGCCTGGGCCCGGGCGAGGACGACGGCGACACGGGCTGCTTCGGCTCCGCCGCGCTTGCCGACTACGCGCAACTGGCCGCCGAGGGCGAACTTGCGGCCCGGGTCACCGCGTTGCTCCTGTTCGGCGAGTTGGACGGCCCCGGCTCGGCCGATGCCTTCACCGCCGGGCTGCGCGAATTCGCCGCCCCCGCCGAGGTGCCGGGCTGGTTCCGGGTGGCCGGCGTGAAGATCTTCGCGGACGGCATCCCGCCGATGCGCAGCGCCTGGGTGTGCGAGCCCTACCCCGACGGTACGCACGGCGCGCTGCTGATCGACGGCGACTCGGCCGCGCAGCGGCTGCGCCGGCTGACCGGGATGATCCGCGCCGCGCATGCGGCCGGGCACCAGATCGGCGTGCACTCCACGGGCGACCGCACCTCCGCCGCCGTGGTCTCCGCCCTCGGCGCGGCGCAGGCCGACGATCCCCGGCCTGCCCGGCACTACCTCATCCACGGCGACCTGCTGCCGCCGGCGACGCTCGCCGAGATGGCCGCGGCCGGCATCGGCCTGAACACCCAGCCCGGCATCGCGGTGGCGACGCGCCCCCTGCTGCACGACACGCTCGGCGCGCACACCCTGGCCCGGATGTGTCCCACCCGCGACGCGCTCGACGCGGGCGTCGACGTCTGCCTCAGCTCCGACTCCCCCGTGCTGACCCCGGACTGGCGCCGCGGGGTGGTCGCGGCGGTGACCCGCGCCGGCGTCGACGGCTCGGTCTGCGGCGTCGACCAACGCCTTGCCGTGCGCGAGGCGTTGCGGGCGTACACGGTCGCCCCCGCCCGCCAGGACGGCGCCGAGTCGTGGAAGGGCTCGTTGGAACCGGGCAAGGTCGCCGACCTGTGCGTACTGGCCGCCGACCCGCTGCGGGTCGAGGTCGAGGCGCTGCCGCAGGTCCCGGTCGAACTGACGGTGGTGGACGGGCGGGTGGTGTACGAGGCGGCGGGTCGGGGGTGAGCGGCCGGCCGCGGCCCCTCGTGCGAAGATCACGGTGATCGAGAACGGCCACCGTGGAGGACGACAATGTTCGCGATATCGCTGGGCGACGGTGCCGAGCTGCGCCCGCTGGAGCCGTGGCGGGCCGAGGAGTTCCTGGCCCACATGGATCGCGGCCGGGAGTTCGTCGGCCGGCACATCGGCTTGGCCGACGCCACCGCCGACCTCGCCGGCGCGCGGGCCTGGCTCCAGTCGTACGCCGACAAGGCCGTCACGGACACCGGTCGGCTGTACGGCATCTGGCTGGACGGCCTTCTCGTCGGCGGCGTGCTCTTCCGGACCTTCGACGCGATCGCCCGCACCTGCGAGGCCGGTTGCTGGCTGGAGCCGGCCGCCGCCGGGCACGGTCTGGCCACGCGCGGATCGCGGGTGATCATCGACTGGGCGATCCGCGAGCGCGGCATCCACCGCGTCGAGTGGCAGGTGTCCGACCGGAACGCGCCGAGCATCAACGTGGCCAAACGACTCGGCATGACCCGCGAGGGTCTGCTCCGGCAGAACCACCTCTACCGCGGCGCATGGCAGAACACCGAGGTCTGGTCCGTACTCGCGCACGAATGGCTCGCCGCGAACGCCCTCGCCTGACCGGAACACCCGAGCCCGCACCGGGGTGCCCCGCGTCGCCGCGACCGACCGGGGCACCCGAACCGGCGGGCGTACCCGGCTCGTTCGGGCTCAGCCGCCGGCCTCCGCCTCCACCGGGCCGTAGTACCCGTCGCCCGCGAACAGCACCCGCACCGGCTGCCCGGCCACCGAATCCGGAACCCGCAGCACCGCCTCGCCCCGTACCCCCGTCATGACCCGCGCGACCTCCCCGCCGGCGCCGAGCAGGACCACGTCCACCTCGAACAGCGGCGCCCCGCACGCGTCCCGGAGCACCACCGCCACGGCGCCCGCATCCCGGGCGGTCACCGCCAGGTCGGGCTCGCGGTTCGCACACAGGTCCCGGGTGAAGTCGCCGACCTCGAACAACTCCGCGCCGCCGAACCCGCCGCCGAACCAACCGATCCCGCCGTTCCCGCGCACCACCGGCCGATAGTGCCCGCGGTCGCCGAGCACCGCGAGCAGCAGGTCCCGGTCCCCGTTGGCGACACCGAGCAGCAGGTACTGCGCGCCGGACGCCCGCAACCGGCGGGTGAAGTCCGCGACGTCGCGGGGCTCGCCCAGGTTGGTGATCCGCCGCTGTCCGCGCTCGCCCATGATCAGGTGCAGGAAGTCCGCCCGGGTGAAGTCGGTGAAGGCGATCGTGCGGCCGTCGGGCACCCGGTCGAGCCCGGCGTAGGCGGCCGTGGGCAGGATCCGCCGGTCCCGGTCCGGGTCCCGCATCAGCTCCACCGCCTCCCGCACGTTCGCCCGATGCGCCCCGAAGCGGTCCCCCGTCCAGGTGTTGGTCGGCTGCGTCGCCCACCACATGGACACCGCCGTGGTCCCCACGAACACCGCCGCGAGCAGCCCCGCGACCACCCGCCGCGCCGACATCGGCACCGCCACCCGTCCCCCGCGCGCCCGGTCGGAGCGTTCCGCCAGCGCCGTCAGCACCACCGCAAGGCCCACACAGCCCAGGGCCGGCACGATCAACTGGTAGCGCGCCCACCACGGCGCCGGCGACGCGATCCCCCACACGATGACCGGAAGCACCAGCCCCCACAGCAGATCGAAGCGCCGCCGAACCCCGAACAACACCAGGCCCACCACCAGGACCGGCAGCAGCAGGTAGATCCACTGCAACCCGAACCCGCCCGGCTGCTGGTCGTACGTATAGGCGAACCGCTCCCGATCCAGCAACCACGAGTGCCACGTGGCCCGCGCCTTCCCCTCCCCGATCACCAGCGGCGAGATGGTGGTCCGGATGATCAACTCGTCGACGGTGCCCCTGCCCGGGAAGCCGAACATGCTGAACGGGTAGAACGGATTGCCGTAGCGAATCCAGGTACGCAGATACCAATAGCCGCCCAGTGCCGTCATCGCCAGGCCGAGCAGCGCCACATTGGGCAGGGCCACCCGGACCAGCGCGGCGGCATCCCCGCGCAGCCCGGCGACCCGACCGCGCGGCGGCCCCGACGGCGCGCCCCGGCGCACGTCGGCAAGCACGTACCCGGTCTGCACCACGACCAGCACGCCGACCATCGCGGCGGTCAACAGGTTCGACGACTTGACCCCGACGGCCACCCCGAGCGCGATCCCGATCCACCACACCTGGCGGCGCAGCGCGCGCGGCAGGTCCACGCCGCGCGTGATCGCCGCCGTCACCGTCGAGCGCAAACCGAGCGTCAGGTGCAGGGCGGCGAGGGCGGTGGCCGTCGTCGCGAAGTCGACGTAGGTGGTCGACGCCTCCAGGAATACCGCCGGAACGGCGAGGATCCCGAGTCCGGCGAGCGTCGCGTGTGCGCGCCGGGCGCCGGCGGTGCGGGCGATCCCGGCGGTGGCGACCGCACCCAGGGCCAGGAAGGGCAGCCCGGACGCCCAGCCCAGGCGGGTGTCGCCGAGGAACGCGCCGGTGAACCCGGTGAGCAGTTCCTGGCCCTGCGGATACACGTCGGCCCACAACACCTGTGGGGTGTGGCCGACATACCCCTGCTGGAGCCAGATCGCCGGCCCGGGCAGGTGGTACCACAGCCCGTCGTAGTCGAGCGGACCAAGGAACACGGCCAGCGCGCCCCGCCAGCAGTACTGCGCGACCACGAGCACCGCCACCACCACGACCGCCGGATGCCGCCACGACCGCCGCACCCGGGGGGCGAGCGCGCGGACCAGGTCCCGGCCCCGCCGGCGCTCCCCGTCGACGCGGGCCCGCCGGGTCGCCGCGATCTCCACCACCGCGACCACGAGGGCGGCGACGAACAGGGGGACCGCGTGCAGTCTGCGCAGCAGGGCGCCGACCAGCAGGGTCAGTACGGACAGTTGGGCCGTGGTCAGCAACAGCCACAGCAGCACGACGTCCACCGCGCGGCGCATCCCGCTCGCGCACGCCAGGTGCCCGCACCCGGCGAGCGTGGCGGCGAGGGCGATCACCAAGACCGCGGCGTTCACCGCAGGCCCGGGGTCGCGTCACGACGGACGTCGGCCGGGAGGGGAGCGGTCACGGTCGCCGGAGCGGAAGCGGTGACGGTCACCGGAGCCGGAGCGGTATCGGTCGCCGCGCGGAAGACCCACGTGCGGTAGCCCCAGAAGCGGAACCCCGTGGCCAGGCCCATCCCGATCACATTGCCGGAAAGGTTGTCCGCGAGCAGGCTGTCGAAGCCCAGGACGTGCCGCGACACCCACAGGCAGCCGACCTGGATAACCAGACCGCCCAGGCTCCAGCCGATGAACAACAACAGTTGCCGACCCGAGTCGTGCGCGGCGCCCGACGCGGTGCGCTCGCGGTAGGTCCACCGCCTGTTGCCCAGGTAGGCGACCATCGTGGCGACACTCAGCGAGAGCAGCTTCGCGGGCAGAGCGGAAACGTCCAGGAGCGCGCGCAGGACGTTGAACAGGACGACGTCGACGCTGTAGCCGACCCCGCCCACCACCGCGAACCGCGATATCTCGGGGACGAATCTGCGCAGGTGCTTCGGCGGTGCGGGAAGGATCATGAGCGGTCTCGTCAACCTCGGGAAGTCGGATGCGGGAGCGCCGGCCGCGGACCGCGGCGTCTTCGGGTGTCGCCGGCCGGTTCGGCGGTACGGACGGCCGGGGCCGGCACCGATCGCCGGGCGGCACGCCGTTTCGGGCAGCGCGGAACCCACCCCCGGCGCCGGGTCGGCGTCGGGGGCAACGCGGAATGTCGTATGGGCGGTTCGGTGGTCAGCGCGCGGGTCGGGGACCGGCGTACGTGCTCAGCGGGCGTCCCAGCGCGGCGAGGCCGCGATCACCTTCAGCACTTCCGAGCCCAACTCCGGTGCGTCCACGGCGAGTTCGCCGTAGGACGTGGTGGACTTGGCGGGCGGCGCGTCCACCTCGAACCGGATGCGCAGGCCGTGCGGCCGGTACGCGGTCAGACTCAGCGGCACGACCCGCCCGTCCACGTTCCGCTTGAGATCGACCACGGCCGGGTTCCCGTCGGACAGGGTCACCTCCCCGCAGGTCCACTGCAGCGGGCCGGTCGGGCAACCCTGCCCCTCGCCGGGGGGAGTCGGGTCGACACGGGCGGTCAACAGGTGCCGGCCGCCGCCGGCCTGCACGACGAACTCGCCGCTGCGCGAGTCCCCGTCGCGGGACAGCAGCTGAACCTGCCCCGGCAAGAGTGCCGGAACCAGGCCCAGCACCTGCTCCGCGGCCGTCGGCTCCACAGCGATCACGGGTGCCCAGACCGGGCTGCGGGCGATCTCGGTGATCTGTTGGATACTCATGGTCGGCACGCCCGCCGCCTCTCCGGCGTCGTCGTACGCGCCGGAGAGGCGGACCCCGACCATCGCCCCGTCGGCTCGGGTGTGTACGACGCTCCACTCCGCGTCCGGACTCCCGGGCTCCTTCGTGGACTTGCGTACGGTCAGTGCGCCGCCCTCGGGCTGCAGCACCCGGACGCATTCGTTGTCCGGGCGAACTCCCGTGCAGTAGGCATAACTTCCCAGCTCGGTACGGCTGCCGGGCACCGGTCGGGAGATCGACACGATCAGCGACGACTTGCCCGCGGCCGTGGCATACGTCCCGGAAACCTGTGCCTCGGTCCGGAGCACCTTGGGCGCGTCGGCCTCGAAACGGCTTTCCGCATCGGTCAGCACCCCTTCCGGGGGCAGCGCCTTCATCAGGTACGGCACCAGGTCCCGGCGCACGTCGGCCGCCGAGGGCAACCGGGTCCGGTCGGCCGCATCCGACGGCGAAAGCCCGAACCCGCCGTCCGTCACGGCCCATCCCCCGATGCTCGCCGCCACCAGCACGAACGCCAGTGCGGACCGACGCAGGGTCCGGGCCCGCCGGCGCTGCCGACCCCGGGCGAGCGACCGCGCCACCAGGTCGGAACTGGGCGCGGGGAAGTCCTCGACGGCGGAGCCGAGCGCCGCGGGCAGGTCACGCTCGTACCGCTCGAAGTCCTCGTCGGTGAGCACGGCCATCATGTCCTTTCGATCGCGATCGCCGGGGTTGGGGGAAGCGGTCGGGTCGGTCAGCATGTCGCCGCCAGGTCCCGCAGTTCGTTTCCGAGCAGCGCCCGCAGGCGAGTCAGCGCCCGCTTGGCGCGGACCGGGACGTTGCCGGGCGCGATGCGCAGGATGTCGGCGGTGTCCTTGATCGAGTAGTCCTCCCAGTAGCGCAGCACCAGCACCGCCCGATCGTTCGGGGACAGCCGGTCCAGGCCCTCCAGGAGGGTCAGCCGCAGTTCGATGTCGCTCCCGTCGGGCGACTGCCGGTCCGGCACGTCGCCGGCGGGCCGCTCCGACCAGCGCCGGAGGCGGCGGGCGGACAGGTACGTCCGTACCAGCGTGGTGTGCGCGTAGGCCATGGGCGCATCCATGGCCCGCACCCGACGCCACACCGGGAACAACTTTCCGAAGGTCTCCTGGACCAGATCCTCGGCGAGATGCCAGTCTCCCGTGAGCAGGCAGGCGGTACGCAGCAGCTGTCCGCTGCGTGCGTGCGCGAACTCCTCGAAATCCGCGGCCATGCTTCTCGACATGGAGCCTCCGTACTTTGGCGTCGCACGAGTAACGCCACGACCCGCGGGTTACATGACACCCTCGCCGAAGATTTTTTCGACGGGTGTCGGCCGCGGCTCCCGGGGGCTCCGATCCGCCCCGCGCCGGGACGCCGAGGGGAGGCAACGCCCCGGATCAACCCGGAGGTACGGTGATCATCCGGGCTCCGCCCGATGCAGGGCGTACCGCAGTGCGTGGACCAGCGCACCCGCGTCGACGGACGGGTCCAGGTACCCGAGCGGCGCGAGGTGGTCGGCGGCGAACGGATGGGGAGCGGACACGGGGGCGACGGGTTCCGGGGCCGGCACGGCCTGCGGATCCAGGCGGGCCAGGGTGTCCTCGATGGCGTCGATGAGGCTGCTGAGCGCCTCGTCCAGCGGTGCCGGTGCGGTCATGGACGGTTAACGAGTGCCGGGTTCACCCGAAACGGCGTACCGCCCGGAGCCATCCGATCGACTGCTTTCCCGTCACTCCCACGGTGCCGCTCCCCGGGCGGACCCGCGCCCGGGCCGAGGCCGGAGCGCGGCAGGGGCGCGGGTCCCACGTCGCGCCCCTGCCGGGTGCGGCGGGTTTATCGGGCCCGGTTGTCGGGGGACTCGTACCGGGCGTCGGTGGCGCTTGTGCCACCGACCGTTTGCCGTTCAGGAGGATGTCGTGACCATCGCCCCCGGGAAACTGTCGGATCCCATCGTCGGAGCCTTCGTCTCCGCCGTGAACGCACACGACAAGGCCGCCTTCGTGGCATTGATGGCGCCCGGGGCAACCATGTCCGACGACGGGACGGATCGTGACGTCGACGACTGGGTGGATCGGGAGATCTTCTCGTCGAACGGGCACATGAACGTGCGCTCCGAGTCCGACGGCGGACGATCGCTCGTCGTCGACTACCGCAACGACACCTCGGGCGAGATGCGCACCACCTGGCGCTTCACGGTCGAGGACGGTCTGATCACGCGCTTCGAAACGGGCCAGGCGTAACGGCCCGGGCCCCACACGACGACGGCCCGCGCGGTCACCCCGCTCGACCGGCCAGTTCCCGGAACCAGCGCAGCGCGGCGGCCGTGCCCAGCCGATTCGAGCCGGCGTGGTCGACATCCGCCCCGAAGCGGGTCACCCGGACGTCCACGCCCTTGGCCCGCATCGCCGCCCGGCAGTGCGCGGTGTTCGCGGGCGCCGCCTCGTCGTCCCCGGCCGCCACGTACAGCCGGACCGGCACCCGGGGCCGCCAGTCGGTGCACACCGCGTCGGTCTCCCGCAACGCGGCGGCCAGTGCCCCGGTGGGTCGGGTGAGCAGCGCCCGGCCCTCTTCGGTCAGCAGTTCGTCGAGGGAGTCCGGGGTCGCCTTCAGGATCTCCTCGTCCCGGTGCGAGCCGTCGAGCAGACCCTCGATGGTGTCCGCGTACCGCTTCCGGAAGACGTCCGCCGGGGTGTCGTAGATGTGGTGCAGACGGTTGTAGGCGACCAGGAGCAGGGCGCTGTAGAGCACGCTCGGCTTGTCGGCCAACTCGCGACCGAGCAGCGCGGGCAGTTGCACACCGCCGAAGTCGTACGCACCGCTGATCGGGGCGATCGCGCCGATGCGGAACCACGGATCGGCGCCGGATTGCAGCGCCCGGGCCAGCCCCAGCGCGGCCGACGCGCCCTGCGAGAAGCCGCTGACGTACACCTCGCGCGCCGTCGTGTGCCCGTGCCGGCCGATGAACTCGCGGGCCGCGCGCAGCAGATCGAGCGACGCGGTGGTCTCCGACGGGATGTCCATCCAGGGGTGCGGGCCGGGTCCCTCGCCCTGGCCGAGATAGTCCGGCATGGTGACCGGGAATCCGGCCGAGGCGTAGGTCAGCGCCGGGGCGATGCCCCAGGTCTCGTCGCTGGTCGACGGCGCGTCGCCGCGGTACAGCTCGGTGCCGTGCGTGTACGACACCACGCGCAGCCGCCGCTCGCCGTGGACCGGCAACGCGAGCAGGCCGGTCGCGGTGGTGGGGCGCCCGTGCGCGTCGACGGTGCGGTAGACGAGGCGGCGCAGTACGACGTCGTCGTGTATCGCGCCGGCGTCCCATCCGTCGTCGGCGAGCGCCCGCGCGGCCTCGGCGGCGGACACGGTGCGCAGGTCCACGACGTCCACGAGCGTGCCGCGTCCGCGCGCGTCGGCGGCGACGACGGTGTCCGGCGCAGCGAGGGTGTCGGCCCGGGCGCCGCCGGCGAGGGGGACCACGAACAGCCCGGCGAGGGCGAGGCCGACCACGATCCGGCGGCCGGTGGACCGGACGAACAGCGGCCGGGCGAACAGCGGCCGGGCGAAAGGGGGCTTGGCGGAACGGGCCTCGGCGAACAAAGACTTGGCGAACGTGGGCTTGGCGATTCGAGGCGTGGCGAACGGAGACTTGGCGAACCGGGACTGGGCACCGTCGTGCGATGCCGTGCGCTTCTTGGTCATGTCCCGACGGTAGATTTCCCGAACTCGCCCTGGCAGCCGGTCGGCCGGGGGTCGCCACGGCGGCATCCCCGGCGCCGGACACCCCGGCGAACCCCCGGCGCCGACCCCGGGGCGCGCCGGGTGGACGCGGCGCGGATCCTCGGTCCGCACCCACGCGGGCACACCCGACACGCCGCCGTCCCCCGACGCCTCCCCCGATCCGCGATGCGGCGCTGCTGGAATGGGTAGGACACCGCACGGCACGAGCCGAGTCGAATCCGCGCCGAATCCCCCAGGGAAGTGCCCCATGACCACGGCCCCCCACCCGCCCCGCGACCCGGCGCCGATCGCCCGCGCCGGTCGGGCTCCCGGTGCCTGGCCCGTGGCCGGGCACCTCCCGCACCTGCTCCGCGCGCCGCTGCGCTTCCTCGACTCACTGCCCGCGCATGGGGACCTGGTCGAGATCCGCCTGGGCCCGCGCCCCGCGTTCGTCCTGTGCCACCCCGAAATCGCCCGCCAAGTGATGAGCGACGGCCGCACGTTCGACCGCGTCGGCCCGCTCTACGAGGGCTCCCGCGCCGCCCTCGGCAACGGCCTGGCCACCTGCCCGCACGCCGACCACCGCCGCCAACGCCTGCTGATGCAACCGGCGTTCCGTACCGAGCACCTGCCCGGCTACGCGACGGCGATGGGGCATGAGATCGGCGTCGCGCTGGACCGGTGGCGGCCGGGCACGACCGTGGACATGGTCGACGAGATGTTCGCGCTCACCACGACGGTGGCCGTCCGCACCCTGTTCGGCTCGGGCATCGACGACCGCGACATCGCCGAACTGCGCGACAGCCTGGACACGTTCCTCAAAGGCGTCTACCTGCGCGCCCTGCTTCCCGCCGTCGACGCGGTGCCGACCCCGAGCAGCCGCCGCTACCGCCGGGGCCTGGCCGGCTGGCGCGCCCACGTGGCGCGCATCGTGGCCGACCGCCGGGCCGACGGCGCGGCCGGCCGCGATCTGCTCGCCCGCCTGCTCGCCGCCCGGGACGACGACGGCGGCGCGCTCGGCGAGAGCGAACTGCACGACCAGGTGGCGGTGTTGATCCTGGCCGGCGCCGAAACCACCTCCTCCGCGCTGGCCTGGTCCCTGCACCTGATCGCCGGCCACCCCGACGCGGAGCGCGCCCTGCACGCCGAGGTCGACGCCGTCCTCGACGGGCGCGTCGCCGGCCCCGACGACCTGCCCCGCCTGGCATGGACCGGCCGGGTCGTGCGCGAGGCGCTGCGCCTGTACCCGCCCGCCTGGGTGCTCCCCCGCACCACCACCCGCGCGGTCGACCTCGCCGGCCGCCGACTCCCCGTCGGCAGCACCCTCGTGTTCAGCCCGTACATCCTGCACCGGCACCCGGACTTCCACTCGGAGCCCGAACTCTTCCGCCCCGAACGCGAGTACGCCGACGGCACCGCTCCCGGCGCCTGGTCGCGGTCCGCGTTCGTGCCCTTCGGCGCCGGCCCCACCAAGTGCATCGGCGACACCTTCGCGCTCACCGAGAGCGTCCTGGCCCTGGCCTCCATCGCCGCCCGCTGGCGACTGCGCCCGGCCTCCGCCACGCCGGTTCGCGCCGTCCCGCGCAGCGTGCTGACCCCGCGCACCCTCCCGATGCGCCTGATCCCCCGCTGACCCGCGCCGCTCAGACCCCCTTCGCGACGCGCTCGCCCATCGGCCCGAAAATCACCGCCCAGTTGCCCGGGAACGCCGGCACCGCCGCGGACAGATGGAAGCGCACGACCGTGCACTCGTCCGCCCCGGCCCCGCCTCCCCGGATCGCCTCCAGGCAGTGATCGACGCAGTCGTTGACGTCGTCCTCGTCGAACCCGAGCCGCTCGTATGCCTCCCGCACCTCCGCCGGCAACGACCGCGACTCGTCCCACCCGGCGACCGCGTCGAACAGATAGAGCAGGTGGCTCCCGGGTTCGGGCAGTTCGGCCCGCAGCCGCGCCGTCTCGAACTCCCGGTGCACGTCGTCCGGGACCAGGCCGGACAGCGTCACCGCCGCGTCCACCAGCTCGGCCCAGTAGGCCGCGTCGTGCTCGCCGTCGGTCTGCCGCAGATACGCGCTCGCGAACGCCGCCATGACCTGCGGGTCCTCGATCAGCGGCGAGACGACCATGTCGCTCTGGTAGTCGAAGCCGAACCAGAGCCGGCGCCCGTCGAGCACGAGCGATTCGATCCCGGCCACATGGCCGACCCGTCCGGGCAGGGGCTCGGGGCATGGCGTGGAGGTGATGTCCATGCCGCAGACCGTACCGGCGCTCCCCGACGCCGGCCCGGACCTCCCCCACGCACCCCGACCCCCGCCGGGTGATCCCGGTCACCGACGGCGGCCGGGACTGGACGCGGCGGTTGTTTTGTGCGCCGTCGCGGGCGTGCGAGAGTGGTTCACGGAGCCCGAACCGGCTCCCGGACGAGGCACGCCGTACCCGGTCAGGACAAGACGGTGTCAGGGAGTGCTCGTCATGGCCTGGATCGTGCTGATCGTCTCCGGTGTCCTGGAAGCCGTCTGGGCGACGGCCCTCGGCAAGTCCGCCGGCTTCACCCGCCTGTGGCCGACCGTCGTCTTCGGCGTCGCGCTGACCGCCAGCATGAGCGGCCTCGCCTACGCGCTGCGCGATCTGCCGGTGGGCACGGGGTACGCCGTGTGGGTGGGCATCGGCGCGGTCCTGACCGTCACCTACGCGATGGTCTTCGACGGCGAGGCGTTCTCCGTCGTCAAGCTGCTCCTGCTCGCGGGCATCGTCGGCAGCGTGGTGGGCCTCAAGGTCCTGCACTAGCCAGCGCGTGTTCACCGACAGGCCCGGCGCCGGACATCCGCTACGGACGTCCGGCGCCCTCGGGCGGTCCGGAGCGCCGGCCGGCCTCAGTCGATCTGCAGTTCGCCCATCGCGCTCCACCCGCTCGCGTCCGGGATCACCGTGCTGACGATCTCGGGCGTGTGCCGAATCAGCGGCCGGAACCGCTCCAGCGCGTCCCTGAAGTGGTCGGAGTTCACGTGCGCGGCGGCCGCGTCGTCCCGGAACGCCTCGACCAGGACGTATGTGGTCGGATCGTCGAGACTGCGCGACCACTCGAACCACAGGTTGCCCGGCTCACCCCGCGTGGCCTCGGTAAACGCCGCGGCGTGTTGCGGCCAATCCTCGGCGTGCTCGGGCTTCACCGGGAACTTCACCACGATAAAAATCATTCGGTAACTCTAAGTCGTCGCCCTTGCCGTGGACACCGGCGCCGCAAGCAGTTGGCCCGTTCGGGGGCCGGCCGTCGGGTCGCTCATGCCGCGCCATTCGGTGGCGACGATGTACAGAGTGCGCCCGTCGGCGTCGAGCACGCAGGAGAAGCAGCCCCGGTCCAGGTCGAGCGTCGCCGTCACCTCGCCGCCCTCCCGGACCCGGACGCACCGTTTGTTCGGGACGTCCGCGTACCAGACGGTCCCTTGCGCATCGAGGCAGATCCCGTCCGGGACACCCGTGCCGAGGTCGGCCCACACCCGGCGGCGCGACAGGCCGCCGTCGGCGTCGATGTCGAAGGCGGTGAGGCGGTTGGCGTAGGACTCGGCGACGATCAGCGTCGTGTCGTCGGGGGTCACGGCCATACCGTTGGGGAATTCGACGCCGCCCGCGACCCGGCGTACCGACCCGTCCGCGGTGATCACCGCGACAAACCCCGGGCGCGGCGCCTCCCCGGTCATCGGGTCGAAGTCGGCGCCGTTGACGAACACGTTGCCCCGTCCGTCCGCGACGATCTCGTTGAACCCGCCGCCGACCGTGCTCAGATCCGCGTACGTCGCGAACGTACCGTCCGGCTCCGGCGTCACCACCCGCGCCTCGCTCGACGAGACGATCAACAATCGCCCGTCCACGGCCCGGTCGAAACACATCGGCAGGGACGGGAACGGCACCCGCACGACCACCTCGCCGACCCCCTCCGGATCGACCGCAATGATCTCGCCCGTACCCCAGTCGGCGAACCACGCCCGCCCGGCGTGCCATCGCGCGGACTCGCCGAAAACAATGCCCTCTCGCAGAACCGTGCTCTCGGACATCGCACACACCCTTCTCGACACCACGCTCGAAACCGTTGTCGGCCCCGATGCCTGTTCCCACCCCTTTCCCGATGGACCCTCGCGGGCGGCGGAACTCATCGCCCGCGTCGCATCGCCCCACTACCCGACGAACCGAACCTCCGGATACGCCTTCGACGGTCGGTCGAGCAGATCCCCCAACCGGCCGCGCAGGTGCCGGTCGCGGAAGGCCCGCACATAGGCACGGGTGACCCTCGACACCTTATATAACAAAACAATAACGGGTCCGGACCAGAAGTTCTCCCGTTGTTCAACCGGCCGACCGCCGCCCGTGGATGGCCGAACCCCCGCCCGTTGCATCGTGGTTCCCGCACGCTCCCGCAGGACTCCGACGCCCACCGCAACTCGGGCCGACGGTCCGGCGGTTCGATATGTCCACCGGTCTCGCTCGACGCCGGTGGCACTCGACGAAACACAGCCGGGGGGGTAAACCTAAAAAGTTAGGGCCCGCGGGGGGCGGGCGGGGTTGGCCCCCCCCCGGCCCAACCCCAACCCACAAACATAAAAAAAAAAAAAACAAAAAAAAAAAAAAAAGGTGTAGTTTAA